>CALLPT010000172.1 GCA_938015575.1 uncultured Acidimicrobiales bacterium
ATCAAGGTCGAGATCCCCGGCGGCGATGTCGCCCGCGCCTTGATGCCGCTTCCTGACACCGAGGTGAGCCTGATGCATGCCACGGTCAATCGCAACAAGCGATCGATCGTGCTCGATATGACGACCGACGAGGGCCGCCAAACGATCCTCGATATCGCTGCGACGAGCGACATCATGCTCGAGAACTTCAAGGTCGGCACCCTCGCCCGCCACGGTCTCGGTTACGCCGATGTTCGCGCGGTCAAAGAGGACATCGTGTACGTGTCGGTGACCGGCTGGGGCCAGTTCGGTCCCGACCACGGTGCCGCCGGCTATGACCCGATGGCCCAGGCAACCTCGGGGTTCATGACCGTCAACGGCACGCCCGGCGGCGACCCGACCAAGGCCGGCACGTTCATGGCCGACGACCTCGGTGGTCTGCACGGTGCCATTGGAGCGATGGCCGCGCTGCGCCATCGCGACCAGACGGGCGAGGGCCAGCACGTCGACGTGGCGCTTCTCGACTCGATGATTCACCAGACGAATGGGTTGCCGACACTCGGCACCTATGACATCCAGCCTGATCGTTGGGGCAACCAGTTCGGGTTCCTCGCGCCGTGCAATCTGTATCAGTGCAGCGACGGCCCGATCTATGCGGGCGTGCTGCTCGACTCGCACTGGCAGATCCTCGCCGACATCATCGGCCAGGCCGAGCTCGCCGAGCACGAGAGCTTCGCTACCCGCGAGGCCCGGGCCGCAAACCGCGACGTCTGCGACATGCTCTTTGGCGGCTGGCTCGCAGAGCGGACCCGCGACGAAGCCATCGATGTGCTCCGCGGCGCGGGCCTGCCAGCCGCCCGCGTACAGACCCTCGCCGAGGTCGTGAAAGACCCACACGTCATCGAACGCGACATGCTGCAACCGGTCGAGCAAGAAGACGGCGTCACGGTTTCGGTCGTGGGGCCCGCGGTCAAGTTTTCGCGGACGCCAACCCGGATCAGGACCGCAGCCCCCGCACTCGACGAGCACCGCGACGAAGTGCTCGGCGAACTCCGCGGCGACTAACGCTCGCTCATCGAGCGGGGCTCAGGCAGTCAAAGGATTGTCGAAGCTGTCCATGAACGCGATTTCCTCGACTGGATGGCGCGTGAGCTTCGTCGGGAATGGCTTGGCCGGGTAGCCCGCCACAATGTGAGCGGCCGTCGCGTACTGCTCGGGAATCCCGAGGAGTTCCTTGACTTGGGGCTCGAACAAGCAGAGCAAGGTGGTCAGGGTCGTGGCGACGCCTTCGTTGCGCAGCGCCAGGCACAGGTTCTGCACGATCGGATAGACCGATGCGCCCCCGACGATGCTGAGACGCCCAAGGTCGGTGTCGGTCGGGTGGGTCTCTTCGAGCTCAGCGCAGGCAACGATGATCGCCGGATGGCTCGCCAAGTTCTCGGCGAAGTCGTTCGCGGCCACGATCGAGGCTTTGGACATGACGGCTTTGGTCGCTTTGGCGTCGCCGCTTTCGGCTTCGAGTGCCTCGCCCGCCGCAGAGGCCTGCTCGTAGTAGACGGACCACGGCTGCATGTACCACTCGGCGAGTTGGGCTCGCTTGTCGGGGTCGGTGACGATCAGGAACCGGACCGGCTGTCGGTTGCCGCCCTGGGGGCCGAATCGGGCCGAATCCATGGCCTTGTAGAAGACCTCTTGCGGGACCGGATCCGGCTTGTAGAACCGGTTCGCCGGTTGCGAGCGCATTACCTCGATCAGATCCATCGTTCATCCCCCAATGTTGGTATGCACGCACACTATGGGCGAACCCGCTTCCATTGCCAGTGCCGCCCATGCAGCGCGCCGGAAGGAGCGATCAGGGGCGACGTCCGAACGTATCGAGGTAGCGCACTTGCAGCGGCGCGTCGTCGGCGACCGTGCCCGATGCGCCTTCGCCGAACATGCCCGTCGCCGCCAGTCCATCCTTCATTGGTTGGCAGTCGTCCCACAACCATTGGACAAGATCAGCGTCGAGCTGATCGTCGATGCCGAGGCCACGGGCTAGGTCCCAGGCGTGCACCGCGTAGTCGCACACGCGGAAGCCGATGAACATCGTGCGAGGGATCTCACCCATCGGATGCTGCACGGTGCCGTCCAATCCCCCGTTTGCAGCGAAACCAGCGTGGAGCGCGTCGGCGGCCGTGGCGAACTCGCCACGCACGTCGACGGCGGCACCAACAAGGTCATCGTCGAGTCCCGCAATCACGTCGGCGGTGGCCATGCCTTGGAGCAGCTGCACGGTCATCCGGTTGCCCAGCATCATGTGATTGACAAGCGCCGTGACGTTCCAGTCCGGACATGGTGTGGCGTTTTGCCATTGGTCATCGGTAATCAGCGCCAGGCGAGATTCGAACTCGGTTCGTGCTTGGGCAAGGGCGGCGAGGGCTTCCATGCCGGCACCGTAGTGCGGATCCTCGGTTCGCTGCCGAGCTCGCGAATTGCGATTCGCACGCTGCTGTGCTCCCCTGAGGCCATGAAGTTTGGTCTCGCATTCGCGGCAAGCATTGGCACCGAACCCGATTCGGCACTGGAGATTTGTCGGATCGCCGAACAGGTCGGGTTTGAGTCGGTTTGGGGAGGCGAGCATGTCATCTTCCCGTCCTCGATCGAGTCGGCGTACCCGTACACCTCTGACGGCAAGGTTCCGGCGACGCCCGACACCCCAATTCCGGACCCGCTCATTTGGCTCGCCTACGTGGCCGCTGCAGCGCCGACGCTTCGTCTTGGCACGTGCATCTTGATCCTGCCGCAACGGAACCCATTGGTCCTGGCCAAGGAAATCGCGACTCTCGATCACTTGAGCGGGGGCCGGGTCGAGCTCGGCATCGGGGTTGGCTGGATGCGCGAAGAGTTCGAGGCGCTGGGCGTGCCGTGGGAACGGCGAGGCGCTCGCACCGACGAGTACGTCGAAGCACTTCGGATGGTGTGGTCAGGAAGCCACGTCGAGTTCCACGGCGAGTTCGTCGACTTCGAACCGCTCACCTGCACCCCTCGCCCACCCCAAGGCGCCGACGTCCCGATCCTCGTCGGCGGTGACTCCCCTGCCGCGCTGCGTCGTGCGGCCAAGCTCGCCGACGGCTATTACCCGGGCGAAGGCACCATCGATGGCCTGCGCGATCTCATTGGCCGGCTCCACGAGGAATGCGAGCG
>CALLPT010000173.1 GCA_938015575.1 uncultured Acidimicrobiales bacterium
TCGCTCAGGCCGAGCACGGCAACCATGGCGGCGATGCCGATCATGATTCCCAGCGCGGAGAGCGCAGTGCGCATTCGGCGGGTTCGCATGCCGACGGTGGCGGTGCGCGCCATGTCGACGGAGTTGACGCGGCTTCGCCCCAGTTCTGCCGAAACTGCCTTCGATCGCCTCATTGCGGCGCCCGAGTGTCGTGCTCGATCTGGCCGTCTCGAATGCTCACCGAGCGCGGGAACATCTCGGCGATCTCGGGATTGTGCGTGATGACCACCAGGGTCACACCGGCGCCGTTGAGCTCCTGGATCAACTCGACGATGGCATCGCTGCTGCGCGAGTCGAGGTTCCCGGTTGGTTCGTCGGCCAAGATGATCGACGGGTCACCGAGGATGGCCCGAGCGATCGCCACGCGCTGTCGTTCGCCACCCGAGAGCTTGTTTGCTTCATGGTCAACGCGGTGGCTGAGGCCAACCTTGTGCAGTGCTTCGCGAGCCAACTCGCGCCGGTCGCTCAGTTTGGCGCCGCCATAGAGCGCGCCGTCTGCCACGTTGTCGAGCGACGTGAAGCCGTTGAGCAGATGAAACTGTTGAAATACGAACCCGATGTGGCGAGCCCGGAGCCCGGACAGCTCTGCGTCGTTCAGCTTCGACACCTGATGGCCGGCGACCATGACGTCGCCCGAGGTGGGCCGATCGAGCGTGCCCATCACATGCAGCAGCGTCGACTTGCCCGAGCCGGATGGCCCGACGATGGCAAGCAATTCGCCTTGCGCAATCGCGAACGAGACGTCATCGAGCGCCCGTACGGGCGGCGTGCTCGGGTACTCCTTCACGACGTTCGTGAAGGAGAGAACGGTCGGATTCGTGCGCCCAAGTGGCGGCTCATCGAGCGTGGTCGTCATGGCAGTGCCACCTGATCGCCGACTTCAACGCCAGCAGCATCGATCTCCACGAGTCCGTCAGCGAAGAAACCCGGCTCAGCGGCGACGAGTCGAAACCCCGATCCCGAGTCGACTTCGATGGCATAGCCGCCCTCCGAGAGCGCAATGAGGGCCGACACAGGTACCGCCAAGACATCGGCCACAGAGGATCCGACGAGTTCGACATCGACCGGCGCCTCGGTCAGATCTCCGGCCAGCTCCGGGTTGTCCAGTCGAACCGTGACTGCGAATGTCGTACTGCCGTCTTGTGCTGTCTGCGCCGTCGTTGCGATGTCCTCGATGACCGCCGGGATCTCGACATTGTCGGGAAGTATGACCGTCACGCGATCGCCTTCGTCGGCCAACGACTGATCAGCGGCGTCGAGGTCGAAGCTCACGATCTGCTCGACATCGGCTACCTGAAGCACCGTTGTGCCAGCACCGACCTCGGTCCCGACTGCGGCGACCTCGGCGGTGACGCGAACGGCAGATTCGACCACGACGGCATCGCCGACGTGTAAGACGCCATCTGGTTCTTGTCCGGTCGCAACTTGCCAATCGAGGAGCGCCGCACGCGTCTCGGGGGTGAACACATCGTCCACGACCATTGTGGCGTCGGCGGTGAAACCGAGACGAGCGAGCGCCTGCTCGAGCTGGAGCACATCGGGGCCCGCCAGCTCTGCTCCGAAGGACATTGTCGCGATCGCGGCGCCGGGTGCGACGGCGCCGGTCTCGTCGAGCGTCTTGATGACCTGGGCGGGTCCAGGGACGAACACGATGTCGCGCGCTTCGACGACGCCGTCGACTTCGACGCCCAGGTCTTGTTGCCAGCGCTCAACCATTGCCGCGGTCTCCGACGTGAATTCTCGGTCAACGATGACCTCGTTGTCCGGGTCATAACCCAGGTCGACGAGCGCAGTTTCCAGCTGAAGTACATCGGGTCCGATGAGGTTCGGTTGGGTGTCCGGCACGGTCTCGTTCGCAAGCTCGTCTCGGTCGGCAGCGGCCTGGACCTCGTCGAAGTCGATGAGGGCCTGTCGAGCTCCGTCGACGGCATCTTCGGCGGCGGCGATTCGATCGAGATCGGCTTGCTGCGCCGCGGTGACCGCTTGATTCGCTCGCGAAATCTCGTTGGCGCTGCCACCGGTTTGCTCAAGCTGATTGAGGTCGTCGATCGCGTTGAGCAGCGCATTGCTCGGCGTGCCGCTCTGGGCCTCGGCCAGTTGCTCTTCGGCGTCGGTGATCGCGTCGAGGAGTCGCACGCGTGACTGTGAGTTCTGCACGTCGGCAGCTTGCGTGCTCCGGGTTGAGGTCTCGACCGGCTCGGGCCAATACAGGTCGCGATAGACGAGTGAGTCGCCATACAGCACGGTGACCGGCTCGCCATCAAACGCAAACAGCACGTCGCCTTGCTCAACGATCGCCCCGCTTTCGGGCGCACTTGTCACGGTCCCGGAGCGTGGTGCCTCGACCGTGAGAGACCGGTCACCGAGCGAAAGGTCACGGTAGAAGGCCGTTGGCGCAACAAGGAGCGGGACCATGGTCCCGTCGACTGCGTAGACCGGGTCACCCTCGGCCAACACAGTGTCTTCCTCCGCGAGCGCAGTGACGACACCGGAGCGCGCGGCAGCAATCGTGTCGTCGTCCGTCGGTCGAAGGGTGCCATCGAACTGCTCCATCTCGACGAGGTCAGTGCGGACGACGGCAGTCGAGTTCTGCACTGCAGGCTCGTCACTCTCCTCCGCTGCATCACTTTGTGAGTTGCCGCTCAGCGCCACAAATGCGGCGACCGCGGCGGCGAGAAGAAGACCGGCCACCAACCACTTCACCGGAGGGCGCCGCGACGGCCGGGACGATTCTGTGCTCGCGGTGTTCATGTCAGTTACCGCCCGCGTTCGGCAGCAGACCCTGACAAGCGGCGATTGCATCCGCGTTCGCGGGATCCTGCGGATCGAAGTCATCGCCGAACATGCGGGCTCCTTGGCCAGGAACGAACCTGCTCAGATCAGGGTCATCGACGTCAAGGCCGTTGTCTCGAAGACACCGTGCAAACTCCAACAAGCTGTCCTCGAAGTCGGAGATGTCTGGTGCCTCCGTGAAGAAGGTCGCCTCTTCAATGAGGTTGACGCATCCCTCTGCTGCCTCCTGGAAGTCGGGATCGCCGAGGAGCTGCTGTTGACCAGGGGGGAGAAGCTGGACCGACCCGTCCGCGGTGATTGTCGGGTCCGGCATCTCATCGAAGCCGGCCTCGCGAACACACACCACGAACGCGAGCGCCATGTCTTCATCGGTCGCGTCCTGGGCGACGACGCCTTCGCTCGTGCCCGTCTCGATCGCATCGCTATCTGACCCCGTCGTGTCGATGGGGTCGGCCGACGTCTCGGCCGACCCCGTGTCTTGCGCCTCGGTGGTGTCTTCGGCGAGGTCGGCGACGGTTTCCGGTATCGGCGCGACGGTTACCGGCATCGTGGTGGGTACGGCTGTCGGTTCTGTTTCGACGTCGGCGATGCTCGCAACCCCCGAGGTCGTTTCTTCGCCGCCACCGCATGCGGCGACGAAGAGCGCCACCGCCGCCAGTAGCAATCCGGCGACGCGCGATTGACGTACATGGTTGGTATCTCGTTGCATCCATGAATCGTCAACCGACAACGTTGGGTCTGTGTTGGGCGCACTTTGGAGCCGGGTAAATCTCGGGTCCGGCGCCGTGATCGGCGACGATGCGGGACAACTACGAGTGCGAGATTGCTTCCAGGATGTTGAGCTCGCTGGCGCGTCGTGCCGGCCGCCAGCCGGCAAGCAATCCAGCGAGGATTCCTACAACGGCGATGACGAGCAGCTGAATCCACGGGAGACTGAAGACGGGGAACGTGTCGACGGTCGCTCGATGGCCAAGCCACCCGAAGAAGACCCCGAGAACGAGTCCAATCATCGAGCCGACCAACCCAATCAGAGCTGCTTCGGACCGAACCGCCCTTCGTAGCTGTGGCCCAGACATGCCGACGGCCCGCAACAAACCGAGCTCACGCGTTCGTTCGTGAACGGACAGCGTCATCGTGTTGGCGACGCCGAGAAGGGCAATGATCACGGAGAGGGCCAGCAGCCCGTACAAGAGATTGAGGAGCGTGTTGAGCTCTCCGGCTTGGTCGTCTGCATAGGCCCGCGCCGTCTTGACGGTGGCGGTCGGATCACCGGCCAGAATTGCTTCGATCTCGGATTGGCTGCCACCGGCCTCACCTGTCGAGATCAGGACCAGTGAGTCCAGTGGTTGGAAGCCGATGCGGTCAGCTACCGAAACGTCGACGAGCAACCCTCCGACAACCTCATCAGGTGTGTAGACGGTGACGACATCGAGCGTGATCTCGGTGAGCTGAGATGACAAGACGACGCTGTCGCCAATGTCGAGGTTTCGACTCTGGGCTTCGTCAATGCTCAGCCCAATTCCTCCACCGCCCAGTTCTGCGAGAGAGCCCTGGGTGGTTGTCAGGTTGAGTACCTGATGGAGCTGAGTGGAGTGAACGCCGGCGATACCTACCGGATCGCCGTCGAGTTCCACTTGCACCGGTCGGACCGTTGAGAACGCATCAATGGACTCGATATCCCCGAGTTGAGCGGTGAGCGCTGGATCTATCCCTCCTAGGAAGCCGTCACCGGCCTCAATGACGAGTTCGGCAGCGATGGCGCGGTCAAGGTCGCCGCGGATTGACTCCTGGAACGAAGCCGCAATCACGGTTGCGGTGACGACCAACATCACACCGACCATCAAGGCCAGCGCGGTCGTGGCGGTGCGCTTGGGGCTACGGCTCGCGTTCTCGGACGCAAGTTCTCCGACGATCCCGCGGGCCTTGATCAACGGACGTCCCGCAAGCCGGGCCATGGCGGGGATGATCACTGGAGCCGCCATGATCACTCCGCCAAACAGCAGCGCGATCCCTGCAACTGCGGGAACCGCAGCGGTACCGGCGGCACCGACGGTGGCCAGCACGGCGCCAAGGGCCACGCCAATCAGTCCAAGGACGATGCGGGAGCGAGACGCCCCAACCTCTTCGACTGCCGTCGAGCGCAGTGCTTCGATCGGGGGAACCTGCGCGCCGCGGCGGGCTGGAATGGTCGCCGACACCAGCGTCACGGTCAGGCCGACGAAGAATGCGACCACAAGCCCGCTTGTGGAGACGGCAAGACCTGCACCTCCGAGAGGGAATCCGAGAGCGTCGAACACTCGAAGCAACACCCACCCGAGTCCGAGACCGAGCAGCACGCCTGCGATCGACGCGATGACACCAACGGCAAGAGATTCGAGCAGGACGTTTCGCATGACCTGGCGTCGCCCAGCGCCTATGGCGCGGAGCAAGGCCATCTCTTTGATGCGCTGAGCAACCGTGATCGTAAAGGTGTTGTAGATCACAAAGACGGCGACAAAGAGCGCGATGGCGGCAAAGACGGTAAGGAAGATCGAGATGAGGCTCACGAACTGGTTGATCAGTTCTTTGAACTCGTCTGCGACCTGCTGGCCGGTTACAACCTCGAGGTCTGCCCCAAGCGAAGCTTGAAGCGTGCTGACCAACGTCGCCTCATCAAGCGAGTCGGAGGCCACATTGACTGAAGTCACCTGGTCGGTCCCGTACAGCAGCTGCAGGGTCTCGATGGTGGTGGCCAGGGACGTTGTGCCGTCGATGGCCCCGTCGGGTGCGACCATCTCTCCCACGACAGTCATGTCAGCTGTCGAACTGGGCAGTACGCGCACGTGATCGCCAAGCTCGAAGCCGCCCTGGGTGAGTGCGTCGGCGTCGAGAACGATCTCGTTCAATGCTTCCGGCGCGCGTCCGGACGTCAGCTCGAAGCCGTTCAACTCCTCAGAACGAGACCAGACGAACGCGTTCGTACTGTCGGCGACAACCTTGCCATCGGTGCCGACGACCTGGGCGTAGCCGGTCAGCACAGGCTGTACTGCGCTCACACCATCAACTGCGGCGATCTGGTCCATGGCTGACGCGTCGAGCGGTGATCGGATGTCGAAGAAGTCGGTCTCGATGACGTCGTTCGACCGCACGGCGGCATCAACCCCGTCAAAGACACCGTCGATCGAACCGGAAATCGATCGATCCACCGTCGTTGTCAAGACCGTCGTAGCCACATAGAACGCAACGCCAAGAGCGATCGCCAGACCGGTGAGCACGTACCGGGACGGGTTCTCGCGCACGTTTCGAAGTGCGATTGTCAGCACGGGCTGCCTACCCCAGTTCGCCCATTCATTGGACCGACTTCATCCCCGACCCGCATCGCTATCGACCGAACTGTTTCATGCGATCCAAGACCCGCTCGCCATCAGGCGATCGCATCTCGTCGACGATCTTTCCGTCGCTCAAGAACACGACACGATCGGCGTATGCGGCCGCGTACGGATCGTGGGTGACCATTACGATCGTCTGATCAAAATCGTCCACAGCGGTCCGCATGAACTGGAGAATCTCCGTTCCCGTCGTCGAATCCAGATTGCCGGTTGGTTCGTCTGCGAAGACCATCTCGGGTTGACTTGCCAGCGCCCGAGCTACCGCAACCCGCTGTTGCTGACCGCCGGACAACTCGCTTGGCCGATGATCGAGCCGAGCACCGAGACCAACGGTGCCCACTACCTGTTCAAACCATGCTTGGTCGCGATCACGCCCCGCCAGCCTGAGCGGCAACACGATGTTCTCTTCTGCTGAGAGCGTGGGCACGAGGTTGAACGCCTGAAAGATGAACCCCATCCGGTCTCGACGCAGATTCGTGAGCTCGGCCTCGCCGAGACTGCTCACGTCGGTGTCACCAATGAAGACATGGCCACCGCTCAGCGAGTCCAACCCAGCCATACAGTGCATCAGCGTCGACTTGCCGGATCCTGAGGGACCCATGATGCAGGTGAACTCCCCCGAGGCGAACTCAACATCAATACCGTCCAGAGCCCGCACCACATTGTCGCCCGATCCATATGACTTAATGGCATTGACCGCCCGAGCGGCAACCGTCGTTGTTGCTTCCACCAACTTGTCCTCACTCTCGGCGTCGACTCACCCTCAACTGGCAATGTTGGCTCTGTGTTGGGTCCGGGTTGGACCTGAGTAAAGCTTCTACGCGGGGGTGGGGATCTCGAGCTTGATGGTCGTGCCGCCTCCGTCTCGGTTCGCCGCATGCACGGTCCCACCGTGGCTCGCAATGACCTCGGCAACGAATGCGAGTCCGAGACCAGAACCCTCGATGGTTTGGACGGTTGGTGAGCGGTAGAACTTGTCGAAGACCCGCTCGAGGTCGGCCTCCAGAATGCCGGGGCCGCGGTCGTTCACGATGATGCAGTTGCGATCAACCGAGACCTCGATGCTCGTGCCGGGATCGCTAAATTTGTCGGCGTTGGCCAGCACGTTTGCGATCGCCCGCGCAAGGTGAGTGCGTCTGCCTTGGACCGGTTCGTTTCCGCCAAGAGTCAGGCGTACCGGACGGTCTGGGTGTTTCATTCGGAATGTCGTGACCACTTCAGCCGTGACATCACCGAGATCGAGCAGCTCGATCGCGGTCTCGTCAAACGGGAAGCTCGCCAGACTCACGAGCTCATCGACGAGGCTGCTCAGCTCGTCCACTTCACCGAGTGCCGTGCTCAGCAAGGCAATGTGCTCGGGCTCACCTGGGTCATCGCCAGGCGTATGACCCCGCAGCGCCATGCGTTGCGAGAGTTCGATCGTGGCGCGCAGCGTGCTCAGTGGTGTGCGCAGCTCATGGCTCGCGTCTTGCACGAGTCTTCGTTGCTGTCGGAGCGACTCGTCGAGCTCCCCGAGCATCAGATTGAAGTCGGCCGCGACGTCGGCGATCTCGCCGGATCCTTTCACGGTGATGGTTTCGGAGAAGTCCTTCGTGTCGGCGATTGCTCGGGTAGCACCGCGCAGCTTGTCCAGGGGGCGCACGAGTCGGCTCGCGAGGATGTACCCGGCGGCGGCACTGGAGGCGACCACCGCGGCCGCGAGCAGCGTGAGACGAAAGCGGAGCTGTTCGAGCGTTTCAATCTGGCGGGTGACATCTCGACCGAGTTGAAGAATGATCCGTTCGCCTGATGGAGCGTCGAAGCCGACGAGGCGAGTTTCGTAGGTTCGATCGTCGACAACCAGCGCTGAGGGGATCGCGTCTTGTGAGCGCATTGCTTGGTCGAAATCGATTTGAGTGAAGGGCAGGTCGGCGTCCGGGGTCGAGGCGACCGTGCTTCCATCGGATCGCAGAAACCGAATCTCGACGTCGTAGCGAGCGATGGCCGCGCTGCCGTTGGGATTCGCCAGTCCACCACCTCGAGAAAGCAGTGGATCGTCTTGGGTGAGTCCCGCCATCGCCGCAACAAAGGACAGGACCTGAGCAACGCGGTCGTCGAGAAATGCGTCGGTCTCTTGCTCCAGTCGGTTGTCGACACTCCGGTAGGAGAACAACGCTGCGCTCACTGCGGCAATGGCAGCCAGCGCGCCCAGCGCGATCGCTATCTGCAGACGAAGCGTCATCTCGGTTCCCGAATCACGTAGCCGATCCCCCGGAGTGTGTGGATGAGCGGGGGTTGTCCGGGGCGCTTGAGTTTTCTGCGTAGGTAGCTGATGGTTGCGTCGAGCGTGCGCGTCTCGGCGGAGTCGTAACCCCACACGAGTTCGTAGAGCCGGCTTCGCTCAATCACGATCTCCTTATTCACGGCGAGGGCAAGGAGCAGATCGAACTCGATCTTCGTCAGTTCCACGTCGGCGTCTGGGTACCAGCAACGGCGCTGCTGAGCGTCGATCGTGAGATCGCCAATCTGGATGGGCGCCGAGTCGGACATGGCCCGTGCTGGTCGCCGGAGCATGGCGCGGAGTCGAGCGAGCAGCTCTTCGATTGAGAATGGTTTGGTCAGGTAGTCGTCGCCGCCGGCATCGAGGCCGGCGACGCGGTCCTCGATGGTCGTCCGGGCAGTCAGAAAGAGGACGGGTTCCATGTGGCCGCGCTCGCGCATGCGCCGGCACAGGCCGACACCGTCGAGATAGGGCATCGATACGTCGAGGATGACGGCGTCAAAGGTGCTGTTAGCGAGGGCCTCGAGGCCGCTGACGCCGTCGGAACAGCTCGCAACCTCGTAGCCCTCGAAGGCGAGCGTGCGTTCGAGGACCGAACGCAGCTTCGCGTCGTCTTCGACGACAAGCAGGTTTGCGGTTGGTGATGCCTTCATCGTCCTCAATCCCGTTGCTACGAAGCTAACGGTCGACTGTTAAGGCAATGTTGGTTCGATAGAACAACTCGAAGCGATGGATCCGCTGCTTCAGTTCGAAGGGTTGGCCAAGCCCGCAGCCTGAGCACTCGTTCCATCCATGAGCAGGAGCGGACCTTGCTGAAGCTGCTGGCTCGGCCGGACCCGCTTGCGCTACTCGTTCGGCGAGCGCAGAGGAAGATCGACGGCAAGCGTGGTGCCGTGGCCCACGCCGGCGCTCACTGCGGTGATGGTGCCGTTGTGGGCATCGACGATGAGCTTGGCGATCGCCAAGCCGACGCCGGTGCCGTCGGTGAACTGCTCGTCGACTCGGTAGAAG
Organism: uncultured Acidimicrobiales bacterium; assembly: GCA_938015575.1. Lineage (GTDB taxonomy): Bacteria > Actinomycetota > Acidimicrobiia > Acidimicrobiales > UBA10347 > UBA10347. The sequence goes on from CALLPT010000173.1 coordinate 9,472, forward strand.
CGTTCGAAGATCCGGGTCTGGTCGGTCTCGGTCAGGCCCCGTCCTTGGTCGCTGACAGCGACTCGACCCCAACCGGCATCGGCGGTGACCGCGACGCTGATCGTTCCCACATCGGTGTACTGCACCGCATTGCCGACGATGTTGACGAGCACTTGCGTGAGCCGGTCGCGGTCGCCGGCAACGATCGCCGGCGCTGCGTCGAGCGACATCTCGAGGCCCTTGGCTCGGGCTTGTGGTTCGAGCTGATCGACCACGTGGCTCGCGATCGCGGCCAGGTCGACGGCCTCGTGGTCCAGGCGCCCGAGCTCACCGGCAGCCGACAACGACGACAGGTCATCGGCCAAGCGACGGAGCCGGGCGGCCTCTCGCCCGATCCGAGCGAACGTTTCGTCGTCGGGCTCGACGACGCCGTCGAGCAGGGCTTCCATCGTCCCTTCGATCGTGCTGAGTGGGTTGCGCAGCTCGTGGGCGACATCGCCGATCAAGCGCAGGCGCCGCTCCTCAGTTTCTTGGAGCTCCGTCGCGAGATGGTTGACGTCGGTAGCGAGCGCGTCGAGCTCGAGCGTGTCGGAGCCGGGCAGGCGAACGTCGTATCGCCCGGCGGCCAGCTTGCGCGCCGCGTCGCCGACCGCCTCCAGCGGAGCAGCAAGGCGCTTCGTGACTCGCCACGACACGATTGCCGAAGCGACCGAAGCGGCAGCCAGCCCGACGAGGAGTCCGACCGGGCCGCCGTCGTCGCGCCCCGGTGCAAAACCCTTGCGGCCACCGAAGATCTCGAACAGCCCGACAACGATCGCCATGCCGATGAGCAGGACGGCGAGCGCCACGAACATGACCTGGAGATGCGACCCGAACAGCCGGCGGCGGAGCGACTTCACCCAATCACCCGACGAACTTGTAGCCGACGCCGCGGACGGTCTCGATGAAGCGGGGTTCGGCCGCGGAGTCGGCCAGCGCCTTCCGCAGGTTGCCAACATGGACGTCGACGATGCGTTCCTCGCCATAGAAGTCGCGTCCCCACACCCGATCGATGAGCTGGTGCCGGGCGAACACTCGACCAGGGCTTTCGGCCAGCGCCCGCAGCAGGTCGAATTGCAGCGCGGACAGATCGACCTCCTCGTCATCGACCCGAACCTCGTGGCGGTCGACGTCGATGGTCATGCCGTCGTAGCGGAGCGGTTCGTGCAACGGTTCGACCGTCGACGTGCGGGTCCGCCGCAGCACGGCCTTGACCCGGGCGACGACTTCGCGGGGCGAGAACGGTTTGGTCACATAGTCGTCGGCGCCGACGGACAGGCCGATCAGGCGATCGGTCTCTTCGACGGCCGCGGTCAGCATGATCACGTGCACGTCCGAGAAGCGGCGTAGTTCCCGCAAGGTCTCGATCCCGTCGAGCTCGGGCATGCGGACGTCAAGCAGGATCAAGTCGATGGCCGGCTGACGACCGAGACGGTCGAGCACTTGGCGACCGTTCTCGAGTTCTTCGACCTCGAAGCCGTCATCGGTGAGATACGACGCGACAAGGCGGCGGATCTCACGTTCATCATCGACAACCAAGATGCGTTGGGGCATGGTGCTTCGTCCTGCGCGGCCAGAAGGCCGGCCCTGGCGGACCGGCCTTCCGAACCTACTCGGCGCTTCTATCAGTCGTCGTCGACGTCATCAACGGGACGCTCAGCCACGGTGTCCGTTGCGGGACGGTCCTCAATCGGTGGTGACGGAGGCGCAGCGGGCGCCGGTGCAGGAGGCGCAGCGGCTGCGGGCGCCGGGGGGATGATGTCCTCACCGTTCAGCACGGCCTTGCGGTGCTCGTACTCGGCTCGATCGATCTCGCCTCGGGCGAAGCGGTCGTCGAGCGTGCGCAGTGGCGAAGCACCGTGGTGTCCGTAGCCAGCGCCGCCGCGGCGACGGCGCATGACCTTGGCGAACAGGAAGCCGCCCAGGATGAGCAGCAGCAATGGGAACAGGAATCGGGGGCCGTGATCGCCCCCACGAGATGCATGGTCAAAGGCGGCCAGCAACATGAGTGGTCCTTTCGGGGGTTTGCCGGCCGACGGGTGTCAACCGGTATGCCACTCATTCAATGGGTGCGTCGTGAAGCACCTATCGCGCCAAACATGAAGCTTGTATGAAGGTCACCACCGCCAGCTCGGCCCCGGAACGTAGACCGAGCAGCGACAGAACTGACGAC
>CALLPT010000174.1 GCA_938015575.1 uncultured Acidimicrobiales bacterium
CGGTGTTGTCAACCGAACCAGCAACCGCGTCGGCAGCAGTCACCGTGTAGGTGGCCGTACAGGTCACCGAGGCACCTATGGCGAGCGTGTCACTTCCGTCGTTCGCCCAGCCCAGAGGACAGGTCACGGCAACGAGCGAGTCCGAGATGACGACACTGTTCAGCGTGTCGCCACCGGTATTGGTGGCCGTGATCTCGTACCCAAGCGTGTCGCCTTCGGAGACGACGGTGTTGGCATCGAGGTCGTTCCACGACGTATTCGACTTGACGAGCGATACCGATGGAATCGCCGTGGACAAGCTGTCGCTGTCGACGATGTCGTCCAGCGTCGAGCCCACGTCACCACCGGGAGCTTCCGATGTCACGGTTGCGGTGTTGTCGATGGTCGTCGCCGTGACATCGCCCGGCAAGACGGTGTAGGTGGCCGTGCAGGTCACCGACTCGGCCGGCGAAAGGCTGTCGCTTCCGCCGTTGCCGAATAGGTCGCCTTCGCTGGTGGGGTTACAACTGAGACCGGAAAGGCCAGGTAGCGGATCGCTGAGCACCACGTTGTCGAGGGTGACATTGCCCGTGTTCGAAGCGACGAACTGATAGGTGATCACGTCACCGGCGGAAAGCCCGCCGCTGGCATCGGGATCTGTCGCCGATGCGATGGTCTTGACGATCTGAACGCCAGGTATGCCCGCGACCGTGGTCACCGTTTCCGAAGACTGCGCGCTCGGCGTCGAAGCGTCGGCGCCCGTACCGGTCGCGGTTGCGGTGTTGTCGACCTGGCCGGCATCGATGTCTGCTTGCGTGATCGTGTAGGTCGCCGAGCAGGTTTCGGTCGCACCAGGGGCGAGCGAGTCGATATCGCCGTCAGGTTCAGCATCGCCATTACAGGCGACTGCGCTCAACCCGGTGAGCGGGTCCGTGACGGCGATGTCGGTGACCGTCAAGCTGCCCGTGTTCTCGACCGTGAACGTGTAGGTGACCTCGGCATCGAGGGCCAGGTCGGCGTCGACGTCGGCGACCTTGCTCAGGGTCAGGATGGCTTCGGCGGTGGCCGTCGTGGCCGTAGCCGCCGCAGTGTCGTCGACTGCGGTGGCTTGTGGGTCGACTGCATCGACCGTTGCGTCATTGACCACCGAGCCGGCGATCACGTCGGCGTCGGTGATGGTGTAGTCAGCGGTGCACGAGACGGACTCGCCCACGTCGAGCGTGTCCGTGCCGTCATTGGCGAAGACATCGTCGTTGCTGGTGTTCGCGCACGAAATCGTGCCCAGGTTCGCCATGGCATCGGTAACGGTGACGTCGGCGAGCGGGGTGTTGCCGGTGTTCGTCGTGACGAACGTGAAGGTCACGACATTGCCGGCAACGAGATCGGCACTCGGGTCGACGGTCTTGGTGAGTGTGACCGCGGGCGCCGGGGCGATCGAGGTCGGGGTCGGATCGTCGGTTCCACCGGTGTCGCCTGGGGCGCCGGCATTGTCGCCACCGAGCGCCGCGTCGTCGGTCGTGTTGGTACCGGAATCGGAGATGTCGGTGGCGCCTTCGGCCGACGTTGCCGTCACCGTGTTGTCCCACGTGCATGCGCCGACACAGCCCGAGAAGTCAGGCGTGATGGTGACCGTGACGGCAACCGAAGCGGTTGCGCCGGCGGCCAGCGTGTCGGTTCCCGCCAGCAAGTTGGTGTCCGCTTGGCCGTTCCAAGTGCCGGAGATGGTCAGGTCACCACTGGTTGCCGAGGCGCTCTCAATGGTCGCGTTCGCCGCAAAGGCCGCGCCCAGGTCTTCGACAATCTGCAGATTGGTGGCGTCACCAGCACCGTTGTTGGTGACATCGATGCCATAGGTGATGTCGTAGGTGCCGTCGCCGTTGTGGGTCGGCCCTGCGGTAACGGACTTGGCGACGCCGATCACTGGGAAGGCGACCAGGTAGTCCTCGACTTCGCCACCGGTTGCTCCACCCGTCGAAGAAAGCAGCGCAAGGGCGGGTTCTTCGGTGAACAGACGGAAGCGGCTGTAGAAGCCGTTGGTGAAGTCGGTATCGGCGGGGATGTCGAATTCGAGGTCCCAGGTACCGGTGCTGACGGCCGAGCTGACGATCATCTCGTCGGGGCCGAGGAAGCTTCCGTCGCCATTCCAATCGATCCAGCCGACGAGCCAGCCGGTGCCGACGACGTCGATCGAGGCCGAGCCTCCGTCGCCATCGAGCGGGGACCCACTGGTCCAGGTTGCCGGGTCGGTGAACGTGACGCCGTCGTCGGTGTCCGACGACGCGTCGACCGTTGGGACGCCGTCGGTTTCGGCATCGACGCCCGCGCCCAGGTACAGGGTCGGGGCAGGGTCGAGCACGTGATAGGCGCCGGTTGGGGCGCCACCAAGGGTCGTGCCGTAGTCCTGGGGCAGATCGCCGAAGTCGATGTCGGCGCTCAAGACGAAGGCCATGTCAACGTCGGTTGTCGCACCGCTCACGGTTACGGCTTCGTAGATGATCGAGCTGCCGAACGAGGTGTTGATCGTGCCGACCGGCGGCACGTCGGCGGTGTCGGTCGAAAGAGTCGACAGGTTCAGTGGTTCAGTTGCCGTCGAAACCACGAGCTTGTAGTCGCCGTCGGGGATTCCCGCGAACGAGTAGTCGCCGTTGGCGTCGGTTGTCGTCGAACCGAGCAGCGTGTTGTCGGTCGCGTAGAGGTACACGACCACGCCTTCGAGCGGGGTTTCGTTCGCCGGGTCGGCGCAGGTGCCCTCGGCCGTTGGCTCGAGGCAGATCGTGCCGCTGAGCGACGAGGTGCCCGAAAGCTGGTAGCCGAAGTCGACGTCGAGCGAGCAGTCGGTACAGGGGACGCCCTCGATCTCGGAGATGTCGCCGTTGAGCAGCGTGACGGCGGCGTCGTTGGTACCGACGCTGTCCGGGCCACTGGTGACAACGAGAGATGGCGGCAAGGTGGTCTCGTCGACCGACACGACATAGTCGCCGTCGGCGAGGCCAGAGAAGCTGTAGTAGCCGTCCGAGTCGGTGAGGGTCGAAGCGGTGAGAATGTCGCCGATGCCGTCGCCGTTGGTGTCTTCCCACACCTCGACCGTGACAAAGGCAAGTCCAGGTTCGCCGGCGTCCTCGATGCCGTCGCCATCAGAGTCGCGCCACAGGCGATCACCGATGACGCCGGGTGGCTGGTAACCGAGGTCGGCGCCCAGGAACACGGTGCCGTAGTCGATCGGATACGCGATCGTTTGGCCGTCACATGCCGGCAGCGTCGGATAGGTGTTGTCCGCACACGCAACACCGTCGCGGTCCGGGTCAGCGGTCTGGATGACAGCGCTGTAGGGAATGGTGGCCTCGTCGACGATGACGGCATAGTCGCCGGGCACCAGGCCCGTGAAGACGTAGTTGCCGTTGGCATCGGTCACGGTCGAGTCGACAAAGGTGTCGGGCGTGCCGTCACCCGTCGTGTCTTCCCACAGTTCCACGGTGACGCCGGCGATCCCGGTCTCGAGCGCGTCTTGGGTGCCGTTGGCATTCGCGTCGGCAAAGATGATGTCGCCGATCACGCCGAGGTTTACGAACCCGGCGTCGGCGGTGTCGACGATCTCGCCGTCGGTCAGGGTGACGTCGAACGTGGTCGGCGTCGTGGCGGTGTAGGGCAGGCCATAGCCGTCGGCCGGGATGTCGGGATCCGTCTCGTCGACGATGATCTGGTAGTCGCCCGCCGGCAGGTCGGTGAATGCATAGGTGCCGTCGGCACCCGAGGTCGTGGTCTCGAGCAGCACATAGGTGCCGTCGCCGTCGAGATCCACCCAGAGTTCGACCGTGACATCGGCGAGCGGCGAGTCGCCCGCGCCGAAGGTGCCGTCGCCGTTGCTGTCGATGAAGATCTGGTCGCCGATCTGGCCCGTGCCCTGTGGTTGATAGCCGAAGTCGACCGTGTCATAGGCAGAGGTGCCATCGGTCGTGATCGCACCGGTCGAGTCACAGACGTCGCAGGCGATGCCCGGCTCGTCAGGATCCGCGCTCGCGTAGGAACCGCTCAGCAGCGCCGTCGAGCTGGTGTCGACTTCGACGATGAAGTCGCCAGCTGGCAGGTTCGCGAACGAGTAGGAGCCGGTGGCATCGGTCGTGGTCGTCGCGACAAGCACGTCGCCAACACCGTCGCCGTCGTCGTCTCGCCATAGCTCGACGGTGGCACCGACGATGCCTTCGTCGGAAGCATCCTGGATGCCGTTGCCATCCCAGTCCCAGTAGAGCTGGTCGCCGATCGTCGACGAGCCGGTCTCTTGGTAAGCGAAGTCGTACGAGCCGTCGATCGTGCCGGCCACGCCGGTGAAGGTGATCGTGTCGTCGAGGGTTGCATCGCCGGTCTCGAAGGTCTCGACCCAGTCGGCGCTCGGCGGGGTGACGACGATGTCGTAGACCTCGCCGTTGGTCAGGTCGCCGAATTCGTAGTTGCCGTCGGCGTCGGTGGTGGTGGTGCCGACCAGAGCGCCGCCACTGTCGAAGATCTCGACGGTCCAACCGTCGAGCGGACCTTCGCCGGCCTCTTGAATCCCGTCGCCGTCGACGTCTTCCCAAAGCGTGCCGTAGACCGCAGGAGGCACGCCGTAGCCGAAGTTGATGTCGGCAATGTCCTCGGCCGTGGAGATCTCGAGCGGGATCGTGCCGAGGGTTGCGGTGGTGTCGCCCGCTGCGCTGTCGCAGGTCGAGCAAAGCACACCGGTCTCGTCGGGATCGCCGGTTGGGGTGACCGCGCCCGGGAGCGAGGTCGGGTCGGCTTCGACCACGTAGTAACCGGGCAGCAGGGCGCCGAACTCGTAGTAGCCGTTCTCGTCGGTCGTCGTAGTGGCCAGTGCATCCCAGGTTCCGCCATTCGCGGCGCAGGTCTGGGTCGTGGTGCCGGTGTAGATCGGATCGCCCGCTCCGTCGACACAGCCGAAGAGCGTGACGGTGATGCCTTCGAGTAGCTGTTCGCCGACTTCGTAACCGTCGGTGCCGACCCAGCCGTCGCTGTCGGCGTCGTTCCAGAGGGTGCCGCTGACCGATCCGGCACCGGTGATGAGGGTGTCGGCAGTGTCGGTCTCATCGTTCGCAGGCAGTCCGTTGGCAAAGGTGGCGCCGGTGACGGACATGGTGTTGGTGTGGGTACTCGTCGAGGTCGACGAGTCGAAGCTGTCGATGACGCGGAAGGTGACTTGGACCGTCTCGGTCAGGCCGGAGTTGAGCGGCCCGAGATCGTCCCAGGTGATCGTGCCGGTGACTTCATCGACCGAAGATGGGGCGACCGAAGCAGACACGTACTCGAACATCGTCGGGTCGTAGGTGTCGACGAGGGGCAGCGGACTGATCGATGCGTTTGGATCGAAACCGCTGGTCGGGACCTCTACCTGACCTTCGTAGGTCACCCGGAAGCCGATGGCGTCGAGGCTGAAGGTCACACTGTCGCCGCCCTGCTGGCGCGTCAGCTGGACGAAAGCTTCCTTGTCACCGCCCGGCTCGATGCCGGCCCAGGTCCAGGCCTGATCGCCAGTGACGTCGGCGCTGATGATCGTGGTCGTACCAACGGTGCCGTTCAGTTCGGCGGCCGAGAAGACTCCGTTGGCGGCAATGATGCCGCCGGTCGCCGGTGACCAGGTGCCGATGTTGACCTGATCGTTGTCCAACGGCGCGTCGATCTGTACTGCGGCGATGACTTCAACCCTGGTGATGGTGCCGCTGTGGCCGGTAGACCCCATGTGGTACCAGTAGCCGATGTCTCCCCAGGCACTGTCGACGGTGAACGATCCGTCCGGAGCGCCGGTGGCGTTTGCCGGGCTCACAAAGCTGGTGCCGGTGGACACCGCGGTGGCCCACAGATCCTCGGTAACGATCTGGGTTTCAAAGATTGGTCCGCCGTTCGTCGGCGTGATCGGGAGCTGGTTGGTGACGGCAAGGTCAAAAGTGACGAGTTCGCCCTCGAGCGCGCTCGTCGGGCCGGTCTTGTCGATCACAAGCGGCTCGACGAAACCGAAGTCGTAGTCGACGACGTCGCCACCGCTGATGGTGGCGGCGAGCGTCGTATCTGTGGTCGACGTGTAGCCCGTTGGCGCCGTCGTCTCCGACGCAACGATCACGTAGTTGCCGTCGGGGAGATTGGCGAAGGTGTAGTCGCCGTTGACGTCGCTCGTCGTCGACGACCAGAAGAGATCGCCGGCGCTCAGCTGGCCGTCGCCGTCGGCGTCGACGTAGAGCGAAACACTCACACCGTCGAGACCTGGCTCGCCAGTGTCGAAGACACCATCAGCAACCGCGCCGCCGGTGCCATTGTCATCGAAGATCGTGCCGCTCAGCGAGTAGGGGCCTTCCATGAGCACGGTGTGCGATGCGTCGGTGAACGGACTGCCGCTGCCGAGGCTCGCGACTGCGTTGTTGTCGACCGTGGCCTCGGGATAGGCCGGGTCGACCGTGACATCGAAGCCGACGGTGACGGATTCGCCCGGCTGGAGCGCAGCGGTCAGCCACCACGCAATGTCGGTCACCGCCGCAGCCGCTGGCTCGGTCGACGTCCAAGTCGTGCCACCATCGGTCGAATACAGGATGTTCGCGCTCATGCCAGCGGGGTAGGTGTTCCCCGCGGCGGCACTCCCGGCGACGTACACGGTGTCTGCGGGAATCGAGTCCCGGAGCACCAGTGGCATGTTGAACTCCATCGACCCGAACGACGTCGTGCCGTCGTTGGTCGCATTGATCGTGAAGCTTGCGGTGCCGCCAGGGCCAACACTGACCGAACCGTTCTTGTCCAGCGTGATTTCCGGTTCAGATGGACTGAACGAGCCAGAGGCGGAGCCGTAGTCGCCGTTGAACTTCTCGTTGTTCGAACCCGAGGCGACTTCCTGGTACGGGGTCATCGTCGACGTACAGCCGCCGTCAATCGTGACGAACTCGTAGAAGACGAGGCCAACAGCACCGGTGTTGTTTTCGGGGATGTCCTTGAAGTACAGCTGATCCTCGAACGCGATGATCTGCTCGGTGCCGTCGTTGAGCTTGACGATCACGATGCCATAGGTCCCCACCAAGCGGGTACAGGTTGGGTCGTATTGCGTCGGGTCGCCGACCGGCTGCATGAACAAGTCGAAGTCGGGAATCAAGTCACCGTCGGCGTCGTAGCCCTGGTTGACCCGGCCGAGGTCGTACCAGACGCCTTCGATGCCGACTTCGGCGCCGGCGGCGACCGAGTCGATGTCGGGGCGCCAGCCAAGCTGCTCGGCGAACGCGTCGAGGTACTCGTCGGGAACCTTCGAGGTCGTGTTCGGCCAGGTCTTGTTGGCCATGGCCGAGATTTCCGAACGCATGGTGATCGTCGTCGTGGCGTCTTCAAAGATCGGAAGTCCGCCCTCGTTCGCCGTGACCCACATGTCAAGGTTCAGCCACAGGTCGTCGTCAACGCTGTTGCCGCCGGTGACCGAGTCGCCGGCATCGTCGAGCGTCGGATACGAGATGAAGTAGTACTGCGTGGTGCACTCGCCCGGGGCGAGGCTCGGGATGTAGCGGGTGGCGTCACCGGTGCCACCCTCATGCGTGAACGAGAATGTTCCGGTCAGACCAGTGTGGGTGCGCTCGGGGTACAGGCCTGGCGTTGAGTCCGTGTAATCGCCATTGCCGTCCGGATCGAAGTCACCGCTCATCACCATCACATCGGTCAATGTGGTGGCACCTGTGTTGCACACCTTGGCTGCGACGTGGGCAGCCTCGGGGCCGTAGCTCGAGGGCGACTCGATGTTCGAGTCGACCACGAAGTTCGGGGCGGTGATGATCTCGATGCTCAAGCTGTCGCTGGCTGCGCCCGCGACGGTGGTACCGACGGGGCTGAGGATGAGGACACTTGAGACAAGACCGAGCACGAGCAACAGGCGCCCGGCGAGGCCGAGCACGCGCCAGCGAGTTGGCTGTGCTGTTTTTGAGGGGCTTTGCATGGCAGATTCCTGCGGTTTCCTGGCTGCGCTCCGGATCGCGCGCCGAATGGACCGCACTCGAATCGGCCTCGAACCAAGCCAAATGAGGCCTTTGCCCCTCGCGCGTCATAGGCCGGTCGAATCATTTCCGGTCGACAGCAACCTCAACCTGAGGTTGAGGTTCATGCCTACAGTTCGGGCGGCTGCGATCCAATCGCAAACACCGCGCGGCGCCAGCACCGGACTGGCTAACCTGAGGTCCGATGCCCGGTTAGCTCATCTGGTAGAGCACCTGTCTTGTAAACAGGAGGTGGCGAGTTCGAGTCTCGCACCGGGCTCATCGCTCGCGACACACGCCGCGAAACGGGGTCGCATCAGCAACGCGTCAGCTGGCGCGTCGCCGCACCACCTCGTAGCACGCGACTGCAGCTGCGGTCGAGACGTTGAGCGAGCCGAGGCTTCCTGCCAACGGGATGCGAGCGACAACGTCGCAGCGCTCGCGGGTCAACCGGCTGATCCCGCTGCCCTCGGCGCCCAGGACCAAGGCAACCGGGTCGGTCGCCACCCGAAGGTCGAAAACCGTGGTCTCGGCGACCATGTCCAAACCAACGGTCCACACCTCGAGTTCCTTGAGGCGAGCCAAGGCAGCAGGGACGCCGGCTACCTGGCTCATACGCAGATGTTCGACGGCGCCCGCAGCACTCTTGGTGACCGACGCCGTGATGCGGGCGGCGCGGTGGCGAGGAAGCACGATCCCGGTCACCCCAGCGCACTCGGCAACGCGCAGAATCGACCCCAGGTTCTGGGGATCGGTGACGCCGTCGAGCACGAGTAGGAACGGGGGCTCCGATCCGCGATGTTCGACGAGGTCTTCGAGCTCGTAGCTGCGCAGCGGCGCTGCCATCGCGAGAATTCCCTGCGGCGCGTCGGTGCGAGCCAGCGACTCGAACTTGTTGCGCGAGATCGCGCGAATGGGCACCTTGGCTTCGTCGGCCAAGTCGATGATTTCTTCGAGAATGGGCGCCGGGTCGAGATCGCCAGCCATCACGATCTCTCGGGTTCGGCGCGTATCGGCGAGCAGGAGCTCGCGGACCGCTTGGCGACCCTCGACCTGATCCCCGCCTAGCCCCTTGGCCTTGCCGCTACTTCCGCTACTTCCGCTGCTGCCGGGCGCGTCGCGCAGCGGCGTCGTGCCCCGTTGGCCGGAGCGGCGCCCGCCGCTCGCGTTTCGACGACTGTCGCCCCGCTTGTCACCGCCGGACCGGCTGGCCCCCCGACCCCCAGATCTCGGACCGCCCGACTTCGGGCCGCCGCGTGAACCGCCACTGCGGCCCGCGCCACCACCCTTGGGACTCCCACCTCGAGCGTTGCGTCGTTGGTTCATGGCTGGCCTCCGTCGGCAGCGATTTCAATGAGGGCGACCGCCCAGGCGGCAATGCCCTCGGCGCGGCCGAGCGCGCCGAGGCCCTCGGCGCGTTTGCCCTTGATGGTGACTGGTGCTCCGACCACGTCGGAAAGCTTCGCCTGCATCTCGGCCTTGCGGGGCGCGATCTTGGGTCGTTCGGCAACAACGGTGACATCGATGTTGACGACACTTGCTCCAGCCTCGTGGACGCGCCGCACTGCCTCGGCCAGCAACACCATGCTGTCTGCACCGCGAAGCGCTGGGTCGGTGTCGGGAAACAGCTGACCAATGTCGCCCAGCCCGACTGGGCTGAGGATGGCATCGGTACAGGCATGAGCGATGACATCTGCGTCGCTGTGGCCGGCGAGTCCAATCTCGCCAGGAAACTCGACACCTCCGAGCATCAAAGCTCGGTCCGGTTCATCGCTGAAGGGATGCACGTCGAATGCGTGGCCGATGCGCAAGCTCATGTGCGACTTTCGAGGAGCGCAGCGGCGACGAGGTCGTCGGTCGGATCGGTCACCTTGAGATTCCATCGGTCTCCGGGCACGGTCACAACCTGACCACCCAATGCGGTGACGAGATTTGCGTCGTCGGTCGACACCTCGGCGTCGGCATGGGCCCGCTCCAAGACGGCTCGCCTGAATCCTTGCGGCGTCTGCACCGCAACCAGGTCGCTTCGGTCACGAGGACGGCCATCAACGTGTCGGAGCGTGTCGACCACAGGCACGACCGGGATCGATGCGTCGGCACCGTCGACCACCGCTGCGATCACTCGTGCGAAGACGTCTCGGGTTGCGAGCGGTCGCGCCGCGTCATGCACCAGCACGATCGCTACGTCGTCGGGCACGCTGGCTAACCCGGCCCGAACCGACGCACTTCGGCTGTTTCCGCCAGGAACGGTGCGGAGCTCTGCAGCCTCGCATACGGCCAGGTCCGGGTAGTCGCCGCTCGGCGGAAGCACGACGACGACGCCATCGCTCACCGCCGCCGCTACAGCGACAGACCAGTCGACGATGCGGCGTCCGGCCACCGTCACGAACTGCTTGGGCACGGCTCCACCAAAGCGCGAACCGGAACCTGCGGCGACAATGATCGTCCAGATCGGTCCGGCCGGAGTGGCTTGCATTGTTGGCGATCCTGACGGGTCGGAGAATCACGGGCCCGGGGTCACGGTTGCGCCGCGGGACCAGTAGTGTGGCAAAAGTCACCGTACCAATGCGTTCTGCTCGCCCGCGGAAAGGATCGCAATGACCGACGCTTCCGTCCTCGCAGGAACGTCCCTGTTCGAGAACATTGACATCGAACACCTCGAGACGATCGCCGCATCCGGTCGTCGCCGCTCGCTCGAGCGAGGCGATGTCCTGTTCCGCCAAGACGATGAGTCCTCGGCGCTCTATGTCGTCGTGTCCGGACGCATCGCAATCGCGAACCGTTCCTTTGATGGGCGCGAGTCCATGGTTGCATTGATGGAAGACGGCGACCTGTTCGGCGAGATGGGCCTGTTCGACGAGGGTCAAGGCCGCTCGGCCGATGCCCGAGCGTTGGAACCATCGGAGCTCATCGAACTGCCATTCGAGCCAGTTCGCGACCTGTTCACCAACCAGCCCTCACTGCTTTGGGGCGTGGTGCGCTTGCTGTCGACCCGGGTGCGCAACATGGACAATGCACTCGCCGACTCGGTGTTCCTCGACGTCACCGGACGCACCGCCAAACGCCTGCTCGAAATGGCGGGCGACCAAGACGAATTCGAGTTGCCCCTCACCCAAGAAGAACTGGCCGGCATGGTTGGCGCATCTCGCGAGCGGGTCAACAAGTCGATCAATCAGTTCATCAAGCTCGGCTGGCTGGCCCAAACCGATGGTGGCTATCGGATCACGAACCGCCAACAGCTGACGATTCGTTCACGCTGAGCATCTCGATCCTCGACCACGAAGCGCCATTGAGACGGGTAGCCCGTCGCCACCGAGGTCGACGCGGCTAGAAGCTGTCGTCAGGGACTAATCGCAATCCGCCATTGGTGTCGAAGCCGCCGTGGGAGTAGCCGTCGGGGATCCGTCCTACGGCGCTGTGACCGCTGCGGTCGAGGAGCAGGTCGCTGAACTCGCTGTAGCGCTGCGCTGCCTGGCGTGACTTGCGCACCCGCTCGTGATTGGCGCCCGGCCCGTTTCGAGCGTCGCGGCTCGCCGAGTTCTCTTTGAAGCTGCTGGCCCCGAGGCCGAGTGCATCGAGTGCTCCGACCACATTGGTTGCCCCGACAATCTCGATGTCGCATTCGGTGCCCGCGTCGGACTCGGGTACGACCGCTCGGCGGAAGCCGAGCCGCGCTGCCTCTTGGAGCCGGCGTTCGACCGCCGACGCCGACCGCAGCTCGCCGGCCAGACCAACCTCGCCGATCGCGACGACGTCGGAGGGTATGGCTTTGTTGATGACCGAACTCGCGATCGCCGCGCAGGCGGCAAGGTCGGATCCTGGCTCGTTGACCCGCATGCCGCCAACGACCGACAAGTAGACGTCTTGAAACCCGACGCCAAGTGTCATTTGCTTCTCGAGCACGGCCAAGAGCATGGCCAGCCGCTTTTGGTCATATCCCTGGGCAGAGCGGCGAGGGTTCGGCGCACCTGGCACCACCAATCCCTGCATCTCGAGCACCACGGCTCGTCGGCCTTCGATCGTGACCGCGACCGCTGAACCGGGGACTTCGGTCAACCGATCGCCCAACATGCGCCCGGACGGGTCTTCGACCGTTTGTAGCCCCTGCCCGGTCATCTCGAACACACCGAGTTCACCGGTCGGACCGAAACGGTGCTTGAGCGCCCGCAAGACCCGCAGGCCAAGCTCTCGTTCGCCATCAAAGGACAGCACCGTGTCGACCAGGTGCTCGAGCACACGCGGACCGGCGAGTCCACCGTCTTTGGTGACCTGGCCAACGACGACGATGGCGCAGTTGTATTCGCGGGCGGCAACCGCCAGGCGGTGTGAGCATTGGCGAACCTGGGCGACCGATCCTGGGGCCGACGACAGGTTCGGATCGAACACGGTCTGGATCGAATCGACGATTGCCAACTGGGGACGCAAGGTCGCCAGGTCCGACAAGATCCCGTTGATATTGCAATCACCCCCGACGTGCACGCCATCGCCAGCCAGTTCGAGACGGCGGAAGCGGGCCGAAACTTGCTGCGGTGATTCTTCGGCCGACACCGACAGCACCGTGCCGTGCCGCTCGGCCCACGCGGCCGAAACTTGGGTCAGCAGCGTCGACTTGCCTACGCCCGGCTCGCCCCCGACGAGTGAGATCGATCCGGCGACCAGTCCCCCGCCCAGGACACGGTCGAACTCGTCGATGCCGGTTGGCATCGGGATGCACGCCCGCTCATCGAGCTCGGCCAGCGGCACCGCCGGCTGGTGGCCAACCGAAAGCGCCGGCGTTGCCGACGCAGCCGCAGGCGCCTCGCCGCCGATGACGGACTCGACCAACGTGTTCCAATGTCCGCAGCCGTTACAGCGGCCCATCCACTTGGGCGCCTGCTCACCACAGGTGGAGCATTCGTACACAGTCTTCGCTCGAGCCATGGGTCGAGCCTAGTTGCCCACTGTGACAAATCGAACGCTTGTTCGGTCAACCTTTGGATTCAGGGCTATCGGTTGACGAGTTGCGACAGGTCCGCCACGACTGGGTGACCGACCAATGGCGGTATCTCCAGGCCATCGGCGTTGTAGAGCGCGGTGCGCATCCCCAGATCGCGGGCGGCGTCGAGATGTTCGATCCTCGTGTCGATGTAGAGGCAGTGGGCATAGGCCGTGCCGGTTTCGCGACGAAGCAACTCGAACATGCCCGTGTCGGGTTTGGCGGCACCGACCTCGCCCGAGGTCAGCCAGGGCCAGATCGTGGTCATCCGCTCGCGTTCGCGGACGGCCTGGGACCACGACGACGCGTCGTTGCTCACCGCAGCGATCGGGATTCGGCGTCGTTCGAGCTCCTTGAGGAACGAGGGTGTCTCCTTGCGTAGCCACCGCATCTCCATGAAAACCCGATCGGTTTCTTCGATCGCTCCTTGGACACCGGTCACGGGCCAGAACTCATCGGTGCCAATCCGGCCGCGCACCAACTCGTCATAGGCATCGAGGATGACATCGGCTCGAGTCTCGCCACCATTGTGGCGCACAAAGGGAAGCAAGTACGTCTCGGGCGGCTCGGACTGCTGAAACAAGACCGACAGTGGCTCGACCACAACGAGCCGCACCGGCCCCTCTACCCGACCGCGTGTGGCAGCCCCGCGCCGGCCGCCGTCGCGGACCGCACCGTGCCGGCCCGAGTCGGGGGTCACTGCAGAGGCGCCGGGGATCCGCGTGCGCAACTGCTCCGGTGTGCCAAGCGGCCGCAGCCGCTCGGCGCGACGCTGAAGCCAGAGGCCGGTAATCGCAAGCAGCAGCGACAGGCCAAACAAGGCGGCGAGCGCATAGGCGATCCAGCGCAATAACACCGCGGTGGACTGCTCTAGGAGTGCCTCGAGCCGAACCTCGACGGGCGGCGCATCGAAACGCGGCGAGTACGCAGCCGCCGAGGGAGCCTCGCCATCGTCGCCAACGACACTCGCCTCGACGGTGACGTTGACGATGTCGTCGATCGAACGCCCTCCGGTCAGCTCGTCCACCGGCACCCCGAACGGTTCGCCGTCGAGGGCCGCGGCGACGCCCGCGTCACTGAACAGATCCCACCCGCGACCCAGATCGATCGCGAACGCCAACGACTGGCGGTGTTCGGCAAACGCGTCGCTGGTCTCGATGGAGACATCGCGAAATACACCCGACCCGGCGATCTCATCGAGCACCGACTGGAATTGCTCTCGGTCGGGCACGTCTTTGGAAGCGACGATCCGAGTCGTACCGTCGGCCCCAACGTCGGGACGAGTCACGGCCCAGCCCGCGGCAGCGAGGTCCGCTACAAACAGCTGCTCACCAATCCCATCAGTTCCGCCAAGCGCCTCGGAGGCCTGTTGGTCGAGGACGAGCTCGATCGACACGGTGCCGGAGCCGTCTGCGGTGACCTCGATGTCGACGGTGGCATCAGCCCGACAGCCTGCCAACACGAGCAGGAG
>CALLPT010000175.1 GCA_938015575.1 uncultured Acidimicrobiales bacterium
GCATGTGAACTTCAGCCTGGTCGATGCCGACGGCAACAACGCATTCGTCGACGAGGACGACCCGCACGGCATCACGGCGCTCGCTCGCCAGTGCCTCGGCGGGCTGGTTGACCATCACCTGGGTCTCACTGCGCTATGTGCACCAACGGCGAATGCCTACCGACGTCTGCAGCCAGCCAGCCTGTCCGGGGTGTGGGCCAACTGGGGCATCGACCACCGCAACGTCACAAACCGGATCCCGGCCCACACCGGCACAGGCATGCGCGTCGAAAGTCGTCTCGGTGACGGCAGCATGAACCTGCACCTTGGCGTCGCCGCGGTGCTCCAGGCCGCACGCCTCGGCGTTGTCGGTGAGCTCGACCCCGGTGATCCCGTGACCTCGGATGGTTTCGAGGACGGCGGCACGACCGATGTCCGGTGCGCAACCAACCTCGACGATGCGCTCAACGACCTCGAAGCCGACCCTGATCTCATCGCCGCGGTCGGTCAAGACATCGTCGACAACTTCGTCTTCAACAAGAGGGCCGAGGCCGAACGCTTCGAGGGCGACCTTGCCTCGGCGGAGCTGAGCGACTTCGAGCGTCGCACCTATCTGCCTTACCACTAGACCGCCCTATCACTAGACAGCCGCGGCCAGTAGTCCACAGAGCGCGCCCACCACGGTCGGCCCAACCCGGCCGCCATCAACTCGGACCCGCCGTGGCCGATGGAGAGACGTGCCGAGCGCCGCACGTGTCTCTCTTCCGTCGGGTTTCATTCACGAACTCGCTGCTGCAACTTCGCGCGAGCGCGTGCTGAGCGCGACCGCAAAGTGGATGCCGCACATCATCGAAGCCGAGCGGTCTTCGGTGGCGCTGCCGAGCGACGGGCTGCATCTGCAGATCTATGCGATGTCGGGTCCGCTGATCATTCCGCAGGGCACGCAGCTTCCGATCAACGGTTCCCTTGTCGGCCAGGCCTTCAGCTCTCAGCAGATTGTGACCGTCCCCGACCTCGTCGATTCACGCTCGGCAGAGGCCCATCGGCTGCTGGACTTCGGGCTTCGGTCCGCGATCGTCTGCCCGATGGTCATCGGCGGCCGGTCGCTCGGCACGATCAACCTCGGCAACAGCAAGCCGAACTTCTTCACGCCCAAGCACGGTCAGAAGCTGCGCACGATCGTCGACCTGGTCGCCTCGTTCATCGGCGCCCACGCACGCGCTGAGTCGGAATACGAGCGGGCCAGCACGGATCAGCTCACGTCGTCGTTGAGTCGAAGCGCGATCCTGGAACATCTCGACCAGGCGTTCGCACAGGACCGGAAGCCCTCGCTGCTTTACCTCGATGTTGATGGCTTCAAAACGATCAACGACACCCATGGACATCTTCATGGCGACGAACTGCTGCGTGTGCTTGCCCAGCGGGTCGAGGGAGTCGTTCGCGAGGTCGATCGGTTGGGGCGTCTTGGTGGCGATGAGTTCCTGATCGTCGTCGCCGAGGATCCAGAGGGCTCGGCCGCACGACGTATTGCGGAACGGATCGGTGCGGTGTGCGAGGCGCCGGTGATGTTCCAGTCGGTTCGAGTCCAGGCCAAGCTCTCCATCGGCATTGCGAGCGTCCCGCCAACCATCGGCACCGCGCAGGGGCTCCTCAACGATGCCGACGAGGCCATGTACGAAGCGAAGCGCTCCACGAATGCGACGGCGGTTGCCGACGAGCGCATTCGTAGCCGAGCACGGATGGTCGCGACCATTGACCGCGACCTCGACATTGGCTTGCGCACTGGGACGATCACACATCATTTCCAGCCCGTGCGCGACATCACCACCCGCGAGATCATGGGAGCGGAGGCGCTCATTCGCTGGGACCACGCCTTGCTCGGCAAGATCCCTCCTCCGTTGCTCGTGCAGCGGCTCGAGCGCACGGGCCGTACCGACGCATTCACCGAGTGGACGTTGCGGACCGTCGCAGCACACTGGTGCGATCTGCGTAGACGTATCCCTTGGTTCCGGGACAAGGCGGTGTCGGTCAACCTTTCGCCGCGCCAGCTTGCTTGGCGCGACTACGCCGACGTCCATCGAGCAATCAGCGACGAGTTCGACCTGCGCCCCGAAGACCTGATCGTCGAAGTCGTCGAGTCCGAAGAGATCTCGATCGGCGATCCCGCTGAACAGACGCTGCAGGCGCTCGGCGAAGCCGGCGTGCTGATCGCACTCGACGATTTCGGGACCGGGCACAACGCACTCAGCTACTTGACCCGATTCCAGATCGCTGCGATCAAGTTCGACCGGAGCCTGGTCTCGCAGGCCAATAAGACGATGCAAGCACGCACGATCCTCGCCGGTCTTGCCTCGATCTGTCATGAACTCAGCATTGCCTCGCTGGCCGAAGGCATCGAGACCGAAGCCGAGGCGAGGGTCTGCCAACAGCTCGGCATCACCCATGGTCAGGGCTGGCACTTTGGCTACCCCGTCCCGCTGGAGACCTTTGTCGGCGAAGTCACTGCCGAGGGTCCACCGGTGCGGCTGGCCGGGGGATTGTTTGAGCCCTTGGAAGCTGCTTCAACCGCCACGCGTCGCCTGGTCGACTGAGGCTGCCGGTACACACAACCAGGGTGACCTCCAACCGTCCGCGACCTGCGGCGGCTGACACGATGCCCAAGCCCACTGCCAGACTGGTGTCGATGATGCACTATGACGTTCGTGGCAATCTCGAGGGCCCGACCCTGGTTCTCGTCCACGGATTTCTCTCGAGCAATGTGCAGTGGGATCTCAACGTCGACCGTCTGGGCTCCGAGTTACGACTCGTCTTGGTGGAATTGATGGGCCACGGCGACTCACCGACCCCCGACGACCCAGCCCCCTATCGGCTCGACGCCGTCATTGAGTCGTTCGAACGGATTCGCTGCGAAGTCGGCGTCGATCGATGGTGGGTCTGTGGACAATCGCTCGGCGCAGCGATGGCGCTGCGGTATGTGTTGGCTCACCAGGATCAGGTGCGCGGGGTCATCGTCACGAACACCCGCGCCGCTTTTGGCCACACGCGCAACGACCCCAATCTCGTCGACTACACCGACATCGATCTGCGTGAGCTGCCCGTGCATCCGATCCATGCCCGTCGGTTCCCCGAAGACATCAAAGCCCGCATGGTCGAGCGCGCCGACCGCATTCCCGCCCATGCGCTCAGCCACACGGTGATCAATCGTCCAAGCTGGCGGTCCGTCGACGAGCTCGGTCAGCTTCGCATGCCGGTCCTACTGGTGAACGGGCGGTACGAGCGTGCGTTCCAGCCGTTCGTCGACGAGGCCCGCCACAACCTGCCGACCATCGAAGTCGTGCATCTGGACGGTGGACACTCCATCAATGTCGAACAGCCAGAAGCATTCGACGCTGCCGTGCTCGACTTCGTTTCCCGCCACAGGTGACAGAGGCGCCAGACCTCGGGATTCACTCACTAGCGACGAGAATTCGCTGGTGACGTAAGGTCATCGCAAGCTGACGTTCCGGGGGAATCCGATGGCAACCGAGCTCGACCCGAATGCTGTGAAGATGTTCGGGTTCAAGGTCTGGACCTACAAGATGGGCGAACAGGTCTCGCTCATGGTGCACCTGGGCGATCAGCTCGACATCTACAAGACCATGGCTGGCCGGGGTCCGATGACCAGCGATGAGGTCGCCGACGCTACGAATCTGCACGAACGCTTTGTACGAGAATGGCTGTTTGGCCAAGCCGCGGCAGGACTGATCGACCACGTCGACGGCGCGTTCGAACTGACCGACGTGCAAGCTGCGGTGCTCGCGGACGAAGACGACTCGCTCTCCTTCGCGGCCGGAGCGTTCCGTGGTGGTGTGGAACCTCAGGTGATCGATCGGATTCTCGAGTCGTTCCAAACCGGCATCGGGTTGACCTACGAAGAACAGGGCCCGAATGCGGCAGCCGGACTGGCTCGTATGACCGGACCGTGGTCACGCCTGGCGCTTACGGATCGGGTCTTACCCGCGCTCGACGGCGTTGTCGCCAAGCTCGAAGCCGGCGCGAAGGTGTGCGATATCGGATGCGGCGGCGGCGTGATGTTGTCGACATTGGCCGCAGCCTTTCCAAATAGTCAGTGCGTTGGCGTCGACCCGTCGGCGGCGGCCATCGACATTGCGCGCCGTCGAGGCCAAGAGCAGGGCCTGTCCAACATCGAGTTCATCCAATCCGGTGGCGAAGACATCGCGGCCGGAAGCGAGTACGACTTGGTCATCACCTTCGATTGCATGCACGACATGGCATTCCCGGATCGCACCGCGGCCGCAATCCGGTCCGCGATCGCCGACGATGGCACCTGGCTACTCAAAGACATTCGCTCGACCGGCGACTTCGACAAGGACATGCGCAACCCGCTACTGGCGATGTTCTACGGCTTCTCGGTCGCCTCATGCCTGCAGTCGGCAATGTCAGAGCCTGGCGGTCGAGGACTGGGCACGCTGGGATTACACGCAGACGCCGCTCGAGAACTCACAACCGACGCCGGCTTTACCCGCTTCGAGGTGCACGACCTCGACGACGCCGCAAATCTTTACTACGAGGTGCGAATCTGATGGCTGCTGCAACTCACACGAGCGCACTGACGCTCGCCGAACGCGTCGGCGACCTGGTGCGCATCCCGAGTGTGAACCCGCTCCAAGCCGGGCCCAAGTCCGGCGACGACGGCGAACGTGAAATTTCGGCGTGGCTCGCGGATCGCACCGAGGCAATGGGGGCCGAGGTCACCACCCACGACATCATCGATGGGCGATCAAATGTGTACGCACGTTTCGCGGGCGAGACCGACCGAGTCGTGACCGTCGATGTCCATCTCGACACCGTCGGTGTCGAGCACATGACCGACGACCCGTTCGACGGCCGCATTGACCAGGACCGCGTCTGGGGACGCGGTTCGGTCGACACCAAAGCGACACTCGCGGTGGTGCTGGCCGTGCTCGAAGAACTGCAGGCCGAAGGCAAGCGGCCGGTGCCGACCGTCAATGTCGTCGGCACGATCAGCGAGGAGATGGGCGGGCTCATCGGCGCGACGGGCTATCGCGAGTTCCTGCTCGAGTCGGGGAACCGGATCGATCAGCTGATCGTCGCGGAGCCAACGATGTGCGCGCCCGTGCACGGCCACAAAGGCGGGGTCGGCCTCGAGGTCACCGTGCACGGCCACGCGGCTCATTCTTCGAAGCCGCACCTCGGCAAGAACGCGATCAGTGCCGGTGCTCGCATTGTCGAAGCCATCGATGCAGAACAGCAGCGCCTCGAGGGTCTCGAAGCCCCGACGGCGGTGGGCAACGGGACCGTGTCGGTGACCGAGTTCGGTGGCGGGGTCGCTCGCAACATCATCCCCCCGAGCTGTTCGCTCTATTGCGGACGTCGCACTGCGCCGGGCGAAGATCCCGACGACGTGTTCGCCCAACTCAGCCAACTCATTCGCGCCGCGGCCTCACCACTCGAAGTCGATATCGAGATAGCCAATGGCTTCGGAAGCGCGGGATTCTGGCAAGACCCGGACAGCCCGCTCATCCACACGTTGTGCGAACTCGCCGCAACCGAACCCGAGATCGCGACCTATGGCAGCAACGCGCTTCGCTATGACGTTGTCGCCGACGAGATCGTCGTCTTCGGTCCCGGTTCGATCGACCAGGCGCACCAGGCGGTCGAATGGATCGACATTGCCGAGCTCGATCGCGCCGCCGACGTGTACCGAGCCTGGTTCCGCCGCTAGCGATCCTGGGCTTCGCCCCGACGCCCGCATCAGAGCCCGACGCTGCACTTCGCATGCAACGAGCGACGGTGCGCTGCTGACGACGGAGCGCAACAAGCGCGTGAGTTGATGTACACGCTGCGCAACTACGACCGCGTTTAGGTGGCCAGGCGACCCAAAGCTCCGCGAGAATGCAACCGCAGCCGCCACGGGTTGCGTTGCGGGGGTGCATGAACATGGGACAACTCTGGAAGCTCGGGGCGGCTGTGTCGGCCGAGAAGATCCGCTCTCGCGAGATCGCGCCCAGCGAACTGATGGCCGACGTACTCGCTCGCGTCGACGAGATGAACCCTGCGCTCAACGCAATCGTGCTGTCCCACGCAGACCGAGCAATCGAACAGGCGTCGGTGGCCGACGATGCTGTGGTTCGCGGCGATGAACTCGGGCCCTTGCATGGGGTGCCGGTCACGATCAAGCACAACGTCGATCTCGCCGGTGACCCCAATCCCAATGGTGTCCCCGCGTATGCCGACCTGATGGCGGACGAAAACCACCCGCTGGTCGACCGCCTGCACGAGGCCGGCGCCATCGTGATCGGCCGCACCAACACCCCCGAGTTCTCGATGCGAGCGACGACGGTCAACCCCTTGCACGGTCGTACACACAATCCTTGGGGCGACCCGATCTCGCCCGGCGGTTCCTCCGGCGGCGCCGGCGCCGCGTGCGCGGCAGGTATGGGGGCAATTCACCACGGCAACGACATCGGCGGTTCGCTCCGCTTCCCGTCGATGGCAAACGGTGTCATGACCGTCAAACCATCGAGCTACCGGATCCCGGTCTACAACGGATCGGCGACCGCCGAACGTGGGCCACTCGCTCAGGAAATCTCGGTCCAGGGCATCATCGCCCGACACGCCGCCGACGTTCGCCTGACCACCCGAATCATGGCCCAGCCGGATCCACGCGATCCGAACTCGCCGCCGGTTCCCTGGGATGGCCCCGAGGTTCCCCGCCGCGTCGCGGTGACCTACGAGGGCGCCGGTTACTCGTTGCACCCAGAGATCCGCTCACTGATTGAACAGGCCGCCGACCAACTGAGAGACGCCGGATACGAGGTCGACGAAGTCGAGACGCCGCCGATCATCGATGCAGCAGCTGGCTGGTTCAGCACGCTCACGACCGAGATGAAGCACCTGCTCGATGCACCGCTGCGCCAGTTTGGATCAGACACCATCCAGCAGATCTTTGACCACTACTTCGAGATGTCGAACCTGCTCGAGATGCGTGACCACATTGTTGCCTCGGGCCACCGAACCGCGCTGAAGCGCGAGTGGAGCCGTTTCCTCGCGACCTATCCGCTCGTCATCACCCCGTTCATCTTGCGCCCATTCTTCGATTGGGACGACGACGCCCAGGGCCTCGACGCGGTCCGTGATCTGTTCGATGCCTCAATCTGGTCGACCGGCATCAACTATCTCGGTCTTCCGGCCGGTGTCATCGGCACGGGCTTTGCAGGCGGGCGACCAGCTGCGGTGCAGATCGTCGGCCAACGCTGGCGCGAAGACCTCATCTGCGACGCGCTCGAAGCGATCGAAGTGCGCAACGGCATCCTCGCGACCGAGTTGTGGGCCCGAGAATCGCATGGCTAGCTCTGAGCCCACGCTCGGCTTCGGCCAGATCGACGCCGCGTATCGGGCACAGCTCCAATCAACACCGCTCGACGATGACGGTCCCATCTGGATGGTCTCGATGCAATGCGCCGAGGGCCGCATCGACCGGTTGCAGTCCGTGGCCGACATCGCCGGCGGCGAAGTCGTCCTCGCCGGTGACGTCATTCGACAAGTCGACGGCGACAAGCCCGAGTGGAATCAACTGACGGTCGTCAAGTTTCCCGCGCGTCGCAACTTCGTTCAGCTGACCAATCATCCGGCGTTCAAGCACCATCCCGGCTTCGTCGACATGCAACTGAAAGAGGCCATCATTCTCGGGTGTATCCCCTCGCCGTCGATGCCGGTGCCCGCGCACCTGCAGGTGCCGACATGGAGCGCGGTTCCGCATCCGGCGACCGACGACGACAGCCCCGTGATCGCCGTCCACGCGGTTCGCTACGCCGACACGGATTGGTCGCCCGACGACATGGCTGCCTATGCCCACGCGCTTGCCGCTGCATCGGTGCCGCACGGCGCGCGCGGCACCCGCTGGTTTGCCGTCGAAGGCACCATCGTCGGTGATGGTCGCCAATGGGACGACGTGCGATTCACGATGTACCCGAGCATGGCCGCGTTCATGGCAGTCGTGAACGATCTGGATCACATCACGGCCTATGAGCGCCACCGCGCCCATCTCATCGCCGACATCTACACCCTCGTGATGCGGCCCCGCATCGATCGGCTCGCCCGTTCGCTGTCCTGAGCATTTCCGCCGACATCGGGCGGACCGATACGTTGCGGCTATGGATGCGATTTGTGATGACCTTGCCGCCGAGCACGCGGCGCTCGATGCCATCGTGGCCAACATCGACGAAGCGACCTGGTCGACAGACACTCCGGCCGAGGGCTGGGATGTCAAGGACACGATCGTCCACCTGATCCAGGCCGACATGGCTGCCAGCC
Organism: uncultured Acidimicrobiales bacterium; assembly: GCA_938015575.1. Taxonomy (GTDB): domain Bacteria; phylum Actinomycetota; class Acidimicrobiia; order Acidimicrobiales; family UBA10347; genus UBA10347. Next base: position 8,317 of record CALLPT010000175.1, read on the forward strand.
TGGCGGTGACCGACGCCGACGCCTTTCAGGCCGCAAAGGCCGAGATGATGTCGGGCGGCGGAAGTCTGGACTACTTCGCCACCACCGAGGGCAAGACCGGTGCCGACGTGTTGGCGCTGTGGCGCGATGAGCGCGCCAAGATGCTCGACGCGTTTCGCAGCCGAGCACCCAAGGATCGAATCCCGTGGTTCGGACCAGACATGAGCACCTTGAGCTTCGCGACCGCACGCTTGATGGAAACGTGGTCTCATGGACAAGACGTCGCTGACACGGTCGGCGCGCCATGGCTGGCGACCGAGCGACTTCGCCATGTCTGTCACATCGGGGTGACGACGCGCGGTTGGAGTTACATGGTCCGCGGTCGCGACATCCCGACCGAGCCGGTCCATGTCGCGCTCACGGCACCATCGGGCGAGGTCTGGACATGGGGCCCCGACGATGCGGAGAATCGGATCACAGGTTCGGCCGAAGAGTTCTGTCTGGTCGCGACCCAGCGCCGAAAGCCGTCCGACACCTCGCTGGAAACCCAGGGAGCTTTGGCCGCGGAGTGGTTGTCGATCGCCCAGGCCTTTGCCGGTGAGCCAACCCTGCCCGACGGCCGCTAGCGGCAGACCGAAACGGTCAGGTTGACCTGACCGGCACGTCTCGCAGATCGATGAGCGGTTCGGCTTCCCACGTCTCGCGGCCATCGAAGCCAAAGCGATACAGCACGGTCGCTCGCATCGGCATGACCCGCAGGAACACATGCCCATCGGAGTCTGGGCCGCCAGGCTCGAACTCGCTCAGGTCGTAACCCATCTCTTCCCACAACGCGGCGCGACCTTCGGTCGTGTCAACCACGTTCGCGATTCCCTCGACAATCAAGCTGTCGTTGTTTGTCTCGGGTCCGACCTGCCAATGGAACATCACCCGCGGGTCACGGCGCGCATTCGCGACCTTGACCGAGGGTTGCATGACGAACGTGCAGAGATCTCCATCGATCCACTTGATACCCACGGGCACACAATGAGCTCGACCGTCGGGGCGAGCGGTCGCAATGTAGGCGATGCGTCCGATGCGATCGCTGTGGGCAATGACGTCAGCGAGCTCCATCTCCAGAGCGTAGTTCCCCGGTGACCTCGTCGATCCAGTCATGTTGGTCGCTCGTCAAGAGCGTGAAGCTCGCACGCCGCGGTTGGTCGCATCCATAGTTCGGGTCGGTGAAGAGCACGAAGCTCGTGACGGCGAACACTCGGTAGCGGCTGTCGGGGCCCATGCTTCCGAGCGGACCACCGGAGTCGCCGAGGCACGTGCCAGAACCGTCGGTCTCGTCGGTGCACAGCATGAGGTCCGCCGCGTACGAACCAGCGGTATCGCCCTCGATGCATTTGGCATCAGGCGCAATCTCGGCGGTCCAGATATGAAGCAATTCGGTCGGACCGTCGGGCGTGACGCCCCAACCACCGGCGATCAGGGGGACGCGATCAAGCTCCTCGGGTGGCTCGATCAAGATCGCTGCCTCGATTGCCACAGGCTCGGCCAGGCGCAGCAAGGCAAGATCGTTGCGCATGTCTGCATGGTTCGATGACCAGGTCCCATCGCGTGCGACCTGCGTCGCCCAAGCGGGATGCACATGGGCTTCGACCACCGACGTCAAGTTGCCTCCGCCGTTCGCATTGATCGAGCCGGTTCGAGCGAGCAGGTGATACTGCCGCAGATCTCGGTGACCGGGATCACCGCCGTCGGGCGCCGTGCCGGCGAGCGTCGACACGCAATGCGCGGCGGTGAGTACCCACTCGGGATGGATCAGTGTGCCGGTGCAACGCAGCACGCCCTGTTGATCACATTGACACGGTCCTAGCGTGCCGGCTGCACCGACCGGGGCCTCGGGATCGACGAAGAACGTGCGTGTCCTGTCGATCAGCAAGGCAACATTGGCGCCGGCGTAGGAGCCCTCTTGCTTGTCCGGTCCAGGTTCGACTTCTGCGCTGCCAACCGACTCGAACGGGTTCCCCGATGCGCCATCGAGCACGATCGGGATGGCGACTTCGTCAACTGCGGTGGTGTCGAAACGGGTGCAACCTGCCGCTGCCGCCGCAGCTCGCGGCGCGGGTCCCGTCGCGACCACCAGGAAGGAGAGAACCATCGTGGTGGTGATCAAAGCAACGAGTCCGCGGACAGCAGCAGGCACCAACATCTATCGGCACCGGCAGGTAGCACGGGCATGGTTCGGCGGAATCAGTGTCGGCAGTCGACCTGCCCACTGCACTTGCGCCGCGATGGGGCTTTTGGCCCAGTGGGTCAACGTGTACCCAATACCTACGCCATCAGGCCCACGTGGCCCATTGCGGGACTACCACGCATGCCGACGGATCTGCAGGGCGAAGGCAGGAAAGGTGGCGGTCGTGTACGGCCTAATCAACCGAGCGATTGAGGAACTCGTGCGTTCCTGTGATCCAGATGTGTGGGAAGCCGTACGGACTCGCGCCCGAGTCGACATCGACTACTTCGAAGGCGCCGCCATCTACGACGATCACATCACCCACCGGCTCCTGGCCGCAGCTGCAGTCGAGCTTGGGGTGACCGAGGACGCCCTCCTGGAGCAGTTCGGCCGGTACTGGATCGTCTACACAAGCGCCGAAGGTTGGGGACCGATTCTGGACGGGCATGGCTCATCGGTCGCCGAGGTGCTGCGCAATCTCAACGATTTGCACCTGCGGGTTCGCTCGACGATGCCGGAACTTCGCCCACCGCGCTTCGAGGTCGCCGAGGAACAAGACGGCCACATCGAAGTGCACTATCACTCCGAGCGGGACGGGTTGGCCGCCATGGTGACCGGTGTGCTCCGCGGGCTCGCCGAACGATTTGACGAAGACTGGCACGTAAACCATGTTGGCCAACTCGAAGCCGAACGGTGCGACGTCTTCGTACTCACCGGGCCGGTTTCGGCTCCCGCCGCGAGCCTGGCCTCCGGCCAAGACGCTTCGGTCGCACCGTCATGAGCGACACCTTGCTGGACACGATTCTCCCGTTCCACCTTGTCCTTGACGAACAGGGCGTTGTCCGTCACCTCGGCCCGAGCTTGCAGATGCTGGCCCGAGACGCCTGCGGGCAATCGCTGGTCGAGGCTGTCGCCTATGCGACCGGGAGTATCGACATTGCTGAGGCCCCCTCCTACAGCTGGACCCAGCGACTCGTCCACTTGCGGTTCCACTCCCCCGACTTCACGCTTCGAGGCGAGTTCCATGCGCACGATGACGGGGGTTGGCTCTTCGCCGGCGCGCTGGATCCCACCGACGCTCACCGAATCAGCGCCTTGGGCTTGTCACCATCGAACTTCGCCGCTTCGGACCTGACGATGGACTTCTCGATGATGAAGTGGACGCGGGACAGCCAGATTCGCGAAACGCGACTCGCGCTGCTCCAACTTCGCAAATCGATCTCGGACGGCCGCGAACTTCGCGAACGTGTCGACACCGACTCGCTTACTGGAATCGCGAATCGAAACCGCCTCTTGGAACTCATCGGCGACGAGATGAACGCCCGCACCCCGCGCGACCTCGCGGTGTTGATGGTCGACATCGACCGATTCAAGGCGATCAACGACCTGAACGGTCACCGGATCGGGGATGAGGTCCTCATTCATGTTGCTCGCCACCTCGCGTGGGTTGTCGGCGACCAGGGTGTCGCCGCTCGACTCGGCGGCGATGAGTTTTCGGTAGTCGTACCGGCGCCACCCGGCGGCATCGGCGACTTGCGCCTGACCGTCGATCAGCTCTGTACCGACATCGTCGCCATCAATCATGCGCCGGTCAAAGTCGAAGACCGTCGCATCCCGATCCGCCTCACGGTCGGCGTGGCCTTTCACAACGACGAAGAAACCGCCGGTGACTTGCTTCGTCACGCCGACATCGCGATGTACGCGGCTCGCGAGTCCGACGAAGCTGCCGTTGGCGTCTTCGATCCGCTCGCCCAACATGAACTCGAACTGCGACGCTCGCTCGCCGAAGAGCTCGAGGCCGCCATCGACGAGGGTGCGATCCATCTCCAGTTCCAGCCGATCGTCGACCTGCGTACACGAAGGGTCGTCAAGTTCGAGGTATTGAGTCGCTGGAACCACCCACGCCACGGCTCGGTTCCGCCGGACTTGTTCTTCGACGTCGCCGAACAATGCCACCTGATCAAGCAGCTCGATCGCTACGTCATTGCCCGTGCGCTCGACGTCGCTCAACGACAGCTCGCCAACTCCAAAGGCGACGTTCCTTTGCTGAGCGTCAACGTGTCGGCGCTTTCGCTCACCGATGACCTCGTCGACTACGTGCGTGACCGGCTGCACGAGCTGCACTACCCCGCAAACCGACTCTGCGTCGAAGTAACCGAGACGTCGTCGATCACCGACATGCAGCGCACGAGTCGCGTGCTCCACGAACTCGATGCGTTGGGAATCGTCGTATCGCTCGATGACTTCGGCACCGGATTCTCATCGCTGACGTATCTTCATCAGCTGCCAATTGGGGCGCTCAAGATCGACCGCAGCTTCGTTTCGGACATGCTGACGTCGCGCAAGGCGCTTGAACTCGTGCGCTCAATTCTGAATGTCGCCCAGTCGCTCGGGCTGCCGGTGGTTGCCGAGGGCATTGAGACAATCGAGCAGTGCGTCATGTTGCAGAACCTTGGCTGCGATCAGGGACAGGGTTACTACTTCGCCCGTCCCGCGCCGGCAAGCGCCGCCGCAGAGACGATCGGTCGAATGCTTCCGTTCGGATCGAGCGAGGTCGATCCCACCCGGGTCGTTCAGCCGATCCGGCGCCACACCCAGGACACCAGGGCAACGAGGTGAGTCTGAGCAGAGCCGAGCGGCTCGAGATCAGTCGCTAGCGTTGCCCTGTGCTCATCCGGTCAACCATCCTGCAAACGCCCACGCGTCGCCGACTCGAAGTCCTCGAAGACCACGTGATTGAGATCGACGACCATGGTGTGATTTCGTCGATGCGACCCGGCGAGCCTGACGAGACCGTCGATGTGCAGCTGCCCGCAAGTGTCGTCCTGGTGCCTGGGATGATCGACACGCACATCCACGCGCCGCAGTGGCCCCAACTCGGCACGGGGCTCGACTTGCCCCTTGATGAGTGGTTGTTCGCAAACACCTTCCCGCTCGAGGCCCGCTGTGTCGACGAGGGCTATGCGCGCCGAGTCTGGCGGTCGATGGTTCCGACCTTGCTCGCGAACGGAACGACGACGGCCGTCTACTACGGCTCGACCCACGAGCCCGCCACCATCGCTCTCGCCGAGCAATGCCTTGCATCGGGTCAACGGGCCTTTGTGGGGAGGGTGGCCATGGACCACCCCGACGGAACACCCGAGTACTACCGAGATGCGAGTGCCGACCAGTCTGTCGCTGCGACAGCTCGAGTCATCGACGCCGTCCACGAACTCGGTCGCAGCTCCGGATTGGTCGCGCCGATCATTACCCCGCGGTTCATCCCCGCATGCACCGATGCGTCGCTTGCCGGACATGGCGAGCTCGCCGAAGCGACCGGTGTCCGGATCCAGACCCATTGCTCCGAGGGCGACTGGCAGCATGGACACGTGCTCGACCGATGCGGCATGAACGACGCGTCTGCGCTCGATCGGTTCGGGCTGCTCGCCGAGCACACCGTGCTGGCCCATGCAACCCACCTCGACGACGATGACCGCCGACTCTTGATCGATCGCGGGGCGGGCATCGCGCACTGCCCGCTTTCGAACTCGTACTTCGCCAATGCGGTCTTTCCGCTTCGACGTAATCTCGACGCGGGGCTACGCGTCGGCCTCGGCACCGATATCGCCGGTGGTTCCACGGCATCGATGTTCGCTCAGTGCGACCACGCCGTGACCGTGTCACGCATGCTCGAAGATGGTGTCGACGTGACTGTTCAGAACCAGCGAGGTGTTGCCGACTCTCGCGTCGACGTGGTGACAACCTTCTTCTTGGCGACCAAGGGAGGGGCCGACGTTCTCGGCATCAACGCCGGGCTACTTGCGCCCGGCAATGTGTTCGATGCGTTGGCGATCGACATCTCGGCCGAAGGGCCGCTCGGCATCATGGCCGAGATCGACGACTGGGATCGCACCTTCGAGAAGCTTGTCCGGCGCGGTAGCCCAGCCTCGATCCGCACCGTCTGGGTGAACGGCCGCCTCGTCTCCGGCGCGACCTGATCTCAGGACACGCGCACGTCGCTGAAGGGGATTCCCTTGTCGACTTCGGGTTCTTTGGGAAGCCCCAGGATGCGTTCACCAATGATGTTGCGCTGGATCTGGTCGGTACCGCCGCCGATCGAAGTGAAGAACGCGTTCAGCATCGCGTAGGTCGCGTCGGCGGCCTCGGGATGGGACTCGCCGCCGAGCATGGCTTCGCTCCCAAGGATGCGGCCCTGCAGGCTGCCGGCGAAGTGGAGCATGCGAGACATCGCCAGCTTGCCCAGCGATACGACCGGCGACGACGTGCCCTTGGCGAGCTCCTGTTTGGCTCGTTGGTTGTTCCACGCGTTGAGCGTGCGCCAGGCATGGAGGCGCATCAGGTCTTGACGGATCGTCGGGTCGCCACTCACCCCGCGTTTGACGGCGAGCTCGACCAATGACAGGTCGGGAATCGGGGCTGATGCTTCGCTGGTTGCATCGCGCACCGCGTCGTCGGCGGCCGACCGGCGAGGCCGTGTTACGCCCATGGCCGAGCGTTCATACGCGAGCGCTGAGGTCAGCACATGCCAGCCCGAGTTGTACTCACCGAGCATGTTTGCATCGGACACCCGGGCGTCGGTCAGGAACACTTCGTTGAACCGTGCGTCACCGGTGGCCTGGCGAAGCGGCCGCACCTCGACCCCGGGCTGATCCATTGGCATGAAGAAGAACGTCATGCCCCGGTGCTTGGGCTGAGCCGAATCGGTGCGAGTGATCAGGAACGCATAGTCGGCCTGTCTGCCACCCGACGTCCACACCTTTTGGCCGTTCACGACCCACTCATCGCCGTCGCGTTCCGCGGCAGTGCGGACAGACGCGAGATCGCTGCCCGCTCCCGGCTCGCTGTACAGCAGGCACATGTCGATCTCACCGAGCAGCAGTGGCCGAAGCACCTGCTTCTTCAGTTCGGGCTTTGCCCAGGCGATCACCGTGGCGGCCCATAGGTTCGTGACGTCTTGGCCCCAACCGCTGACCTTTGCCGCACGGAACACCTGGTCGGTGGCGCGCGCGACCTTTGGCGACAAGCCACGCCCGTACTCCTCGACCGGCCAGCTCGGCGCCGCCCACCCAGCGTCCACAAGCGCGCGGAGCCAGGCATCACGATCGCCGTCTGGCTCGAGCGGGTTCTCCTGAAGCCAGGCCTCGGCTTCGGCAATGGCGGCGCTTACGTCGGCTTCGGTCATACGCCCATCGTCGCAGTCAGCGTCGCTGTGAACCAAGGTCCTCTGGGGTCAATCTTCGAGTGGCGGCCGGGTCAGCGACGTGCCCCCGCTGGTGGCGAAGGGGCCGTGCGCGTCGTACATCGTCGCCATGGCCACCGAGATGCCCTCGGCTTGAATCTGCTCGGTGGACGCAACCCCGATCCACTCGCCGACGGGATAGCGACCGAGCAGCATGGTGTAGTCGGCGTTGATGTAGTACAGGCCTTCGTCGCTGAAGTTCACCAGCGGACAGGCGATGTCGCCGGACACGGCCGCTCGCACCAACGGCGACATGGGTTCGTTCCCGACCAAGGAGACCGTGTCGTTGGTCCATACCCGAGATCGTTCGCCGGTTCCCATGCCCCCGTCGACAACACGGAACAGCCAGCCGTTGTGTTCGGCTGAGCCGGTGGTCTCGTCAGAGGTCACCGCGTCCGGATCCGGCCACGGCGAATGATAAGGACGCCAGATAGTTCCAGGTGGATCCTGGGACGCGACGAGAAAGACCGCGCTTACTCGACCGACTTCGTGCCCATCACAGGTGATGACGGCATCGACGACCCGCACCTTGCGTCCCTGGCGGACGGGCCGAAGAGAGATCTGGACCGGGGCCATCGCGGCGGGACGGAACAGGTCAACCGTAAGTCGAGCGGCTCGCCACCCGATTTCCCCGTACTCGGTTTCGAGTGAGCGAGCGGCCAAGCCGCCGAGGAGCCGACCGTGCAGCATGTCCTCCGACCACGGCCCACGTGCCAACGGGGTGGGCGAATAACCATGTTCATCGAGTTCGAAATAGCACGCGTTCACGGGCGTCGGTTTACCACTTCGGCCCGCCCGGCTCGAACCCGTCGTAGTGGCCACGACGGGACAACTCGAAATTTGTGAGTCATCTCTCTCATCTTTGTCGAGACGGTGCCGACCTATGGGTCGTAGGTACTACTTTCTCAGAGCTACAGGGGGCGCTCGTTGTTGGCACGACTCGAACAACAGCTCCTGCTTGCCCAGCGCAGCTTGGTGGGACGTATTGACACGGTCGGGATTCTCGCCATTGCTGTCTATGTCCCAATCGTGCTCCGGGAACACCTGCCTCTCGGGCGCCTACTCGTGTGGTCAACGCTCGTTGCACTCACCACCGTGGGATGGTCGTCGCTACTCCCGAGTCGGGTCGATGCCCGAGGAGTCGTGCCCGTCTGGCTGTCCGGGGTGGTCTGGGCGGTACTTCCGTGGCTTGCCTGGTCGGGCCTGTCCGCCCCAGGCGGAACCGAGGTCGCGTGGGTGGTGGCGGGTGTCTGCGCCTATGGAATGGCTACCGACGCGTTGCTGCTGCCGCAGACGTTCCAACTTCGCGTGTACCCGCTCATGTTCTTGTATCTGGCGAGCTATGTCGTCGCGTTCATCCTGACCGGACATTGGTTCCAACTATCCGGGCTGGTCATTCTCGGGTTCCATCTCGGCGCTGGCATTTGGGGTTTCGAGAACATCAAGCAACGGCTCTTGGTCAACCAAGCAACCGTCGAGGCCGAGGCGTTCCAAGACCCGCTGACCGGCTTGGGTTCGCGACGCGCCGCTATACGCGAGATCGAGCACCGACTTGCAACCGACGAGATGGTCCACTGCATCATCGTCGACGTCGACGACTTCAAGACGATCAACACCCACCTTGGTCATCACGGCGGCGACGAAGCACTCGCTGCCCTCGCCGAGGCCTTACGCACCCGACTCAAGGGTTGGTATGTGGCCCGACTCGGAGGCGACGAGTTCATCGCGATCAACCGGCGCGGCCTCCATCCGAGCGAAGAAAGCGCGATCACCACGATCGACGTTGGCCGGGTCGGGGCGACCCGCGGGCGGAGCATCATCAGCTTGAGCATCGGCGCGACCTCGAGCGACGGATCTGGCTCACCGGACCAGCTGCTGACCGAAGCCAGTGCCGCGCTGCGGCTGGCCAAATCGCTCGGCAAGCGGCGCATGATTGTCGCCGACGACATCCTGCGCTCCGACGAGCAAGACCGGCAACACCTCGCGGCTCGGGCACACCTCGCCCTGCAACACGGCGAAATCATCGCCTGGGCGCAACCGATATTCGAACTCGCCGACGCTCGAGCTGTTGGCGTCGAACTGCTGGCCCGATGGCCCCAGTCCGACGGAAGCATCGAGATGCCGAACAACTTCGTGCCGGTCATCGAAGCCCAGGGGCTCGGGTCCCTTCTGGGCGAGCGGATGCTTCGGACGGCACTCGAGCTTCTGGCCGAGTTCGATGCTCGCGGCCGCTGCGACGCATTCGTGTCGTTCAACCTGTCCGCACTCGTGCTCCTCGAGACAGATCTTCCCGACCGGATCGCCGCGATGCTTGCTCGTGCGGGCATTCGTCCCGAACGCTTGATTGTCGAAATGACCGAGTCGCAGCGACTCCCCGACACCAACCAAGCCCACCAGGCGATCGACCGGCTCCGGGCCATTGGCATCGGCATCGCCTCTGACGATCTCGGCGCAGGCCGGTCCTCGCTCAACCAGATGCTGCAGCGGCCGTTCACCCACGTAAAGATCGACCGGACCCTGACCACGTCGCTCCAGCAGGGTGCCCATGAGCTGCTGCACGCACTCTGCACGCTCGCCGATGGAGCTGGCCAGCTGCCGATCGCCGAAGGCATCGAGACCGGCGAAGACCTCCACCGGGCGCGCCGTGCCGGCTTCCGGCTCGGCCAGGGCTACTTGCTCGCTCGGCCCGCGCCCCTCGAGGCGGTCCTCGACCTCCTGGCCCCCACCCAGACGGCCCCGCCGAAGCAAGCCTCGGACAACGGTCTTCTCGACATCCCCAAATCAATCGAGGCGCTCGGCCCGAACTAGGACCGCCAAAAAGGAAACGGGCGGCCATCGGAAACCCGATGACCGCCCGTAAGGGTGTCTTACACCTGTGACGGTGTCGCAGCAAGCGAACGCAGCGACGCCGGTGGGGACCGCAGTGGCTTCACCGAACGCAGCGTTGCGAGCGCAGCG
>CALLPT010000176.1 GCA_938015575.1 uncultured Acidimicrobiales bacterium
GGCTGGCCGAGCGCGAGGTTTGCGCCCTGGGCTTCGGCCTGAGTGACCGTCCCCAGCAAGGTTGCGAACATCGCAACCACGGTGATGAGCGCTGTGCCGAGGCGGCGCGAAGTTGTGTGGCGCATCGTAATAATCTACTCCGGGTACGTGGGGCTTCTTGTGGCCATGAGTGCCTGGTGAGCAAGTTCGCCCAGCACACTTTCGGGGTAGCCACGCAAATCGTTCAAATGACCACGCAACGTCACTTTTCGGGGCCTCATGGACGCCTCGCAGCAGCTGAAATCGGCCCGTCAACGGACCAGAACGGGGCCTGACCGACGAGATCGGCCAGCCGCTCAACATCGTGCGACACCATGTTCCAGACCCGGGAACGGGTTTCGGGCGCAATCTTTGCCGGTGGTAACCGGTTGAAATTCGTCACGGCATCGCTGCCTTGGGACCCGAGTGTTGCGAGACCAACAAAGGACCGAGTCTGATCCAGGACACCCGCAGGATCGGCATAGAGATCCTCGCTTCGGAGTACCAGGATCTGTTCGCGCGGCCAATGCGCAAACCACCGTTCAAGCGAAGCGGCGTAGCGGCTCTGATCGGTATAGGCGAAGTTGAGGTGCTCCCAGCTCACATAGGCCGGGTCGCGTTCCATTCGCTCGAGTTCGCCGTCGAGGCGCGCCGCCTCGGCGTCGATCGCCGCTTCGAAGCTGTCGAGCGTCTCGACGCCCTGTTTGACTCGCTCGCGATAGTGCGAAAACGCTCGCTCGACGGGGTGGCGGAGCACGCAGATAATCCGAGCGTCGGGCACGAGTTGGCGAGCCCGCTCGGCGGCGTGCGGATGGCTGAGGTAGTACGGCGACGCTTCGCCAACGATGTCGCTGCCGAGCGCTTTGTGGGTCGGAAAGTGCGACCGGTACCACGACTCGCCCTGGGCGTAGTTCACGTCGAAGTAGTACGGGCCCTTGAGTTCCTCGCGGGCGGGGAACAGGCCTTGGACGCCAGGTGAAGCGACCAGGCTCCGAGCCAAGGTGGTGGAGCCACCTCGTTTCGCGCCGATCAGCAAGTACGACGGAAGCACCCGGCGCGACGCCGTGGCTGCGCCATAGCGGCGAATCATCTTCTTGGCCGCCGGCACAATCGGTCGGCGTAGGCGCCACAACAACGACTTGTCCTCGGCCCGACCGTGGTCGACGCGACGAAAGTCGAAGGTCTCCACGCTCAGATGCCTCGGCCCATGCGATGCGCCAGTCGGAGCAGCACACCAGCAGGCACACCGAGCACCACCGCCAGCGCCACGAGCGTTCGTTTCTCGAGCGGACGCAGCTTGACGGTTTCGACAATGAGCTGGAGCGCCCGCTTGCGATCTCCTGCCGCCGCGGCGGCGAACGCTTGTTGGCCGCGAACTCGCGCCAGGCCGACGGGCGCACGCTCGAATTCGGGGTGCTTGTCGACCAAAGCGCCGAGCGCCTCGTCGATCATCGTCCAACGCTCGCGGAAGTACGTCGACGGATGCCAGTGAATGGTCACGAGCGGTTCGGGCACCGACCGCACCTGGCCGATACGCGAGGCCCGCAACAGCACGTCGTAGTCCTCGGCGTAGCTGCCGGGAAGTTCCTCGTCGACGAGGCCAACCTCGTTGATGAACCACTCACGGTCCATGACGAAGCTCGACGGGTGGACTTCGGTCATGCGGTCGTCGAGAAACCCGTCGAACGTCAACCGCTCGGGGTCGGGGATCCGGGCATGGTCCTCGCCGTCGTAGCGGATGAAGATGCCGGTCGTCGCCAACGTTTCGATGGGAGCGTCTCGCAGCAGATCGATCTGGCGGCCCAGCTTGGCGGGCAGCCACTCATCGTCGTCGTCACAAAACGCCAACCAGCGACCGTTTGCCGCGTAGGCACCGGTGTTCCGACCGCCGGCAAGACCCTGGGTGCGTGCATTGGCGATGGCGCGCACCTGCCGCTTCGGATCGTCGGACACGATCGACAGATCGGGGTCGCACTGGTCGAAGACGACGATTGTCTCGATCGGGCCCTCGTAGTCAGACGCATTGATCGCGGCGAGCGCGGTGCGCAACATCTCGGGACGGTCACGGGTCGCGATCACGACCGACACCAAATCGTCGGTGTCAGCGGGCGAAGTTTCTTGCAGCATCTCGGTAGTGATTCCTGGCGTGGACAGAGTGGTCATCGTCGACCTCGGACACCGAGCAGCGGACGACAGGGTTGGGCCATGAGCTCGTCGATGACCGACGAGACCCGCTGGAGCGTGGCCGACTGATTGGCGCTCACCGGCGGCGCCGGAACTTCGCCGGCAAGGACCCGGGTAACGAGTTCGTTGACGTCGGACTGCGTTCGTGCAAGCAGGATGTTGTCCTGTGCCGACATGAAGTCGGCGAAGCGCATCTGGTGGCCGTCGACATGCTCGCCGAGCGCGGGGTTTCGTGGGATCACGACCGGGACGGTCCCGTTGGAGCGGGCCTCGATGATGGTCGAGGGACCACCGTGGCTGACGATGGCGTCGGCGCGCTGCATCATCGAGGCCAATTCGTGGCCTTCGACCCATTGGGATCCGGGCGCCTCTGGACGCCGCTCACACGTGCCGTACTGCACGAAGACCTCGACGTCTGGATGCTCGGCATGCCAGGCGTCGATCCATTCGACGAAACGGTCGAATGGGTGGTGGTCGGTTCCAACGGTGGCGAGGACAAACATGGGGGGCGTCCGGAAATTCTGGGTCAATACACGGCGCCGACGACGGTGCCGGTGCCGTAGAGGTCGCGTTGGGACTGCCACTGCAGCAGGAACGCATCGGAGAACGGTTTGACCAGGCGGGCGGTCAGCGTGCGTGAGTCGACGCGGTCGTAGACCTCGAGGAACATGGTGCGGATGCCGAGCGCTCGACCGAGCACGAAGAACGGCACGGCAATGGCGGCACCGGTCGACACGATCACGTCGGGTTTGAAGGATCGAAGCTCGCTCCACGCCAACCGGAAGTTGCGCAGCAGGTTCACCGCGTTGCGCGTTGTCGGCCCGTAGCCGAAGACGAGTTCGTCGCCTTCGACGTCGACGCTCTCATGGTCGAGAGTCACCCAGCGACGCTCGAAATCGGCGAAACAAGGCGTGAGTAGCTTCATCTGCGACAGATGGCCGCCAGGCGAGCCGACCATCAGCACCCGTGGCGCTGCGACGGCGTCAGACTTCATAGCCGTATTGGGCGCACGCGCTGAGCATGGCGACGATGACCTCGAAGGCGGCGTCGCTGTTGCGCCCGGCCGTGCTGAGTTGGGGAGCGAGAGCTACCAGTTCCGCCTCTGCGGCGCTTGATGCCAGTGCCGCTGCCGATTGCAGCGCTTGCTCCGTGCGGGTCAGATCACGGCGGTCGAGAAACTCGATGGCGGCTTCGGTCGTTGCGCAAGCGAGGATTCCCTCGTTCGAGAAGACCGGGATATCGGTGCCGTCGTCGGTCGGCGGACCTTGGATGACGAGGTCGTCGGAGGGAACGGGTTCGTCGGGAAGCTGCGCCGGCGGGGGCTGGATCGGGTCGTTGGCGGGCGCTGGTGTCGACGTCGGCTCCGGTGTCGCCGTTGGCTCCACACTCACTGTCTCAGTGTCAGAGCCTGTTTCGGTCTCAGAGCCTGTTTCGGTCTCAGAGCCTGTTTCGGTGTCAGAGGCTGTCGTGTCAGCGGCATCGTCGTCGTCGCGTTCCTCGCCAGGTGAACGGAGCCCTCGATCGCCAACGGTCTCGGAGTCGAGACCATCACTCGATCCGGCACTCGATCCGGCACTCGACCCGCCATCGCCAGGTTCGTCCGGGCCGACGGTCTCGCCGTTTTCGTTGAGCGGTGGGGTTGTCGGCACCGCGGTCGGTGACGCCACACTTTCGCCGGCATCAACCGACGTTTCTGCGTCTTGGGTTTCGCCGTTGTCAGGCGTGGCGCCATCGACAGAACCGGCATCAGACGCGACCGCTTCGGCCGGTCCGGTCTCGCCGGATCCGTCGGCATTCGAACCGTCGCTGCCACACGCGGCGAGCACCAATGCGAGCGCAAGCAGCGCGGCACCAGTACGGCTGCGTGGCGCTCGTGGTGGTCTGGGTACGCGCATCGCGCTCGCCTTGTAGTCGTCGATTGCCCTACCGCCTCGTAATCGCCAATTCTAGGCACCAAGCAAACGGTTGATCCGGTGAAAGGTATTTTTGCCCACCACCACGTCACCGGGCGCGCGCGGTACGAACGTGCGACCACACCAACGCGCTCAAGCCGGGACTGACGGCCTACCCAGAGCGCATCGAAGGCCCGTTCTGGGTACCAGCATCTACCATGCGAGGGATGCGAAGACCCTTGCTGGCCACGCTGGCCCAGGCTCTCCGCGGGCGCCCGCTCATGGCCACGATCTGCAGGACCATGATCTTCAGGACCATGATCTGCAGGGCCATGATCTTCAGGACCCTGATCTTCATTGGCACGCTCTGCATCGGGGCGGTCCTAGCGGCCGGATGCAGCGCGAGCCCGCAGGCCACGGCGCCGGCGGCAGGTGAATCGGCAGGAGCTGGCTCGGTGGCTGACCCGCCGGCGCCGACGAGCTCGGTCACCGACGAATCCAATGGCGACCGAGGCAGCCGACAGATCGCCGACGCCGAAACGACCGGGAGCGACGAGCGCGGTCCGCGGGTTGTCGCACTCGGCACCGCGGCGGGTCGCCGTCCGGGACAGACGCCGATCGATGCGCTCGTAACGGTGGAAACGATCGCCGATCGACGACTCGACGTCTTGCGTTCGTATGCGTTCTGGGACAGCGACTTCCCCAATCTGCGCCAGCAATGGGCCAGCGACGGCGGCCGCGAGCTTCATGTGTCGATCAATGCTCGCCGAGAGGACGGCAGCATCGTTGCGTGGCGCGAGATCGCCACCGCGACACCCGGTACGCAGATCCACGACGAGCTCATGCGATGGGTCCGAAACATCGCCGCATTCGACGCGCCGCTGCGTCTCACCTTCCATCACGAGGCCGACATCGAACCCGAGTTCGGTACGCCCGAAGACTTCGTCGCAGCCTGGCAGCGACTGGCCGACCTGCTCGCCGACGAGGCTCCCGATGTGCCGCTGGCATGGGTGATGACCCTGTTCACCCTCAACCAGCCCGAGGTCGCCGAGTCGTTCTGGCCTGGCGACGCGTACGTCGACTGGATCGCGGCCGACGCATTCAACTGGTTCGGCTGTCGAGGCACGCCCGAGGCGTGGCGGGGCCCCGAGCTGTTGCTTGACCCACTCGTTCGTTTCGGCGAGGCCCACCCCGGGATCCCGCTCATGTTCGCCGAGATCGGCTCCGACGAGGACCCGAACGACCCGGGCCGCAAGGCCGCTTGGTTCAACGAACTCGCCGACCTGCTCGCCCAAGAGGCGTACCTGGGGATCGACACGATCGTCTTCTTCCACAACGATCACGACGCCGAGTCGACCTGCGATTGGTGGCTGGACAGCAGCCCCGAGTCCGCGCACGCGTTTGGTGACTTTGCGGCTCGCGACCTCTTTGGTGGCGCCGCCGCTGGGCCAGCACCCGACGCGTGCCCAGTGGTGTCGACCACGCTTGGGCGCGTCGACGACCGCGCCGTCGTCGACGGTGACGGCGATGGCCGCTACGACTTCGTGTTCGGGCTCGAGAACCGTTTCGTCGGGATCGGCGACCAGTCCAACGACGGATCCGACCACCGCGTCGTGCTGCACTTCGACCCACTCGAAACGCTGCCCGACGATGCAACCGTCGAACTGCGTGTTCGGGTCGGGTCGCCCCAACCGGCACTTCCGTTCGGTGTCCAACTCGTGGTCATCGAGGGCATTCCCGCTTCGGATCGCGATGCGTTCAACGACCCTGGCACGATCGTTGCACGGTCATGGTTCGACGGCTCGACGCTCAATGGGCATCACGTCATCGACGTAACAAGCTCGATTGACGCATCGACACCAACGACATTTCGACTCCAACTCGAGTCGACACCACCGAACAATGACGGCAAGGCGCCGTTGTTCATCGGAACCGGCGATGCCTCTCGCTCGGTTGACCGCCCAGCGCTCGTCGTCCGCTCGTGCGGATGATCACGCGTGTGACGGAATCGATTCAGTAGGCGCCGTCGGACCGGATCACGGCGAACGCAGTACGCAGGAGGATGCGTAGATCAGCGGCGAGCGACCAGTTGTCGACGTAGTACAGGTCGAGGCGGGTGTAGTCGTCGAAGCTGGCTTCGCTGCGTCCGGACACCTGCCACAATCCCGTGATGCCGGGCTGTACCCGAAGCCGGCCATAGAGCTCGGGGCTCCACTCGGCCATTTCGGTGCGCAGCGCCGGTCGAGGACCGACCAGTGACATTTCGCCCTTGACGACGTTGAGCAGCTGCGGCAGCTCATCGATCGAGGTGCGCCGCAAGAGGCGGCCGACCCGCGTGATCCGGGGATCGTTGCGCATCTTGAAAAGTGGGCTGTCCGAGTCGGCTTCTTCGCGCAACGCCTCGAGCTGGGCTTCGGCGTCGGCGACCATCGTGCGGAACTTGAGCATGCGGAACGAGCGACCATCGCGGCCTACGCGATCCTGGCGGAACAGGATCGGACCGGGCGACGTGAACTTGACCGCAGCAGCCACGATCAGCAGAAGCGGGCTGAGCAGCGTCAACAGAACGAGCGACGTGACCACGTCGAAGACCCGCTTGGCGATCGGGCGCAAACCGTTGCGGTGCACCGGCTCCAGGTACGCCACAGGGAATCGGCCGAGCGGGCGCACGGTGAGGCGGCGATGCATGATGTCGATCAGCGACATGGACAGCTCGACATGGACACCGGCTTCGACCAGGTCGCGACACAGTCGGTTCAGGGCCGAGACTTCGACACCGGCACCCGAGATGAGCGCGGTGACCGCACCTCGCTTGGCGACCGCCGACAGGACTTCGGTGGTGAGCAGCTCGCCGCGTTCGAAGTCGGTCGGGTCGACCCGGTGCACGACGTTGTAGCCAAGCGACGGATCCTCTTCGAGCATGTCGGCGAGCATGTTCGCTTCGGGATTGGCGCCGACGAGGATGGTGCGTCGATAGATCTGGCCGGTGCCCCGAAGGTTGTTGAACCGGAAGCGCCAGATCTCGCGGTTGGCCGCCAAGACGGCGAAGGTCGCCGCTGCGGTGACCAGGGTCCAGGAACGAGGGAGCGTTTCGCCGATCACGAAGCCGGCGACGACGGTCGAGGCAAAGGCCAAGGAAATCGCCTGGGTCAGGCGTCGCCACTCATCGCTGCGGATCGTGAGCACGCGTGCTCGGTAGAGGCCGCGTGCTTCGAGCCACAGCAGGCAGAAGCCGGCGAACAAGAGCGGTCCGAGAAACCCGACGTCGTCGAACAGCAGCGTCAGGGCGCCGATGACACCGCCGGTGCCAAGCACATCGGTGGCCCTCAGGAGATGGCGCTGTCCGTGTGCTGGCCCGCCGGCAAGGGTTGAGTTCGTGTCGTGAAGGGCGTCGCCAACGACCTGTCCCGAGCGGGTAAGGCTCATCAGTTCCCAGGTTAGGCGAGTGGCCAACCTCGCGGCGCGGGCAATTCCCCCTAAACTTCTCCCAAAATGGTCACCATCTGTGTTCGAATGGTCACTTTCTGTCGTAATCGGCCGACGAGCCTACCGATGGGTGGTATCGCAGTAGCCTTTCCCCCGGCACGACGACCGCAGGGCCTCCTTCTATGACCCATCGGGTAACCGAGCCTGACATCGACTGGCTCAATGCAGCGCTGTTCACGAGTGGCGGGTTCGTTGCCGACCGCAATGGCGCGTTCGCAGCGCTCGGTTCCAACGGTGATGTGCAACGAGTCATTCCCGGGGAACGGTCTGCGGCGGTCGCCGCTTTTGCAAAGACCCACGACGCGATGAGCCGACGACGGCTACTGGCTGGACGCGTCACGCAAGCGGGCATTGCGGCAGGGCTCGGCCGACTCGCCTTTCGCAACCGGCTCGCCCTTGCGCCTGAGCTTGGGCTCGACGGCGACCCCGACCGATCCCTACTCGCTCGCCTGGGGCAATCCGTTTCGGCAACGGCAGTCGCCATCACGCTTGGGCCGAAGCGTCACAACCGCAAGCCCGTCATCCAGCTCCTTCGTGGCTCGACAACCATCGCCTACGCCAAGGTCGCCTGCGATGACGTCACCGAACAATTGGTCGCCGCCGAAGCCCCCTGGTTCGGACGCAGCGGCGATGCGAGCGCAACGTTGGCGATCCCGGCGCTGCTCGACGTCATCCGTTGGAACGGCAGAACCGTCGCGGTGGTGGCCGCCGCCGGCGTGACCGACCACAACCCGTCGGCGCTCGACGCATCCCGCGTGGCGTCGCTGACCCGCGACATCGCACGGCTCGGCGACCGAAGCTCGCGCTCAGCCCAAGAGATCATCGCCGAGCGTTTTGGGCAAGCCTCGCCAGCGCTGCGTGCAACCGCCGAACAGGTGGCGGATCGCTACCGAGACCACTTCATCGAAGTTGGGGCATGGCACGGCGATCTGACTCCGTGGAACACGATCAGTGAGAACACCCGCACCTGGGTACTCGACTGGGAATTCGCCGACGAGCCGGTCCCGCTCGGCGCCGACGCGTTCCATCACCAGGTCATGGTTGCCACGCACCTCGACGGCCGTTCGAACCACGACGCCCTGCGCGACGCATCGCGCCACGCCGCAGCCACCCTCGACGAGGTCGGCAGCATCTCGTTCCCGCCAGCCGCCTGGGCGCTCTACCTGCTCGAGCTCGCCTGGCGCGACGAGCGCCTTCGGGCCGGCGGTGTCGAACCAACCGGGCTCGGCGACGCCGCGCACGACCTGCTCTATGAACTGCTGGCAACACCGATCACCGACGAGGAACCAAGCGAACTCGCGACCGGCGGCGTCGCCGATCGAACGGTGAGCGAGGCAGCATCGGCCCGCGGTGGGATTCTCAATGGCGCGGCGTCGATCATCGGAACCGCGCTGGCGTTCGTCATGACGTTCGTCATCGCCAACCACTTCGGAGCGGCGTTGACCGGCGTGTTCTTCGGTGCCGTGTCCGCCTTCATCATCGTGTCGACGGCGATGAAGCTCGGGGCCGAGACCGCGCTCGTACTGTTCATCTCGCGACTCGACGCCGAGGGGCGCCTCGGTTCAGCTCGGCGGGCGCTGCGCATTGCGCTCGGTCCTGTCACGATCGCCAGCCTGGTCGCCGCGGTCGCACTGTGGTTCGGCGCCGACGCGATCGCCGACATCTTCACCGATGCCGAGTTCGCCGACCAGTTCAGTTCCGTGCTCCGCGTGCTCGCCATCTTTGTGCCCGCGTGGGCACTGTCGTTATGTCTTCTGGGTGCGACCCGGGGCGCGGGCACGATGGCTCCGACCGCGTACGGCCTCCAGGTCGCACAACCCGTCGGCCAGTTTGGACTCACCGCCGCCGTCGTCGCGACCGATTCGTCGCTGACCGCGCTCGCGTGGGGGTGGGCAGCCCCGATCGGCCTGACCCTGCTCGGCGCATTAGCGGCGACGCTACGGCTTCTTCCTCGCACGGGGCGATCGAGCGCGGAGACGGCGGTCAGCCGGGCCGAATTCTGGGACTACGCCATACCGCGTGGCATCGCCGGTTCCCTGCAAATGGCGCTCGAACGCGTCGGCGTGCTGCTCGTCGGTGCCCTGTCGACGGCGGCAATCGCAGGTCAGTGGGCGGCGATCACGCGCCTTGTCGGCTTGGCCCAGCGTGTCTTCCACGCCATCGGCCAGGCGCTGAACCCTCGCATCAGTGCTCTTGCCGGCGCCCGGGATTGGACGGGCGTGTCGAGCGCCGTCGATCGGCTCACCCAGTGGACAATGCTCATCCTCACGCCAGCGCTGCTGGGCCTGGCGTGTTTTCCTGGTGCCGCGCTTGGCTTGTTCGGCGACGACTTCCAGAGCGGCGCCGGCGCGCTGCGAATCGCCGCACTCGTCGTGCTCGGCGCCTCGCTCCTTGCCCATGCCGACAATGTCTTGCTCATGAGCGGCGAGAGCTGGCTAGCGATGCGTAACACCGGCGCGGCCCTCGTCGTGGCCGTCATCGGGTATCTGGTCCTGGTCCCCCGTTGGGACGATGTCGGCGCCGCGCTCGCATTTGCCGCCGGCGTCGCCGTTTACCGGCTGGCTTCGACGGTCCAGATTCGCCGACGGGGCGTTGCGCCTTTTGGCCGCCAGACCTTGACCGCGACCGTGGTCGCCGTTGCCTGCTTCGCTCCCCCGCTGGTGGTCGCACGCCTGGCACAGGGCGACACGCTGCTCACGGGTTTGGTTGCCGGCATCGTCGGAATGGCGCTCTACGTGCCGGCGGTGCTCGCCTTACGCCGTCGAGGTCGCATCGAGTTGGCGTTGCGTTGAAGCCGATGCCGGCGTCAACAGCCCGCGCACGTCAAGAAGCCCCACGGCTGCGGCAACCATGATGATGGCGAGCTGTTGTGGCGTGTGGCCATAGAAGGGCGCCTGTGCCAGGCTGACGAAGATCACGACGTGACACCAGAGTCCGACGCGGGTCCGATACCGGCGGGTTGACCAGAACATGCCGGCGATGAACGCGAAATAGGCCAACGCGCCAGCGGCGCCATGGCTGAACAGCACGATCCACAGCTGCCCATGGGTCCCCGCGGGTGGCAACCCTTCACGGACAACACGAGGACCACCGAAGCCGATGATGGGCGAGTTCGGCAGCTCGCTGAGCGTGGCTTCGTAGAGCTCGAAGCGGTCCTCGGTGGCGTTGGGGTTCTGAAGATCCGACCGAATCGTGTTGCTGAGCGGCGTCGCCGTGATCGCGATCGCCGCGACCAGGCCCACACCGACGAGCTGCAGCACGATGCGGCTGTCGCCGCGGCCCGCCGCTCGCAGCGCGGCATAGCCGGCACCCGCGGCGATGCTGACCCACAGCCCCTGATTCAGCGAGAGCATGATCGGCAGCACCGATGCGGCCACGCCAATCCGGGCAACCCGGCGAGAGAGTCCGAATCCGGTGACGGCATCGTGGAACGCAAAAGGAAACAGCAAGCCCATCGCTGCGCCCCATCCGTTCGTGTACGTGAATGGCGCCTTTGGTCGGGTCACTTCGAAGCGACCAAGGAACCGTTCGATGTCGGCGAAGCTCGGATTGACCACGTCGCGTACGAAGCTGTTCGCCTGAAATCCGCCGGGGAGTACGTAGGCGAACGGTGACCGGAACGAGAAGTCGCCCAAGAGCAGTCCCAGGTAGCCGCCGGCGACGCTCGCGAGAAACAGGGCGGTCGCCGCGCCGAACACGGTGCTGGCCGAGGTGTGGTCCCGATGCGTGAGGACATAGGGCACGATCAGCCCGACGGACACGTATTGCGAGAAACGAATGATCCAGCTGTAGACGTCTTGCTGTTCTTCGAGCATGAGGCCGCTGGCTGCGACGATCAGCAGGAACAGGACCCACGCCATTGCAAATCGCGGGATGGCGACGGACCGACTTTGCAGAAGCGAGCCGGCCATCGCGAGGCCGAACACGGGCCAGATGAGTTCGCTCAGGCCCATCGCCCACCACAGCGGAAACAGCCCGATGAGCGCGGGCACCAACATGCCGCGCCGGCGGAACATCTGCGGAGCTATGGCGGCAGCCATTGGTTAGGCAGTGATCGTGGTGAGGACGACGGAGCCGAGTAGGCGGGCGTCGGTTCGCTGCAACAGGTCGGTGACCTTTTGCAGTTCTTGGCGCTCGTCGTCGTCGACGACGACCATCACACCGTCGGCGGCCCACGTTGCCAGCAGCGAGGCTTCACGTCCGACGACATTCGGCGCATGGATCACGACGGTGTCGTACACGCGGCGAGCCCGGTTCAAGAAACGGGTCATGCCGACCATCTGCAAGACACCGACGGGGTCGCCGGCATGTTCGCCGGCGGTGATCACGTGCATGTTGCCGACGCGCTGCACGATGTCATCGGGGTCGGCGCCGCTGACCAGGGCGTCGAGTAGGCCTGGCCCTTCGGTGAGACCGAACTGGTTGGCGATCATCCGCTTTTCGAAATCGGCGCTGACGAGGAGCACGCGGGCCCCGGTCTCGGCCTTGTTCCACGCGAACCATGTGCCGATCTGGCTGGCCGCGGTTCCTTCGTCGGTCGTCGTGATGGCGAGCACCTGTTCTTCACCCATGAGATCCGAAACGCGGCGGCCGAGGCCGGCGAACGCATCGGCGCCTCGGGAGTCGCGGGGCAGGTGTCCGATGGGGGCCAGCCCCAGGTCGGCAAGGTCTTCGTCGCTGAGGTCGCGATCGTGCAAGCTGCGGTCGAAGAACAGGGCGCCCAGCAAGGCGATCAGGGCGCCGAGGACCGCGCCGGCGAGCACGGTCGGCACCGTTCGCGGGCGTTCGGATTGCTGGGCCAACTGGGCGGGGCTGATGACGTCGCCCGGGTCGGAGGTCAGAGCACTCAGCAGCGAGATGTCGTTCGAAATCTCGGAAAGCTGGCTCTCGACGATGCTCTCGGCTCGAAGGTTGGCGATCAGGTCGTTCTCGTCGTCTTCGTCGTCGAGTGACGTCCGCTCGCTGATGAGCGCATCGCGCTCGTCGAGCAAGTCAGCTTGGCGCGCCTCGAGTGCTTGTCTCGACGCGCCGATCGTTTCGGCGGCGAGCTCGCCACGGATCGCCAGGAAGGACTCGGCGAAGGCCTGCGAGATGTCGCGAGCAACCTCGGCTTCTTCGTCGGCGTAGGAGAACTCGAGCACCTGTGAGTTTTCGACCGCTTGGATAGAGACTTCACGGCGAAGCGTGCGCGGGCCGGGGTCGCCGCCCAGCGCCTCTGACGTTCGCTCGGCGACGATGAACGATCCGGCGAGCTCGCGTTCGGCGACGGTGTCGATCGCTCGATTGATGTCCACGGCGCCGCGGGTCAGGTCGACGCCAAGCGGGCGAATCAGGACCTGAGCCCAGGAGCGATTGGTCTCCGGTTGGGTGAAAACGAAGCCGAGCGCGAGCAACGCGCCAAGCAAGAATCCAAGCAACACCCAGCCACGTCGCGCCCACAGAGACGACGCAGAGAACTGAACGTCGGAAAACTCATTACGGTCGGCATCCATGGCCGGCACGGTATCCGGTGCCATTTCGGTGTCCGCCGACGCACCAACTCGCTGCTTCCAATTGCTGCTGAACAGCCCAGAAGACCAAGGGTCCTAGCACCCACGGTGAGCGGAACCTGAGCCGCTGGGCTTACAGCCTGCGCCGATAACGCGGCGGCCATGCTCTCGGCGCGCCCTCTTAGGAGGCGGCCGAGCGCGCTACTTGGGCGGGTAGCCGTAGCGGTTCGGGCCTCGATCGCCGTCAACGAGCAGGAAGATCAGGAGGATCAGGCTGACGACCGGGATGATCGCGATCAATATCGTCCAGCCGGACTTGTTGGTGTCGTGCAGCCGCCGCACGGTCACGGCCAGATGCGGCACCAACGTCGCCAAGAACCAAAGGCCCACGAGCGCAGGCCCGACGTCGGGTGAGATCGCCGACCCGACAACTGCCAACACGATGATGGCGCCAAGGTTGATGAGCCAGAACCACCAGTATTCGGAGCGTCGTGCGCGTCCGGAGAAGTCGGCGTAGTGCTCGGTGAGCACCGACACGAAGTACTCCCACGGGTTCTTGGCGGGCCCAGGTTGGTACGCGGCGTGCGCCGGGGTCATGGCGTCCATCGGGGCCGACGAGCCGGGCCAGCCCAGCTGCCCGGTGGCACCAGTCTGAGGATTGGCGGCCAGCGATTGCGGCTCGTAGTGGTAGTCGTCGGTCCAACGCTCGCCGTCGAACCAGCGCAGTCCCGGCCCGCCGTCGGGGTTCGGGTACCAGCCAGCGGCGAATCCTCCCTGATCACTCACGACCGAAACACTACTTTCCCGCCCCCGCACGGTCGACCTAGCCAACTCGGTGAGTGAGGAGCGCAGCGACGAACGACGTCAGACACCGTCACACCGTTACGCAGCGGGGGTTGCAGGTGTCAGACTGCGGGGATGGCCAGTACCCGCGACGTTCTTGCGATGCTCGACGAGTTGATTGCGCTCACCACCCTCGACGAGGAAAGCCCGCAGTCGTTCAAGGTGCGGGCCTATGAGAACGCCAAACTCGGCCTCGAATCGCACGGCCAGGACTGGCTCGGCTACTCGATCAAGGAACTGACCGAGATCAAGGGCGTCGGCAAGGCGACGGCATCAAAGGTGCGCGAGTTCATCGACACCGGCCGTGTCGAGAAGCTCGAGACGTTGCGGGCCGAATTCCCACCCGAGTTCGCCGAGCTCGCGCGTATTCCTGGGGTCGGTCCCAAGACGCTCAAGCTGATGCGCGCCGAACTCGACATCAACAATGTCGAAGACCTGCGGGCGGCGGTCGCGGAGCAAAAAATCCGTGATCTGCCCCGCATGGGCGCCAAGAGCGAAGAGAAGATCGGCAAGGCCATCGACCGGCTCGGCCTGACTGGCAAGGACCGTCGCACCCCGATCGCCGATGCGATGCCGTTGGCCGAGCGCCTGGTCGAGGCCTTCTTGGCGTTGCCGTCGGTCACCGATGCAGCGTTCTGCGGAAGCCTGCGTCGCATGTCCGAGACCATCGGCGACATCGACATCACCGTCGCCGCCACGGACCCTGGCCCGGTGATGGACGCGGTACGCGACCGCAGCGAAGTCCACGAGATCGTCGTGAGCGGCGACACGAAGACGTCGTTTCTCACCCAACAGGGACTTCAGATCGACGTGCGGGTAGTTGCGCCCGAGCACTTCGGCGCGGCGACCCTGTACTTCACCGGTTCCAAGGCGCACAACATCGCGTTGCGTCAACGAGCGATCGATCGCGGCTGGCTGCTGAATGAGTATGGGCTGATCACCAAGCTCGACGACGACGCTCCCGACGACGCCGAGCCCGAGGTCATCGCGTCGGAGACCGAAGCGTCGATCTACCAGGCGCTCGGGCTGAGTTTCATCCCAGCACCGATGCGCGAATCGACCGGCGAGATCGAAGCCGCCGCCGAAGACGGCGCGCCGGTAATCAACGAGCTGATTCAGCGCAGCGACATCAGGGGCGATCTGCACTATCACACGGACCGTTCGGGCGATGGCCGCTCGACCGTCGCCGAGATGGTTCAAGTCGCCGCCGATATGGGCCATAGCTATCTGGCGATCACCGATCACGGCGAAGACCTGGCCATCAATGGCTCCAATGCCGAAGAGATGCTCGAGCACCGCGAGGTCATCGCGAAGATCCAGCATGACCATCCGGACATGACCTTGCTCTGGGGTTGCGAGCTCAACATCGGTGCCACCGGCGGCCTGGATTACGACGACGACTTTCGCGCCCTGTTCGACTACACCGTCGCGTCGGTCCACTCCCACTTCGACCAGACCGTCGCCAAGCAGACCGAACGCCTGGTCGCCGCGATCGCGGATCCGACCGTCGATTCGATTGGTCACTTGACCGGCCGCTACATCGGGCGCCGGCCCGGCATCGAGATCGATGTCGACATCGTCCTCGAAGCGCTGATGCATTTCGATGTCGCGTTGGAGATCAACGGGTCACTCAACCGCCTCGATGCCGCCAGCGATGTCGTTCGCCGTGCGGTCGAGCGGGGCGTCAAGCTGGTGATCAACACCGATAGCCATCACACCAGCGAGCTCGGTCGGATGGAGTACGGCGTGCTGACGGCACAACGAGGCTGGGCACCGCGCGATCAGGTCATCAACACGTGGGATACGGACCGATTCATGGCCTGGGTCTCGTCGCATCGCGACTCGTAGGTAATGGCCGTCGCCGTTGTGCGCGATGGTCCGCAGACCGACGACCGCATCACGGACTAGTTTGGCCAGGGGGAAGCAGCGGTGGGGGAACCAGCACGATGTCGAACGGGATGCCAACACGATGTCAAACGCGATGATCGATAGTCAGGCGGCGCAGCAGCTGATTGGCGACCGGCTACGCGAGTCCGGAAACGTGCGTATGTATCCGGCACGGAGCTTCATCTTCCACGAGTTCGACGAATCAGGCCGGGTGATGGTGATCGATTCGGGACTCGCCCGCATCGACCGCACGTCGCTTTCCGGACGCGTCGTGCTGCTCGATTTGGCGAGCGCCGGACGCGTGATCGGCGAGCTCGGCGTCATCGACGACAGCCCTCGTTCCGCAACCGCCTCGACGATCACCGACACGACCGTCTACCACCTGAGCGCGAACGAGTTTCGCGAGATGCTCGACGCGGACAGCGCGTTGCAAGGAGCGATGCTCACCGTCGTCGCTCAGCGGCTACGAGCATTGTCGACCCAGTTCGTTGAGACCTCGATCATGGACGCCTCAGCACGCATCGCCGCGCGGCTCGTGCGTCTGGTCGAGATCGAACAGGCGCTCGGGCGCTGTGAGATCGGCGCCGACGGCTCCGTCGATCTCAAGTTGCCGATCAGCCAAGAAGAACTTGGCCAATGGTCGGGTTTGTCGCGCGAAGGCGCCGTGAAGGGTCTCGGCACACTCCGCTCGATCGGTCTCATCGAGACCGGACGCAAACGCGTCCACATCACCGATTTCGACCGCCTCGTGCACCAGGCCGAGGCAACCTGACGATTCGAATCGTCAAGACACAAAAGGTGGGCAATCGAGCGGCCACGCTTGCGCCCGGGGACAACAAGAGGACGGGGATCCTGATGCTTCCAAAGGCAACTATCGATGCAGCGAACGCAGAGATCATGCGGGTGTTCGAGACCACCAGCGTGATGTGGCGAACGATCCCGCATTGGGACACCGGCGACTCGATGATGTCGATGGTGCCGGGTGACGCGGTGAACGTCGCCGACCCAAAGCCCGACACTCCGCTCGATCCCCTTGCCGACAGCGCCATGGTGCCGATTGCACGATTCTCACAGCGCTTCGTCATCGACCCTGCGGTGGCCGCGGACGGCACCGACGGTGTGCTGGCCGCCGTCGGAGCAGTGGCTCGCCTGGTCGCCGCCGAGGTCGATGCAGCACTGGTCGACGAACTCCGCAAAGCGGGCACCAGCACCCGCGCCGCCAAGGCCACCGAATTCAAAGACGACGAGTTCGGCCTGTTCTCCGAGACGGTGCGCTCACTGCAAGACGCCGGCTACCGCGGCCCTCGCGCCGTGTACGCGACGACGGCGTGGTTCGACAAGATGAACGGCGCAATCACCTCGAGTGGCAAGTCGCTTCGCGACGCTGCCCAACACATCCTCGACATCGCATCGCTCGACCACACGCCGGCGTCTGCGACTGGCGAAAAGACGACGATCATCCTGGGCCGCTCCGGCAACGCCGACGGCAGCGCTGCCGGCCATGAACCGGTCGACCTGGCCGTCTCCATCATGCCGAGCCTCGAATACCTTGGCGTCGACTCGGGCAAACTCTTGCTCGCGGTCCGACTCGCATGCGCGTTGCGGGTCAAAGACGTCAAGGCCCTCGTCGAGTGGGCTGAGCCAGAGGATCCAAAGAGCCCAGACAGCAAGGGCACGTCGAGCTGACATGACCTCGCTCGACGACTACTTGACGTGGTCGGGCGAGGTGTGTGGCAACGAGCTTCAACGGCTCTTCTCCCCCCATGCGCTCCAGGCACGGGGGCAGCTCTACGACCTCATCCTCGACTACCCGACGCGTGGTGGAAAGGCCATGCGCCCGGCGCTCGCGCTCTCGAGCTGCCTCGGGTTCGGTGGAAGAGTCGAAGACATCGCACCCACCGCAGCGACGCTCGAGCTGTACCACAACGCGTTCTTGATTCACGACGACATCGAGGACGGCTCACTGTTTCGCCGCAACGAGCCGGCACTGCACATCGAACATGGGGTACCGGTCGCGATCAATGTCGGCGACGCGATGTTGTCGCTCGCGCTGCAACCCTTGCTCGACAACGTGTCTCGTATCGGCCTGGGGCCCGCACTGCGCATCCTTCAGACCGTCTCGGACATGACCCGCATCACCGTCGAGGGTCAGGCCATCGAACTGGAATGGGTTCGGGACAACACCTGGGACATCGGCGACGAGCACTACCTGGCCATGGTCGAGCGCAAGACGTCGTGGTACTCGTTCATCATTCCAATGCAGGTCGGCGCGATGGCGGCTGGTGCAGCACCCTCGACCCTCGAGCGTCTCGAGCGCTTCGGTCGATCCCTCGGCGCTGCGTTTCAGATCACCGACGACTTGCTGAACCTGCGGGCCGAGCCCGAGGACTATGGCAAGGAGATCGGAGGCGATCTTTGGGAGGGCAAGCGAACCCTGATGCTGCTCCATGCTGTCCGGACAGCCAATCCCGACGATCGGGCCCGAGCGATCGCGATCCTGGGGCGGTCGCGCCCCGATGGGCGTGCGCAGATGGACAGCGACGCGCTGCTCGATCGACTCGCCTCATCGGGCGATCTGTCGCCTGCGGGCCGCGCCGAGCTGGCCGATTACCTGGCCGGAGCGGCAGCGAAGACACGGGCCGACGTGCAGTGGCTGTTCGAGCTCGTGACGTCGGCCGGCTCGCTCGACTACGCACGCCAAGTAGCCAATGCACTCGCCGGCGATGCTGCTTCGACGCTGTCTGCCATCTCGGAACTCCCCGCGAGCACGCATCGTCACATGCTCGAAGACCTGGTCGACTTCATCGTCGAGCGAACGAAATGACCACGCCGAACCAGCTGCGCGAGCTGCTCGCCGCGCTCAACGAATTGCAGTCCACGGTGGCTCGCGCACTCGCGGTCCCCGCTTCGACGTCCGACGATCCCCTTGTCGACTTGTTGGCCCGAAGCCAGGCCCTCGTGCTCGCCCATCCGGCCGAGTCCGCAGGGCTCGTACAAGGACTGGCCGCGATCGGACGCCGTCATGCTGCCACTCCCGAGGGTGCCGCACTGCTGAGCGGTCTCTTGGCGAGTGCCGAGGTCACCGAACTGCGTGCGGCTTGGGAGGCAATCACGCTCAACCTGCTCGACGAGGTCGTGCCGTCAGGATCGATCCCAGCGGCATGGGTCGACCTCATGCTCGACGGCGCAGCTGCCGCGCACATTGCCGAGGCCGCCGAGTCGCTTCGGCCCGACGGGTTTGCCGGATGATGTCGAACCAATCGCCACTCGAACCAATCGACGACTTTGGTCAGCACCACACGCTGATACATCTGCTGCTCGCGATCGATGCGCTCGGCCAACGCGTCGTCGACCTGGCAACACCGAGCCGCGAGACGCAACGACGAGAGATAACCGACGACTTCATCCTGGCGCTGCTCGGACTCGCTGCGCTTCGCGAGGACTTGCGAGCGATGACATGACTCCGGTCGCACCGGTGCCGGCGATGGCGCACCTTGCCACGAGCGACTTCTTCCGGCTGCCGTCGCAGATGGCCACGCGAAGCCTGCCGTACAAGGAGTGGCAGCACTTCGTCGTGACAGCCGAATCGCTCCGCTTCTTGATCAACTTCAGCCTCTCGGTCGAGGAACAGCCGGGCGGTGTCCGCAGGCTCTCGCCTCGGGTGCTCGTCATGTGCCACGGCGCGTCGTCGGCCTCGGCGCATCACCGCGGCGAAGCGACCAACTTCGCCATCAGCAACGACCTCAGGTCGCTGCGTGTCGATGACTCCACGATGTCGATTCGCGACGATGGCTACGCCGTCACGATCGACCTGCCCACACACGACATTCACGCCGACCTCGTGTTTCGACCAACGAGTCGCCCATTCGTCGTGAACAACCAGCCGGTCGGCGCTGGCCGTCTGAGTTGGCTCTTCGTCCCTGAGTTGCTGGCCAGCGGAAGCTTGCGTGTCGACGGCAGGTCGCACGAATTCGACGAAGCAGTCGCCTATCACGATCACAACTGGGGCCACTTCCGGTGGGGCGATGACTTCAGTTGGATGTGGGGGTCCGTGCTGCCGGAAAGGTCGGGCGACCTCTCGGTCGTGGCCATGCGCATGACGGACCGGGCTGGGCACCGTTGCTTCGCGCAGGCGCTGTATGCGTGGAAGGACCGCGAGCCGATCGCCATCTTCCGAGACGGACAAGTGTCGATGCGTCGAAGCGGATCCTTCACTCATCCGGCGACGAGTTACCTGCCGCCGATCGTGTCCATGCTCACACCAGCCTCCACCGACGTGCCCGGCGTACTCGAGGTCCGGGGCTCGTCACCAGGCAGTGAGCTGTCGCTCCGTTTCGAAGCCGAGCAATTCAGCCGCATCGGACTGCCCGACGAGCAGTCCGTCGATCGCGTCGTCACCCTCGACGAAGCAACCGGGCCCGTCCATGTCCACGGCACGATCGCAGGGCACGCCATCGACGCGAACGCGGCGGGATTGTTCGAGTTCTGCCATGGCTGACACCTACGCATCGCTCGTGGCCGAGTCCTTCGCTTCGATCGCGGTCGAGGCACCAGCCGCTCATCAGGCGCTCACGCTCGCGCTCGGAGACCAGGCCATCGCAATCAGGCTCGACCACGAGCAATTCGGTGTCGCGGCCCGTCCGATCCCGACCATCACGGCACCGGCAGAGGCGCCCGACGTGGCGATCGAGGTCTCTGCCTCGACCGTTCGAGCCGTCATCGACGGCGACCTGAGCCTGGCCGACGCAGTGACCAACGATCATGTCCGAGCCGTCGGATCACTCGATGCAATCGCCCAGGTGCACGACGCGTTGATCGCCTATGTCCATGGTGCGATCCGATCGCCCGCAGTTCCCGAATTGCGAACCCGATTCGACGAGATTGCGGGGTTGCGCCGATGAGCCACCTCATTCCGCCCGGCGGCTGGGATCCACAACCGCACGCCATCGTCATCGGTGCCGGCATCGCCGGTTTGACGGCGGCGCACGAGCTCTCGGACCGCGGCTTTCGGGTGACCGTCTATGAACCCCAGGTCGACGAACGAGGCCAATGGGCGCCCGAAGGGACGATCCCGCCGGTCAAACTCGGCGGACTGGCCGCGAGCCAATACGCGCCACCCGACCGCGACGCAGTCAGCCCCTACGAGACGCAGCTACGTCCATTTCCGCTGCGGCCGCAACGACCGCGGCGTCCCGTACGACCTGTGCCCGGCGAGCACGGCTTCCGGTTCTTCCCCGCTTACTACCTGCATATGTTCGACACGCTGCAGCGCATCCCGGTGTACGACCGTGTGGACCCATCGAGCCCGTCGGTGCGGCCGACCAGTCGCACGGTCTACGACAACGTGAACCGGGTCGTCACCCAAGCGGTGACGAC
>CALLPT010000177.1 GCA_938015575.1 uncultured Acidimicrobiales bacterium
CCTCCCAAGGCGCTGCTGAAGGTCGCCGAACGCGACGCCGGCTCCGATGACCCGCTCAGCTTCCGCTACTCGGTCGGACGAGGCGCGGGACCATCCGCCGACGCCGCGCGCGCCTGGCTGCGCGCAACCGCCGAACACGACGCGATCACGCCAGTCAACGAGGCGCTCATCGTGCATGCTGCCTCGCGAGCCGGCCACACCACCCTTGGCATGCTCGGCGACATCTCGATCGACGCCTACGCGCGCGGCGCGATCAAGCCGCACGAAAAGACCATCGCGAGTACCGAGCAGAAGATGGTCGGTTACATGCTGCTCACCCGCATGCTCGGCAACCCGGTCGTCCTTGCCCATCGATCGAACCCCGAGCTAAAAGCGCAGCTGCAATCCCACGCAGCCGGACCGAGCGACGCCGACTTCACCGCCCGCGATGGCACCTACCATCAGCTGTGGGCCGTCACCGGCGAGGCCGCGAGGGACCTCGCCGAGCTGATGGGCGACGAGCTCTACATCGCCGATGGTCATCACCGCATCGAAGCCGCCCGAGTGCTTGCGCAGACCGAGCAGCGTGGCGATGCCTTCTTGCCGGCCGGCATCTACGCCGAGGACGAGTTCCAGGTATGGGCCTTCGCCCGCGGCGTGCGCGAGGCACCGCTCACCGGCGAAGCCCTCATCGCCAAACTTGCGGCCGAGTTCCAGCTCGACGAAGTCGACGTCGCGCTTCCTCGCCCGCCAGTGCCCGGCACCTTCGGCGTCCGGATCGACAAACGCAGCTTCTTGCTCACGATTCCGGGCGATCGAATCACCGGCGACGCACACGACCGCCTCGACGTGCATCTACTCCAGTCGCTCGTCCTCGAACCGCTGCTCGGCATCGAAGACCCGCGCCGCGATCAACGGCTCGACGTCATCGCAGATTCAGGCGACGAGGCCCACGAGCCCGACCTGTACGACGCGTGGTTCCTTCCCTATCCCACGGCGCCGGCCGAAGTCATGGCCGTCGCCGACCTCGGCCGCACCATGCCCCCGAAGTCGACCTACTTCCTGCCGAAGCTTCCGGGCGGGCTCCTGATTCGGCCGATGTAGCCCGGCCTGGTCGTGCTCAGTCTCGGCCGAAGAGACCGCCGGCGATGTCGCCGATGGGGCTTCCTCCACCCGAGTTGCCGGTACCGATGGCGGCGCCGATGAAGCTGAGGAACTCGTTCGGATTGCGAGTCTGCACCAGCACCTGGCCGGGACCGGTGAAATCGAAGACCAAACCTTCGCCACTCTTGAACGTCTGCACCAGGCCACCAGTGACCTTGCGCAGGTTCATGGTCACCGATTCCTCGTAGGCAACCATGTGGCCGGTGTCGAGGGTGATCGTCTGTCCGGGCGCCAGGTCCCACGCTTCGATTGCGCCGTAGGCGGCGACGACCATCGGGCCATAACCCTCGGCCCGCAAGATGAAGCCACCCTCGGAGCCGAACATGTTCTTGAAGCCGCCCCACTTGGCGTCGACACTCACATCGATGTCGCTGGCCAGCCACGATCCCTTTTGCACAAACCAGGGCTTGCCGTGCTCGACGTTGATGACATGGGTGTCGCCAGGAAGGCGAGCCGCCACATCGATCCAGCCGCCCTCGGGCGGCGCGGTATAGGTCGTCAGGAAGAACGACTCGCCGCCGAGTGCGGCCCGCTTGAGCGACTTCATGACGCCGCCTTCGGCCTTGGCCTCGACCTGCACAGTCGGCGTCGTCGCCATGAGCGCGCCGGCCTCGGCCCGGACTTTTTCGCTCGGGCTCATCATGATTCGGGCGACGCCGAATGCTGGTCCCTGTCGAACGGTGACTTCCATCGTGTTTCCTTCCGCCTGGTTTGCTCTCGAAGGTAGTGCACGGCATCGGCTCGGTGTCGGCGTCAACGCCAGCGTCTCCGTGTCGGGATGCAGCGGGAGAACGTTGCAATTTCAAGGGTCCGCGAGAGTGTCACACCCCTGCTTTACCGTCGTCTGTATGCGGATCCTGCATACAAGCGACTGGCACCTGGGGCGCTCCTTTGGCGACCACCGGCTGCTGGACCAGCAGGCGCTGTTCATCGACTGGTTGGTCGATGTCGTGCGAACCGAGTCGATCGACCTTGTGGTCGTCGCCGGGGATCTGTACGACCGGTCGGTGCCTCCCGCCGACGCGGTCGAGCTCTTTCACGCTGCACTGCGGCGTCTGCTCGCCACCGGCGCCGATGTCGCGGCGATTGCCGGCAACCACGACAGCGCCGAACGCATCGGCAGCGTCGACGGGTTGTTGACTCCTGGCTTGCTGCTGCGCGGCGGCTACGGCCACGCAGCCCAAGTCGATCTGCGTCACTACGACGATGGGCCACTCGCGATCATCGCGGTGCCGTTCCTGGACCCGGCCTTCGCGCCGATCATTCCCGCTACCGACGGCGATCGCGCGCCGCGGCGAGCCACCCACGAATCGGTGCTCCAGACGGCCGTCGACCAGGCCCGTCAGGCAATCGCACCAGGCGTGCGCACGCTCGCTATCGCGCATGCCTTCGTCACGGGCGCCGAGCCGAGCGCTTCAGAACGAAGCCTGGCAGTCGGCGACGCCGGCATGGTGTCGTCAGCGGTCTTCCACGACCTCGACTACGTCGCACTCGGGCACCTGCACCGAGCCCAGATCGTCGGCGGCGACGAGCGCATTCGGTACTCGGGCTCTCCCCTGGCGTACTCGTTCGGCGAGACCGCCCAAAAAGAGGTCGTCCTCATCGAGCTCGATGACGATGGCGATGCTCGCTGCAAACCGATCCCGGTCGATGTTGGCCGCACCGTAACCACCATCCGCGGCACCCTCGACGAACTACTCCGCGGTGATCCCAATCGAGACGATTGGGTACGCATCGAGTTGACCAATGCGCATCCGGTGGCCGATGCCCACCGACGTCTGCGCGACCACTTCCCGCACATGGTCGAGATCAACCGGTCAACGACCACGATCTCGCAAGCCCCGCGCTTGACCGCTCAGGCGGCCCGTCAGCGTTCGAGTGCCGAATTGGCGATCGAATTTCTCCACACCGTCGACGACACGGTCGACGACGACGACATCGCGCTGGTCCACGACGCATTGCAGCGAGCCCGTTCGGGTTCGTGACGCCCACCCCCGATGCGACCACTGCGGCTCTCGATGACGGCGTTCGGTCCCTACGCGGGGACCGAGGTCGTCGACTTCACGACGCTCGCTGAGCTCGGCTTGTTCGCGGTCGCGGGCAAGAACGGTTCAGGCAAGACCACGATCTTTGACGGGCTCTACTTCGCGCTCTACGGCGCCCTGCCCGGACGCCGCTCCACCTATTGGCGGTTGCGGTCGGATCATGCTGACCCCCAGGTCGAATGTCGAGTCGAGTTCGACTTCATCGCGCACGGGCAGCACTGGCGAATCGAACGCTTTCCCAAACAAGAAACTGCCAAGCGGCGCGGCACCGGCCGCACCGAACGACAACAACGGGCGTCGCTTTCCCTCGTCGACCACGACGTCGCCACGACGGTCATGAACCGAGTGAACGACGTCAATGCCAGATGCAAGGAACTCATCGGGTTGAGCGGCCCACAGTTCGAACGGGTCGCCCTCCTCCCCCAGGGCGAGTTCAGCCGGCTGTTGCGTGAGTCCGGCAGCGAGCGACGCGAGCTACTTCGGGCCCTCTTCTCCTCTGACATCTTTGGCGAAGCGACCACGTTGCTTACGTCCGACGCGGCCCAGGCGGTGGCCTCGGGCGCCGCTCGGATGACCGAGCTCGACCGACGCGTCGACCAGATCCGCGACCAGTTCGCCGCGCTCGCGATCTCGAACGATCCTGTCTCGAACGACACCCTCTCGAACGATCCTCTCTTGAACGATCCTGTCGCCGCTCACGATGGTGTCGGCGCCTCAGCCGATACCGACGAGCTGCGGCGGGCACTCGACGACTACCGCTCGGGCACGTTGGAGCCGCTCGCGTCACGCGTCGAGCAGCTCCGTGTGGCCGCCGAACGCGCCACCGTCGAGCTCGAACAGGCACGCAACTTGGCGTCCCGCATCGGCGAACGCGACCACGTCACCCAAGCCGTCGAACAGCACCAGCTTCGCCAGGCTGATCACATCCGCGACCTCGCCCGGTTGGCCAACGCACGCGCCGCGATCCCTGTCGTCGACATCGCGGGCGTCGTGGATCATCAGCACCAAGCACTCGCGACGATCCAGACCCGCATCGACATCATCACCAAGGCGGTAACCCAATCGCTCGAGCGGGCCGGGTCAGCCGAGACGACGCCAACGACTTCGTCCGATGCCGACCGGATCGCGGCCGCACTCAATGCATCGGCCGACACGTTGACGGTCCAGGTCGAAGCGGCGGCACGGGCTGCCAAGCTCGGCCGCGACATCGAGACACTCGAGCAGGACCGGGGTCGGCTCGAACAGTCGGAACGAACCGCTGACCAGGACCGAGCCGCCGCGGCCGAGCAGCGTCAACAAACCGAATCCGATCTCCTCAGCATCGCCACCGACAACGACCTCGATGCCTATCAAGCGAGTGTCGATCATGCCCGGCGCCAGAGCGACCAACGCAAGGCACTGCACCGGCTGGATCAGTCCCACGACCAGGCACGCGAACGCCTGCAGTCGTGCCAAGACGGCACCCGCTCACTCGACGACCAGATGCGCGAGGCCGAGCGCGCCCAGGTCGAGCAAACGCGGCTGAACGAAGCGGCTCGTACGGCGGCTGATCAGCTTGCACTTCTGACTCGGCGACGCGCGCTGGTCGACCAATGGACCACGCTCGTTGCCCGTCTCGACGAAGTACGGCGCCGCCACCATCAAGCACAACGCTCGAGCGATTCCCTGTTCGACGCGTTCATCCGTGGGAGCGCCGGCCGGTTGGCCGAGTCGCTCACCGACGGCGAACCTTGCGCGGTGTGCGGCTCGATCGAGCACCCGGCGCCCGCACCTCCGGCTGACCAGGCAGTTACCCAGCGTCAAGTGACGGTCGCACGAGCCGAAACCGACGAACTCGCGAGAACACGCGCCGATCTCGAACACGAACTCGAGCGGCTGCTGGCCGAAGACGCCGAACTTGGCGACACCAGCATCGCCGAACTCAATGACCTCATCGAGTCCGCCACGGCGGCCGCGATCGAAACGGACAACGCAGCCAACGACAACCACCGCCGTGCGTCCTCACTCGACGCGCTGCGCCATGAGCGCACACAGCTACAAGCGCTCGCGGCCGAGATTGCGCAGGCGATTGCCACCATCGACGAGGAACGCAACCAACTCATTGGCGCCCTCGGCCACGATGCCCGCTCGTCGATCGACGAGGTCGACGCGCTCGTCGTCACGGCGACCCAAGCCTTGCGCGACGCGCAGCAGGCCGAACAGCGCCGCCAGGTACTTGGCAACGAACTCGAAACACTCGACCGACGGATCGAAACCATCGATCTTGCCCGCCTTGACCTCCAACGACAGCGAACGGGCATCGAGAGCGAACTGGCGGCCCGCCAGCGCGACCTGACCCAAGTCCGGTCCGAGCTGCCCGACAATGTCGCGGTCACGTCACTGCGTGGGCGCCTCGACGCGGTCCAGTCCGCGAAATCCGAGCTGGCGCGACTCGCTCGCGCCTTCACCGAACATGCGAGCACAACCGATGCGGTGCGCCGCGCCGAGCTCACCTTGCGCGAGAAGCTCACTCCCTCACCCTTTGACTCGATTGCGACCGCGCGGGCCGCATTTCTCGAGAGCGAAGTAATCACGATGCTCGATGCTTCGACAACAGCCCACGCCGCTCAAGGCGAACGGCTACAGGGCCAGCTCCGAGCGCTCGGCGACCTGCCAACCACCGCACCCGATGTCGATGCGCTCGCGCTCGCTCATCGAGCGGTGGCCACCGAGCACGCCGAGCACCAACAACAACTGATCGAGCAACGCTCCTTGGTCGACCGGTTGGGCACCGAACTCGACCACCTGAGCACCGAGCGCGCATCCTTTGGCGACGACGAGCTCGCTGTCCGGCGGCTCGAGCGAGTCGCCGCATTGGTCAAGGGCGACAACGATCACAACACATCGCTGGAGAACTGGGTGCTTGCCGCTCACCTGCGCGAGGTCGTCGAGCTTGCCAACGTGCGCCTGGCTCAATCCACACAGGAACGGTTCCAGCTGTGTGTACTCGATGACGGCGAGCACCGCCGCGGCCGATGGGGGCTCGATCTGGCCGTCGAGGACACCGTGACCGGCACGCGCCGTCCGACCGCTGGTTTGTCGGGCGGCGAGTTGTTCCAAGCATCGCTCGCGCTTGCGCTCGGCCTCGCCGACGTCGTCATGAACCAGAGCGCCGGCGTGCGCATCGACGCGCTCTTCATCGACGAGGGCTTCGGCTCCCTCGACGACTCCTCGGTCGAACGCGTCATCGACCTGCTCGACGATGTTCGAAGCCGAGGCGCCACCGTCGGCGTCATCACCCATGTCGCCGCTTTGCTCGATGTGCTTCCTCGAGGCATCTCGGTGGTGCCCGCTGCCGACGGAACGGGCTCCACCATCGAGCAACCCCGCCGCGCCGCCTAGGACCTGGCGACCGCGAACGCGCCACACACGAACGCCCTCAACCAACACGGGGAGCAGTGGATCGTCGATTGGTGCCTTTTGTGGCGGCGGGCGACATGACCCAGACTCGCCTCATGGACACGACGCCTCTTACCAAGCAACGCACCGACGTCAACGGGCTCTCGATGGCCTGGCACGAACGCGGCGCCGGAGATGAGACCTTTCTGTTCTTGCATGGCAACCCGACCTCGTCGTATCTGTGGCGCAACGTCATCCCGCACGTCGCCGACCTTGGACGCTGTGTGGCCCCCGACCTGATCGGCCAGGGCGACAGCGACAAGCTGCCCAACAAAGGGCCCGACTCATATCGCTTCGTTCACCATCGCGAGTACCTCGACGGCCTGCTCGACGCACTCGACCTCGGCGATCGCGTCGTGCTCGTGATTCATGACTGGGGATCAGCGCTCGGGTTCGACTGGGCGAACCGCCACCGCGACCGTGTCGCCGGTATCGCCTACATGGAATCCATCGTGCGTCCGGTCACCTGGGACGAGTGGCCCGATCCGGCCACGCCGATCTTCCAAGGCTTCCGGTCCGAGGCCGGCGAAGCAATGGTGATCGAAAAGAATGTCTTCGTCGAACGAGTGCTCCCGGGCTCGATCCTGCGTGACCTCACCGACGAGGAGATGACCGAGTATCGGCGACCGTTCCTGAACCCCGAGGATCGTCGACCCACGCTGACCTGGCCCCGCGAGATCCCGATCAGTGGCGAGCCCGAAGATGTCGTCGAGATCGTTGGCGCGTACGCCGACTGGCTCACGACCACCGACGATCTGCCCAAACTCTTCGTCAACGCCGACCCGGGCGCGATCTTGCTCGGCGCCCAACGCGAGTTCTGTCGGTCCTGGCCCAATCAGACCGAGGTGACGGTGACCGGGAATCACTTCTTGCAAGAAGACAGCCCCGACGAGATCGGTCAAGCGATCCGAGACTGGTTCATCTCGTCGGTTCGAGTCTGAGTTCGCGCGCCGCGTTCGCCGCTACGCAAACTGCGAAAACGTCGATGGCGGTTCCTCGTCGTTCGGGGCCGCGAGTTCCACCGGGTTGCTCGTGAAGTTCGGCGCAAGCTCGGCATAGGGATTGCGGCCCGACGGCGTCGGGTCGTCGGCGAGGGCCTCGGGAGCGAGAGCCGCGTAAGGGTTCGGCGCGTCTGCGTTGCGATCAGTCGTCGCGCCACCCCCTGCGTCGTTGCCACCCGTGTCGCTCGAAGCAGCGTCGGAAGAGCGTTCGCTCGACTCGGACTCGGTGACCGCCGAATCCGCGGGCGCTGGAATGCCAGGGCCGGGATCGCTCACTTCGGCAGCGCCACTCGGCGAACTGCCGCGGCCCAGCTTGATCACCAGCGGCGCATCAGTCGGCGCGAGCGCGGTGGGCTCGGACGGCTCGTCGGTTTCCGCCTGGTAGCCGGAGTTGCTCGGATGGGGTACGTCCAGCTCCTGCTCGCCTTGCTCCGGCGCGGCGGACCCTGGCACCGACCGTGTCGGCGCCGGGCTTTCATCAGAGATGCCGGTTGCCTCGGCCTCGTCGCCAAGCACGTCCTGATCGGCAACAACGGGCACTTCACCCGAGCCAGATGTGCGCCCCGCTCGGCGCAACGGAATGACCGTGGGACCGGCCGGCGCCGCAGGAGTCGGCGGGGCTGGTCGAGGTGAGGCCGACTCGGAGGCGGTGCCTGCCGTCGACACATCGTCAGCCGCTGGCACGACCGGGAGCGAAGCGCTTCCAGCCAAGGGTTCGGCCGGGACGATCACGTCGACCGGCTCAGCGCTGGGAAGCGACATCAGGATC
Source organism: uncultured Acidimicrobiales bacterium (assembly GCA_938015575.1). Lineage (GTDB taxonomy): Bacteria > Actinomycetota > Acidimicrobiia > Acidimicrobiales > UBA10347 > UBA10347. The sequence continues at coordinate 8,397 of CALLPT010000177.1, forward strand.
CCGGCCACTGGTGTGATCTCACCCGGCATCATCCATGGCGGTTCCCGATCATGACCGCGGCTGTCCTCGTCGATCGACTCGATGAGCGGTTCTTCGTCGAGCAACGACACCATGTCGACCGCCTCGGTCCGGGGACCAGCTTCGAGACTGAGTTCAAGATCCTGTTGCGGATCCTTTGCGATGTCGCCGGTGAGCTCATCGGGCAGTTGGACCGGATCCGAAGCCGAGTCCTCGGCTGGCTCGGGCGTCGCAACGGCCTCGACCAGCCGCTCGCGGGCAATGCTGGCCACGGCCTCGGTACGACTGGCGGCAGCATCGGCCCAGTGTGCGGCAGCGATCCGATGACGCCCGTCGGCGATCGCGAGATCACCCAACAGCAACGATGCCTTGTCGGCCCAATACCCGGGATGCAGGCCTCGCACCGTTCCGAGCATCGTCGCCGCCGGCTCACCCATGTCGTGGGACAGATACACCTCGCCCAGGCGATAGGCGGCCCGCGCTCGGGTCTCACCGGAACCGCTGCCCGCGAGTTCTTCGAGCACGTCGATCGCGTCGTTCACTCGGCCCAGATCAATCTGGATCGACGTCATTCGGAACTGCTCTGCGACGCCAAAGCCCTCGACAGCCAACTGGTCAGGAGCCAACTCGTCGAGCAACGATTCGGCCTCGTCGAAGCGAGCGAGCCGCACCATGAGTTCGATCCGATCGAGCGCCACGGCCGGGTCCACGGCGACCCCGAGCCCCGCTTCTTCGAGCAGTTGTTGGGCTTCGTCGTCGTGACCAACGGCGCGCAACACTTCGACGAGGGACAAGATGGCTTGTTCACGGATGGTCGAGTCGGCCGCGTCGGTTGCTGCCCGATACGCCCGTTCGGCACGCTCGAGGTTACCCGCGGCCTGGGCGACGTCGCCGAGGCCGAGCATGGACTCGGCCAACAGGGGGCTCGCTGGATCTTGTTCCATCAAGCGGTCGGCGTGGCGGGCCAACGCAGCCATCGCGCGTTCTTGCTGGTCGTCGTGATGCAGCGCGCGGGCGCGAGCCATCGTCGCCAGCCCCGCGTAGGGCGCAACACCATGGGCCTCGACCGCCTCGAAGCGCTCCACCGCATCGTCGTACAAGCCGAGGTGTTCGTGCAGCAGTCCAAGATTGAACAAGGCACGAGCTGCCGGCGCGGTTTGACCAGAGACGATCGCTTGTTGCCACGCAGCCAGCGCTCCACTGATGTCGCCGTCGAGGAACCGACAACCGCCGAGATCGACGAACGAGGACGCTCGCGCTGCAGGGCCGACTGCCGCGGCCAACTCCTGGGCACACGCGACGGCGTCGCCAGATCCCAGGCCGTGGCGCTCCAATTGATCAGTGACGACCGTAGCGAGCGCCGGAGGCCCCCACCGGACTACCCGATCAGCTCCCATCGCCGCCCAATCTAGCCACCGCCCACCTGACGGATCGACGACACTGAGGCGATGAGCGACCGAGCGCCGCAATGCGGGCCCGCCAGCGGTACCGCCGAGACACGCCAGTAGGGTGCGCCCGTGCAGCTGACGGCATCCCTCCCTGAGCCGTCGACCGAGCGAGTCGCCGTCCACCTACGGAAATCGGCGATCCGCGAGATTCGTTCCGGCCACCCCTGGGTCTGGGATGGATCCATCGAACGTCAGTCCAAACCTGGCGCGCCGGGAGACATCGCCGTGATCTTCGATCACAAACGCGACTTTGCCGCCATCGGGCTTCTCGACCCCGGCAGCCCGATCAGCATCCGTGTGCTTCATCACGGCAAGCCGCTCCAGATCGACGACGCCTTCTTCGCCGAGCGCATACTCACCGCCGTCAGTCGGCGCCAGCCCCTCATCGATGACCCGGAAACAAGCGGCTACCGCCTGGTGCATGGTGAGAACGACCACCTACCTGGACTCGTCGTCGACCGCTACGCCGACAGCCTGGTTGTACGACTCGATACCACCGCGTGGCTGCCCCACCTGCGAAGGGTGCTGGCCCCGCTCATCGAGCTCACCGAACCAGAACGCATCGTCCTGCGGGCCAGCCGCCGCATCTCGAGCTCGCTCCCGGCGGATCTCTACGACGGGGCGACCCTGCTCGGCAACCCTGCGACCGAGGCGATTAGCTTCCGCGAGAACGGACTCATCTTCGAGGCCGACATCGAGCGGGGCCAGAAGACGGGCCACTTCCTCGATCAACGAGCCAATCGGCTGCTGGTCGGCGAACGCTGTCGCGACGCCGACGTGCTCGACGTGTTCTGCAACACCGGCGGCTTCTCGGTGCATGCAGCCGCAGGCGGGGCGCGAAGCGTGCACAGCATCGACCTGAGCCCACACGCAATCGAGGCAACGTCGCGACACATGGAGCTCAATCGCAGCGAGCGCGGTTTCGACACCGAGCACACCACGGCAGTCGCCGATGCATTCAACGCGCTCGAATCGCTGGTCGACCGGCGAGCGCGGTTCGATGTCGCCATCGTCGATCCCCCGTCCTTTGCACCCAATGCGGCGTCGGTTCCGAGCGCTCGGCGCGCCTACCGGCGTTTGACTGCGCTGGCGATTCAACTGCTCGGCTCCGGTGGCACCTTGTTTCAGGCTTCGTGTTCGAGCCGTATCGACGCAATCGACTTTCATGATCTGATCGCGGATGAACTCGACATGGCCGGTTACAAGGCCACCGACGAGGTGCGCACCGCGCACACGATCGACCACCCGATCGCGTTTGCCGAAGGCGCCTACCTGAAAGCAACGCTCGCCGACATCACCCGACGCGGCTGACCCGACACTCGATCGGCGGGGGTCCTTGCAACCGCCCCTTGGGGCTGTAAGCGTTGCAGGGTGTCCGACACCGAAAATCAGTGGCCGAACGGCGACGGCGAGTCCCCCCGTCCCGCAGTAAGCCGCACTGTCCTTGGCGTGTTGCTCGCGCTGCTCGTCCTTGCCGTCGTCGTTGCGCTCTGGGCGCTCCTCACCGGTGGCGACGACAATGTCGCCGACGATGTCGAAGTCACGACGGCTGCCGTGCCGACGGCGCTGCCGATTCCCACCTCGACTCCTGCGCCAACGGGAATCCCCGAAGACGCACCGACACCGACTCCCACCCCAGTGCCGACCGCACTCCCCGAAGGCTTCGAAGCGTGTGGCGACAGCCGTGCCCCGCTCCTGTCAGCGACCTACATCGTGGACACGCTGTCGACCCCGTTGAACCAACGCGCCGAACCCGCGGTCGACGGCGCACTGATGGGCACGTTCGAACCCGCCCAATCAGGACTCGTGTTCACCGGAGACTGCGTCGTCAACCTGAGCGATGGGTACGTGTGGTGGGAGATCAACAACGGCACCGATGACGTCTGGATCGCCAGCAGCTTCGTCACCCCGAACTAGCTGAACCGGCCGCGGCTCCAGGCGACACTTCGATGCGCACCGACCTTCGACCGCGCCATAACGTCGAAGCGTGAGCATCGATTGGAACGCCGCTAACCCCTTCTTCACCGAGGACCATCGCGCCTACGCGCAGACGGTTCGCACCTTTACCCAGAACGAGATCGTGCCGAACGTCGATGCGTGGGAGCGCGACGGCTATGTCGATCGAGACCTGTACCGAACGGCCGGCGCGATCGGCCTGTTCGGTGATGGCTTCGAAGCGGAGTACGGAGGCCACGGCCAACGCGATGCCCTGCTTCGTTACGTGATCATGGACGAACTCTCCCAAGCCGGATCCGGTGGCGTCGTCGCGTCGGTCCTGTCGAACTACATCGGCCTGCCACCGATCCAACGGTTCGGTTCCGACGAACTCAAGGCTCGCGTCATCGCACCCTGCCAAACCGGCGAGGCCATCGCCGCGTTGGCCATCACCGAACCGTCGGGCGGTAGCGATGTGGCCCGAATCAAAACGACCGCACGCCGAGACGGTGACGAGTTCGTCGTCAACGGGTCCAAGACTTTCATCACGTCGGGCATGCGGGCCGACTTCTACACGGTCGCGGTTCGCACCGGCACCGAAGGACCGGCAGGCATTTCTTTGCTCCTGATCGAAGCCGATCGCGCCGGTTTCGAGCGGACTCCGCTCGAGAAGATGGGCTGGCTGTCGAGCGACACGGCGACCCTCTATTTCGACGACGTCCGCGTGCCCGTCACCAACCTGATCGGCGAAGAGAACACCGGGTTCTCTGCGATCGTGAACAACTTCAACGCCGAACGCATCGACATGGCCGTGCAGTCCACGAGCTTCGCTCGCGTGTGCTTCGACGAAGCCCTGCACTGGGCGAGGGAGCGCGAGACGTTCGGCAAGCGCCTCGCCGATCATCAGGTGATCCGCCACAAGCTCGTCGAGATGGATCGCCGAATCAGGGCCGGCGAGGCGTGGAACCAGTTGCTCGCCTGGCGCTTGAACCAGGGCGACGACCCCGTTGCCGAGATTGCCGAAGCCAAGGTCGCCGCGACCACAACCTTTGAGTTCTGTGCCCGCGAGGCCGCCCAGATCCTGGGCGGCGCGAGCTTCCTGCGAGGCAGTGTCGTCGAACGGCTCTACCGCGAGGTACGAGTACAAGCCATTGGCGGCGGATCCGAAGAGATCATGCGCGACCTGGCTTCACGTCAACTCGGCCTCTGATCGCCGCGGGACACTCGCACCAACTCGAAACCGACTACCAGTCGTCGTCGTTGTCCCAGTCGTCATCGGCCCGAGCTGGAGACCCCGGCGGCGCGTCGGCGGCGCTCGCCGTGTCGGGTCGGGGCGGATCACCGGCATCGTCGGGCACGACCGCCGATGCCACGACCCGCGGTACGGCCTGGGCCGCGTCGGCAGGCCGTGTGCTCTCGGCCGAAGCGACCGCCTCGATCTGTGGGGTTTCACCGGTCGGCACAAGTTCGGGTGGAAGTTGGGTAACCGGCACCGTCGGTTGGCCCGCGTACTGGGGTGCTGCCATGCCGGGTTGGGCGAACGGCCCGACCGGATATTGCTGGTAAGGATTCGGCGCGTAGGGCTGACCCGGATACGGCTGACCCCAGCCCGGTGCCGCGGGATAGCCATACGGCGGATACCCGACGGGGACGGCCGCGGCGACGGGAACCTGTTGAGGTTGCGGGGTCGGCTGCTGCGGTTCGGGGGTGCCGCGGCGACGACGGACCGAATGCGATCCTCGCTCGTCGGTCACGTGGCCATACACCCAGTCGTCGGGCCAGATCAGCTTTGCGATGCCACCAACGACGGCAAGTACCGCGCCGATGACCATGACTCGGAACATGACACTGACCAGTGGGCCGAGGTTGGCCGCGTACGTCGCCACCACCGGGCCGGCCGAGCTTCCGCTGCTGGTGAGCAGGGGCACCAGTGCTCGCACGATGTAGACGACCACGACGACGACCAGTGCGAGCCCGATCATGCCCATGCCGAATTGGATGACCCGCGACGGACGCCGCTCGGCGACGGCAACGGCACCGACCAGCGACAGGACCGCGAGCGCAAAGGTCAAACCTCGCCAGCTCGGCCCGTTCTCGACGAACCACCAAGCGGCGTTGACCGTGGTCTCACGATCGGCCACGGCGTAGATCCCATAGCTATCCGGGACCGCGTTTTGCGTGATCTCGGCCGTACGAGGATCGCCAGCAAGTGCTTCGTAGATCGACGGATACAGCCGGCGAGCATCGAAGTAGACCTGGCCAGTGTCACGCAGAAGCGCTGCATCGGGAAGCTCGGCGGCACGAATGACCTGTGCCTGGACCGAGCCGAGCTGCTCGGTGAACATCTGGCGGTAGACGTCGCTGTCGAAGGCATCGAGCAAGATCTCTTCGATGGCCTGATCGCGTTCGATCTGGGCATCGGTGACCGGCGACGCCTCGTCGACGACCTCGTCGTCGGCGCCGTCTTCGTCGGCTGGGTCGTCGGGCGCGGTCAGGTCCTCGCCCTCGGCCAACGCAATGATCTCGGTCCGGAATCCATCGAACAGCCGCTCGCGAACATCAGCGTTGTCGGCCAGCGTCTCGGTGTTGGCCAAGAAGTTTTCAGGGGTGTGGAAGTGATCGTCGACGTACCGAAATACTCCGGCAAACAATGCTGCGAGCACACCGATCGCCACGAGACCACTTGCTGCTACGCGTCGAATCGCACTTCTCCCCGTGCTGGGCCACTCGATCAGCAGCCAACTGGTTCCACACTAATGCTTCGATGCTGAATCCGCTTTCAGCCTGGGGAGCGATCCCTACCGACGCGCGCTGCACCAGGGCCGGGGAAAGACCGATGCCTGGGGATCAGAACAAGCCGCGGAGGCCGAGAATCAGCATCACCACAATCGCCACGGCCATGAGCCCCGCGACAAGTGCGGCGATACCGAAGCCCCAATCGGGTTTACGCATGGATGCAGCGTACGCGCTCGCCAACCAGTCGTTCGCGGTCGCCGCGACGCTGCTGCCGTTCGCAAGAGTTTGGCAAGAATGCTGCGGTCCCCCGCTTGTCGCCAACCCCTTCTCCTACGATTTCGGATGTGACGACGTCGGCCCCGACCATCTTGATCGCCGAGGACGACCGTGCCGTTCGCGATGCGCTCGAGCGAGCGTTGCAGTTCGAGGGCTACACGGTTCATGCCGCGCCGAATGGTGCACAGGCGCTCGACCTCTTCGCCGAAAGCGAGCCCGACGCGATCATCCTCGACGTGATGATGCCTGGCCTTGATGGCCTGACCGTCTGTCGTCGGCTTCGCGACAAAGGTGTGCGCACCCCGGTTCTCATGCTGACCGCACGTCACGAGGTTTCTGATCGGGTCGCCGGACTCGATGCCGGGGCCGACGACTATCTGGTCAAGCCGTACTCGCTCGACGAGTTGTTCGCGCGCATTCGGTCCCTGCTGCGCCGCAACGGCGTCACCGGCGACGACAGCCAGACCTTTGTGCTCGACGACCTGCGGATGGATCTCGCAGCTCGGCGGGTGACGCGCAACGGGGTCGAGATCACGCTGACCAAGACCGAGTTCGACCTGTTGGAACTTCTGCTGCACAACGTCGACATCGTCTTGAGTCGCGACCTGATCTATGAACGCATCTGGGGCTACGACTTCGAGACCGGGTCCAAGTCACTCGACGTTTACATCGGCTACCTGCGCCGCAAGCTCGAAGCCGATGGCGCCACGCGGCTCATCCACACGGTGCGCGGCGTCGGCTACGTCGCCCGCTCCCACTGACACCATGAGCTTGCGCTCACGCCTCGCGCTGCTCATCGCGGCGACGGTCCTACTGGCGTCTGCGCTCGGCGGCATCGGCGTCGCGCTGTCGTCGCGATCGGTCGGACTCGAGGGGGTCGACGCTCGGCTGTATGACGATGTGGCGCCCTTGGATACCGAAAACCCCCGGCTCGGGGGCCAGCTGCGTGCCCTGCTCGAACTGCGCCGCCTCACGTGCGCCGCGGAACCCGAGACCTTGGCCGACACGACCGAACCCGCCGTCGGCTCTGGCCCCCGCCTGCCGCGTGGCGAGCGCTTTGCCGCGTTCATCTCTGACTTCTCGTCTTCGATGCAGGTCATTCGCAACGACGGCGTCGTCGAGTCGGCGTGCCGGGTCCTCCCGATCGACAGCACCGAAGCGGCGATCGCCGAGGCCGGCACTGGCGAGTCGATTCGTACCGTCACCGTCGACGACGAACGGTTCCGGGTGCTGACGACCGGCTTCGGTGACCTCGGCGCCGTGCAGGTCGCCCGAAGCGTCGAGTTGACCGAGAGCACCTTGCGGGGGTTGTTCGTCCGCATCGTCGGGTTTGGCATCGTCGGTGCACTCATCGCGGGTTTGCTCGGCTGGTATTTCACTCGTCGAGCAACAGAGCCAATCGAGCAACTCAGCGATGCCGCAAACCGAGTCGCCTCGACCCAGGACCTCGGCGAGCGCATCTCCGTTGATGGCACCGGAGAGATCTCGACACTCGCGTCGAGCTTCAACACGATGCTCGAATCGCTGGACACCTCGCGCGAACAGCAACGCCGCCTGGTCCAAGATGCCAGCCATGAGCTGCGTACGCCGCTCACGTCGATGCGCACCAACCTGGAGCTTCTTCAACGCCATCCCGATGTCGAACCGGAGCTGCGAGGTCGAATCCTCGACGACATCGGCGACGAGCTTGCCGAGCTGAGCGAACTCACTGCCGAGCTCGTCGACTCGGCGACCGAGATCCGCGACGACCTCGGCCAGCGAATGACGGTCGACCTGGGCGACATCGTCGCCGACTGTGTCGAGCGAGCGAGACGGCGACATCGACGACCGGTTGAGCTCGAGACCGCCACCGGCGAGTCGGTAGTACTTGCGGATCCGGCCCTGCTCGCGCGTGCCATCACCAACCTGATCAACAACGCGGCCAAGTTCTCCGAGCCGCCGTCGACGATTCGTGTCGTGCACGCGGGCACCAGCGTCCTGGTCCTCGACGAAGGCCCTGGCGTCAGCGACACGGATCTCACGCGCATCTTCGACCGCTTCTATCGGGCCGACGAAGCGCGGACCGCTCCCGGCTCCGGACTCGGGCTGGCCATCGTCAAACAAGTCGTCGAGGGCCACGACGGCACGTTGCATGCCACCAACCGTTCTGGTGGCGGGTTCGAAGTCGGGTTCTCGCTACCCGCGGCTCGCGCCGCAGCCAACCCCGCGACAGGGCGCTAGCCAGCGCTGGTTCATCATCTCGACGCAATCTGGCATCGCAGCGAGCATCTCGGCCGTTGCGCACAGTGGCAGGCCGACGACGTTGGACCAACAACCGTCGATCTTGTCCATGAATGGCGCAGCTCGGCCTTGGAGTTCAAGTGCGCCGGCCTTGTCGGCGGCGGCACCGGTCGCGACATACGCCCGGATTTCTTCGATGCCAAGCCGGCGGAGTCGCACCGACGTCGTCATGGTCCGGCGCATCGGATCCTCGCCAACCTTGCCGGCACAGACCGCCGAGACGATCGTCAGCTCTTGACCCGACAGGCGCCGCAAGGTCGCTTCGGCATCGGGGCGCGAAGTGGGCTTCCCCAGCACGGCTCCCCCGCCCGCGACCAGCGTGTCCGCGGTCAACAGTGCGCGGCCATAGTGCGTGGCGTCGTCGAACGCCTCGAATTTGGCAACCGAGGTTCGTTCGACGCTCGCGTGCACATTTCCGTCAACCAATCCGGCTTCGTCGACGGGGGCAACGAGGACTTCGAAAGCCACCTCGAGTTGCGCCAGCAGGTCGCGTCGCCGCGGCGACCCCGATCCGAGGATGAGCGCCGGAACGGGCTCAGCCACCGCTCACGACGGATTCGGCGCCACGCGAGAGCGGCTCTTCGGACTCGCGGCTCTCGAGCCAACCCTCGGGCAGATGCACGGGGCGCGGTCCGCCGGTGTGGCTGCGCGGCTGGCGCAGCACATCGGTCGGGAACTCGAGGTCGGGGGGAACGGCCGCACAGAGCTCTTCGAGCTCGGCCAACGTCGAGACGCGGGCGAAACGATTCCGCAGCTCGCCGCCGACCGGGAACCCCATCAGGTACCAGAGCGCATGCTTGCGGAACTGGCGCAGCGAGTCTTCGTCGTCGTACCAATCGACGAGCATGTGCGCATGCTCGAGCATCATGGCGCTCACCGCGGCGAAGTCCGGGAGCGCCGGGAGAGGCTCGGCGTCGAAGGCCGCGGCGAGGGCCCCGAACAGCCACGGCCGCCCGAGGCATCCGCGGCCGATCACGACACCGTCACATCCGGTCTCTCGCATCATGGCGAGCGCGTCGGATGGTTCCCAGATGTCGCCGTTGCCGAGCACCGGGATCGAGGTCACGGCCTGCTTGAGTTCAGCGATGGCCTCCCACCGGGCCGTTCCTGAGTAGAGCTGTTCCGCCGTGCGGGCGTGCAGCGCGATCGCCGAAACACCCTCGTCTTCGGCGATGCGGCCGGTCTCGATGAAGGTGAGGACATCGTCGTCGACCCCCATGCGGAACTTGATCGTGACCGGAACATCACCCGCAGCCTGGACGGCTTCGTGGACGATGCGACGCAACAACCGATGCCGCACCGGAAGCGCCGCTCCGCCACCGTGGCGGGTGACCTTGGGGACCGGACAGCCGAAGTTCATGTCGACATGCTCGACGCCATCTTCGGCAACGAGGCGCCGGACGGTCTCGCCGATCTCCTCGGGCACCGTGCCGTAGAGCTGGATACTGCGGGGGTACTCGTCGGCGGCGAACTCGGCCAGCTTGAGCGTCTTGCGGTCGCGCTCAAGCCAGGCCCGCGCCGTGATCATCTGATTGACATAGATGCCGGCGCCGAAGCGGCGACACAACGAGCGGAAGGGCACATCGGTCACCCCAGCCATTGGCGCCAAGACAACCGGAGGCCAGATGGACAGCTTCTTGAGTTCAAGTGCTCGGAACTCGCCAGGACGTGCGGCAGCGGGCCGAAGGCCGGCCGGTTCGACGGCCGTCTGTTCCACGGGTGACTCGACGATCGCAGTCATGGCTCTAGCTTTGCGCCTCCACAGACGAATCCCACCCCAATAACATCGCCATCGATGTCACAAGACTCAGGCGACGACCCGATCCCCGACCTCGTGGAGTCCGGTCCGACCGCGGCGGAACCCATTGACGGCGACGAACCGATCGACGCGGCCGGCAACACCGACCCTGACGCTGCGCCCATTCGGTTCGGTTTGGCTGCCGAGGGCGTCGTTCCCCTGCTCCTCGCAGCATCATCAATCTTGGCGGTCTTCAGCGGCCAACGCCCCACCGACAACCCACTCGCGGACTTTGTCCTGACGGCTGGGTTCGGCGCACTCGTTCCGTGGCTCGCCGGCAGTGTTCATCGGAGCCAGCTCATCGGACTCGCGGCCGTGCTTGCGTTCTTCTTCAGCGGGTTCCAGCTACCCGCGGTCGTGCTTGGTGGTCTCGCCCTCGTCGGCGCGGTGCCACTCAATGAACGCGAGCGGTTCGACGCGTCGAGCGCCACGATTCTGCAGACGGTCGTCGGTGGCCTGGTCACCCACGCCGCCTTGCACCTGCCCAACATTCGCTATGTGGGAACCGCATCCTTGGTGGCCGCCATCTGTGTCGCCCCAATCGTGTTCGGCGGATTCCGAGGGCTGGCTGATGGTCAACGTCGCGACGTCGCAAAGATCGCGATGTGGATCGCCGGCTTTGCTGCGGTGGCGACGGTGCTGACGGGTATCGCCGCGCTGACCGCTCGAGGCGCGGTCGAGAACGGCATCGAACAGGCCGAAGACGGCATCGACGCGCTCGAAGCCGGCGACCAAGAAACTGCGGTCGAGCTGCTCGAAGCCGCCCAGGCAAACTTCGACACCGCCACCGGACGTCTGGGCGGCGTACTTGCGCTCCCGTCACGGGTCGTGCCCATCGTCGCTCAGCACAGCCGGGCGTTGGAGACCGCGGCGAGCCAGGGCCAAAACCTGGCCGCAGCTGCGGTGCAGACCGTGACGACAGCCGATGTCGACCAGATCCGAGGCAGCAACGGCGCCATCGACCTCGGCGTCGTCGACGACGTCAACAGCGAGCTGGCCAACGCCAACCAAGTCCTGCAGAACGCCCAGGCAGCGATCCGGCGCGTCCGGTCACCGTGGCTGATCCCCTTCCTCGATGATCGGCTCGAGTCGGTCGAAGTCGAGCTTCAAGATGTCGTCGGGGACATCGACCTTGCCAACCACGCCACCGCCGTGATGCCGGCGATCCTTGGAGCCGACGGCACGCGCACCTATCTCGTGCTGTTCGTGCAGCCCGCCGAGTCGCGAGAGTTCGGCGGGTTCGTGGGTGCCTACGGCCTCCTCGAAGCGACCGACGGGAAACTGTCGCTGCTCGAATCGGGCTCGATCGACACCGAATTCGGCACCGGCGAGGCGCTGTTCACGCAAGCGGGGCTCTTTCCCGAGGCCTACTTCGACAAGCGGCCGTACATCTTCCCTCAGAACCTGACCGGCGTCGCCGACCTACGGACCATCGCCGACGCCGCCAAGGATCTCGCTCCGCAGTGGCGCGAAGACCCTGACTTCACCCTCCACGGCGTGATGACGATCGATCCGATCGCGCTCGGCGGGTTCCTCGAGCTCACGGGCCCAATCGCGGTCGCTGGCCGCGATGAACCAATCGACAGTACGAACGTCGCCGACTTCTTGCTGCGCGAGCAGTACCTCGAGTTCGACGGCGAGGCACGCGATGTACGCCAAGACGCGCTGCGAGATCTGGCGGGAACGGCATTCGCCGAGCTGCTGTCCATCGAGATACCGGGCCCCGAGCGCCTCGGCGCCATCTTCGGCCCGCTGGCCCGCAGCGACCGGCTGACCTTTACGACCTTCGACGATTTCGAAAACGCCTTCCTGAGTCGAGTGCTTCTCGACGCCAACCTGCCGAACGTCAGCGAACAGGTCGAGATGATCGGCTGGTACCACGAGAGCGGGATCGCTGGAAAGATCGACGCCTACACCGATCGCGACCTTGCCTACGACGTCACCGTCGACCCAGCGACCGGCGAAACTGCGGGCACCCTCCGTGTGACGTATCGCAACAATGCACCGGCGACAGCCGGAAGTTACGTGCTCGGCCACATCGCCCGTGACGGCCTCGACGGCACACCGCTCACGACTGGCACAAATTTCGTCAACGTCGCGCTCTACACCCGCGCTGATGTTGGTGGTGCCACCGTCGACGAGGAGCCACTCAAGCTCGAAGAACCGAAGCCTTCTCTGAGCTACGAGCATCACCGGTCTGCTATCGAGGTGCCGTTGAGCGCCGAACGAATCATCAAGGTTGAGATTGAGGGTCAGGTCGCGCCAGGCCGATACGACCTGCTCGTTGCGGCCCAGGCGCTCGCTGTCGTGGGCGACTTCTCGGTGACCGTTCGGCCGACCGAGGGCTGGAATGTCGTCGCTGATGACGTTGCGGCCGACGGTTCGTGGACCGTGGGCGGACCGCTCGACTTCCACCAGGCGATTTCTGTGCAGTTTGTTGCCGATGAGTGACGTGTTGCGAGGTCGCGACAAATTGTCGCAATGAGTTGACGTGTCACCTCATTTGTCTATACTGGCCCTCTGCACAGCGCATACGCGCACACCTTTGGAATCGAAGAGCCGAAGGGCTCTCGGGAGGAACCAATAATGATTCGTAAGATGCTGGCAGCTGCAACTGCAGTCGCCATGATCCTGGTCGGTGTTCTGTCGCTGAACGCCGGCGCTAACAACAACTGCGGTGGGTACTACTTCGGTGGCGCTGACAACACCTGCGCCGACGCAGTGGCTTACGGTGGCCCGTTCACCAACCACCCTGCAGCTCCGACCGGCCCATACGGCTGGGGTAGCCTCAATGTTGTCGCTGGCGCTGCTAGCGGTGGCACGGGTGGCGGCGATGCTGGTGCGGCTCTTGCCCACACCGGTAGCGAAAGCACCGTTATCGCTTACGTCGGTACCGGCATGATCGCCTTCGGCGCCGTTGCACTCGGCAGCCGTCGCAAGTTCTTCCAAGGTGCGCTCGACTGAGCGTGTGCGCATGACGTAACTCGATTACGTCGATCTTCAAGAAACCCTCGGCGGTGACGACGGTCACCAACGAGGGTTTCTTGCTGTTTTGGCCCTGTGTTTTGACAGGTTCCAACTCCCTGGTCCGCTTTCCGAGCGCGCCAGGGAGTTTTCGTTTTGGCCTCCGCCTGCACATCGCAGAGCCCGGAGGCAAACGCTGGCAAACCAGGAGCCGGTTTTTTGCCGAGGAGTCACCCACCGTCGATGACGCCGGGGGAGGCGATTTGTGGCGATGCTTGACAAAAAGCACACCGACAGGCAGGCGCTCCTCGGTAGCTACCCAATCGGCGACGCACCCGTGGTTCATGAGCGCCGGTGACGGATGTCACATCCTGCGTAGGTCGTGTTCCCTGAGGATCACGGGCCATTCAAGCCCAATGCGCATCGCTACGCTGGGCCCGCATTCGTGCGCCAAGCGGTGGCGTGCTGACAAGGACACCACATGATCTTCGGTGAGAACCTACTTGCGCTTCTCGTGCTGGCCATCGGCGGAGCGCTGGCCGTGGGCAACCTGCTCGCCCTGGTGCGACCGAGAGTCCCCCAGCACGGCGACGACGACACCGTGCTTGAACGACCCCCGCTCGGGCGTTCGCTCGCCATGATCGCGTTTGGCACCATCGCTGCGATTTGGGCAATCGCCAGTCTCGTCACCGCCGACGAGGACCCTGTCGAACAGTCTGCGACCTTCGCAAGTACCTCGATCGATCACTGAGCCCGGAAGACTGAGCCCGGATCGCTGAGCCCCGATTACCGTCGATCGGACCCGACCAGATCAGTTCCGTTCGGTTCGGTCCCGTTCAGTTCAGTTGTTGCGGGCCATGTTGGCGAAGCGCGTGTAGTGCGGCAGCCAGGCGAGTCGAACCGTACCGATCGGCCCAGCGCGGTGCTTGGCGATGATGACCTCGGCCTGGCCCATGTCCGCCGAGTCCGGGTTGTAGACATCGTCTCGGTAGAGGAACATCACGACGTCGGCGTCTTGCTCGATCGCGCCCGACTCACGAAGATCAGCGAGCATCGGCCGCTTATCCGTGCGCTGCTCAAGACCACGAGAAAGCTGCGAGAGCGCGATCACCGGACATTCGAGTTCACGAGCCAGAATCTTGAGGCCACGGCTGATCTCGGAGACCTCGACCTGGCGGTTCTCTGCAGAACCACGCCCGGTCATGAGCTGGAGGTAGTCGATCACGACCAGGCCGAGATCACCGACCTTGCTCTTGAGCCGGCGGGCCTTAGCCCGAATGTCCATCACCGTGATGTTCGGATCGTCGTCGATCCACAGCTGGGCATCGCCAAGGCGACCCATTGCCTGGGCGAGCTTGGTCCAGTCATCGTCTTTGAGCCGGCCATTGCGAATATTGGTCGCGTCGACCTTGGCCTCGGAACACAAGAGTCGTTTGGACAGCTCGAGCTTGCTCATTTCCAATGAGAACAGCAGAACGGGACGCTGCTCGACCATCGCCGCGTGCGCCACCATGCCGAGCGCGAAGCTGGTCTTGCCCATGGCAGGACGGGCGCCAACGACGATCAGGTTGCTCGGCTGCAGACCGGCGGTAAGTCGGTCCAGATCGACGAAACCGGTCGGGGTACCCGTGATTGCATCGCCCCGGTCGTAGAGGGCCTCGATGTCGTCGAGCGTTTCGCCCAGCAGATCGTGCATGTACGCCATCGAGTCCGAGACCCGACCTTGCGCGACGTTGAAGACCAGCGTTTCCGCCTCGTCGACTGCTTTGGTGACATCGTCGGGTTGGGCGTAGCCGATCTCGGCGATGTCGTGCGCGGTCGTGATCAACTTCCGCAGGACCGCATGGTCATAGACGATCCGCGCGTAGTGGGCGGCGTTGGTCGCCGCAGGTGTGCCTGCCGACAAGGCCATCAGCGCGCCGGTACCTGCGACCGACGCGTCGACGCCGTCGCGAGCAAGCTCGTCGGCGACCGTGACCACATCGACAGCCTCGCCGCGCTCATAGAGCGACCGAATGGCCTCGAAGATCGACTGGTGTACCGGCTTATAGAAGTTGGCGCCCTCGACGATCTGCGATGCATCGACAATGGCATCGGTCGTGAGCAGCATCGCGCCCAAAAGCGAGGCTTCGGCTTCGATATTGTGCGGCGGAACGCGGGCGCTCAGCGGCGCGTTCGTCGTCGGCGCATTCGTCGTGTCACTCACAGGTGTCATCCCCCAATTGCCAGCACCTCAGCATGTCGCGTCGTGGCGCGTTCTCCAGTGGACAACCCTCGGGAAATTGCTGATATGACGGGGATTTGGGTGTGGGAAACATGGGGACAACTCCGCACCTCTGTGGGCAACCCATGCCAAGTGTTACCGATCCGGCATGTTGGTGAGCGGACTCCCCCATCTTGACCACCGGGTGTGACAGCCCGGCGCAGCCGCCATGAACGAAAACGTCAAGACGACCGCATCAAAAAACGGCCGCGCCAAAACGACAAGGGCCGCCTCGGGACGAGGCGGCCCTTGTTCGAATGTAGAGGTGGTTTGGTTTGGCTACGCCTCTTCGGCGATCACCGACACGCTGATGGCCATATTGACATCAGGATGCAGGTTGATGGTCACCGAGTGATCCCCGAGGTCCTTGATTGGCTCCTCGAGCTGCACAGAGCGACGATCGATCTCGACGCCGGCATGAGCAGCTGCACCGACAATTTCGGTCACGCCAACCGAACCGAAGAGCTTGCCCTCGTCGCTGGCGCGAGCCGCGATCACCATCGGCACCGAGCCGAGACGGTTGGCGAGCTCTTGGGCAGCCGCACGGCTCTTGGCATCGCGCTGGGCCTCGACCCGACGCATGGCCTCGGCCTCGCGTTCGACCCCTGGGGTCGCGCGCATGGCGAGACCCTTCGGGATCAGGTAGTTGCGGCCGTAGCCATCGGCGACATCAACAATGTCGCCGCGCTTGCCAACGCCATCAACGGCGTTACGAAGTACAACCTTCATCACTCGTCTCCAGCTTCGTCCGTGCCAGCGTCGCCGGCATCGACGGTTTCGGCCTCGGTGGCCTCGCCGTCAAGTACGTCTTCGCCATCACCATTCGGTCCTGGCGGCGGGCCGCTCGGACGTGGTGCCGGACCGTCGGCGCGGTTGCCACGGTCATCACGGCGGTTGCCACCACGCTGCGAAGTCACGCGGTTCGTGTATGGCACGAGTGCCATTTCACGGGCGTTCTTGATCGCACGTGCGATCTCACGCTGCTGCTGGGTGTCGTTGCCGGTGACGCGACGAGCGCGGATCTTGGCCCGGTCCGACATGAAGCGGCGGAGAAGGTTGACGTCTTTGTAATCGACGTACTCGATCTTTTCCTGGGTGAGGACCGAGATCTTCTTCTTGCCACGACGCTGGTTGTCGCGTGGCTTGGGGGAACGATTTGGTTTGCGGGCCATCAGAACGGCTCCTCGTCGTAGTTGTAGTTCGGGGCTGGGGCAGGGGCTGGTGCGGGGTTGCTCTGGACGGGCTGGCTTGCGCCACCACCGCCACCGAAGCCTCCGCCGCCTCCGCCACCGAAGTTGTCGTCGCGGGGGTTGCGGGTGACCTCGACGGAGGCCCAACGCAGACTTGGTGACACGTCGTCGGCCTTGATTTCGACCTTGGAGCGACGTTCACCCTGGGGGGTTTCCCAAGAGCGCTGCTCGAGTTCGCCGCTGACGACGACTCGGGTGCCCTTGGTCAGCGATGCGGCGACGTTCTCTGCGAGCGTGCCCCAGCAGGAGACGTCGAAGTACGAGACTTCTTCGACCTGTTCGCCGTTGCGCTGGTAGCGCTTGTTCCACGCAACACCGAAGTTGCAGACTGACGCGCCGTTGGGCGTGTAGCGCAGCTCGGGATCGCGGGTGATGTTGCCAACGATGCTGACGGTATTTCCAAATGCCATGGGGTGCTTCCTCTCAGGATGCGCCGATCAGGCCGCGCTTTTCGGCCTCGCTATCGGGCAGGCGAATGAGCTTGTGGCGAACGACGTCGTCCGCGAGCCGGAGGTTCCGGTCGAGGTCGCCGATGAACGAACCGTTCTCGGAGACGAGTTCGAGGACGAGGTAGTAACCCTCGGCCTTGTGATTGATCTCGTAGGCAAACTTGCGTCGGCCCCACCAATCGTTCTTTTCGATCGTGGCGCCGTATTCGGTTGCGGAACCCGCAACTCGGCTCGACGCCTTGGCAGCACTCGAATCATCGAGATCGCCATCAAAAATGACCATCAGTTCATACGCTCGCATGGAGCACCTCCCTCTGGACCTGCGGAGCAGGGCTGTGGACTTCACAGCAGGGTGTTTGCAACTGTTCAATTGCAACGCAGCACGATAGCGGCGCCCAATGGCTGAACCTCATGAGACCAGTCCTCATGAGACGAGTATCCCATGGGCCTATGACAGGCGCTCGCGTACACGCTGAGCAGGTCAACGTGAATACAGAGTCGGGCCGTCGTGACAGACGGCTCAATCGGCCGTGGGGCCGGAACCGTAGAGGCCGAGGGCTTCGGCTTCTTCGTCTTTCATGTGGTAGCTCTCGTCGTCGTTCGGGAACGCCTTGGTCCGCACGTCGTCGACATAGGCATTGAGCGCAGCGATGCCGTCATCTTTGAGCGATGCGTAGACCCGCACGAACTTTGGCACGAAGTCGTCTTGCAAGCCGAGCATGTCGTGGAAGACCAGCACTTGGCCATCACAGCCCGGCCCAGCGCCGATACCGACCGTGGGGATGTCGATCGATTCGGTGACGAGATCGGCGACGCGGCGAGGCACCCCTTCGAGCACGATCGAGAAGCACCCGGCGGCCTGGAGGGCCTTGGCTTCGTCGACGAGCGCCAGCGCGGCCTCGGTGCTCTTTCCCTGCACCTTGAAGCCACCCATCGCATGCACCGACTGCGGGGTCAGACCGATGTGGCCCATCACCGGCATTTCGGCCGCGATCAGGGCCTCGATCATGGGAAGCCGCTGGATGCCGCCCTCGAGCTTGATGGCACCCGCGCCGGCACGGATCAGGCGGGCGGCGTTACGTACGGTCTCTTCGACCGACACGTGGTAGCTCATCCACGGCAAGTCACCGACGATGAGCTGCTTGGGCTTGGCGCGTGCAACCGCTGCCGTGTGGTGCACCATGTCGTCCATGGTCACCGAGAGCGTGTCCTCGTAACCGAGCACGACCATGGCGAGCGAGTCGCCGACCAGGATCATGTCCGCGTCGGTCGCGTCGACCATGCGGGCCGAGGGATAGTCATACGCGGTGACCATCACGAGTGGATCGGCTCCGGTCGCGACCTTTCGGGACGCGAGCGCGGGCGCAGTGCGACGCTTGGCCATAGTGGCTCCTTACAACTGAGAACATACCGTCCGGCGCCTGGGGCTGCCGGCAGCGACTCCATCAAAGCACGTTCTTCCAACCGCCACAAGGGTCGCTCCATTCCCGCGGAGCGCAGCGTCTCGTGCGATCCGGCGCCACCTAGATGAAGCTGATGCGCACCTCGTGCGGGATCAGGATTCCCGTGCCGGGCAACTGTGCCTGCCAAACGGCATCGAGATCGACGCCGGCCATGTCCTGCGTGTCGACGACGATCGAATGCGCCAGGCCTGGACCGATCGCCACGCTCGGACCGCTCGTCTGGGTTATCGACGTACCGACCACCTGAATCTGTACCGAACCATCGAGATCGAACTGGGCCTGCGAGGCGCCGGTCAAACCGGTCGAGCTCAGATGCGCCAACGTCGCGCCAGCACCGGTCAGGTTCGGGTCCTCGGTCCAGATCCGCAGCAGCCAGTCGCGGTCCGCATCGACACCGCCGGTTTCGACGACGTGCAGGCTCGACATGGACACCTGCGGCAGGTCATAGCCGAGGCGCACCGCGTCGACGGTCGGTGAAACGCCGGCGGTCGCCGTGGTCAGCTCGAGCCGCACGACGTAGTACGCATCTCCGAAGTCCCACACGTAGGGAATCGGATTCTCGCCCGCACCGAAGCTGGTGCCCGTGGTGCCGTCAGGGCCCACGAACGGAGCGGCCAGCGCAAGTGCCGGTGTCGCGCCTCGAGCAACCTGCATCGTCACGTTGGTGCCAACCGGAAGATCGACGAGATCGGCGCTCAACAGGCCGAACACGTTGCTACCCGAAATCAGTGTGTCGATCACCGGGCTCGTCCACGTACCGACCAACACGCCTGCGGGCAACGCTTCGATCGGCAGCGCCGACACGATCGGATCGCTGTTGCTGAACGCCCAGGCGGACTTCATACCCAACAGGTTGGTCTCGTCCTGGTTGCGGCTGTCTTCGTAATAGGCGAAGAACGCTTCGCCCCCGGTGCTGCGGATCTCCGTGCCTTGGGCGGCGGCGCCCCAGATGGCATGGCCGGGGAAGCCGGGGCTGATCGGCGTGCAGGAGAGCGGTGCGCCGCCGACCTCGATCGTGATGGCGACCGGGCACGAAAAGGCGACGTAGTCCGCGTCGGACGGCAGGAAGTACACGCTGTCGAGCAAGGTCTCGGGAAGGAACGCGGTCGACTCCCAACCGTCGCGGTCGGCTTGCTGGATCCCGCCCGTCGCGGTCACGACATTGGTGACTCGCATGGCCGT
Source organism: uncultured Acidimicrobiales bacterium (assembly GCA_938015575.1). Classification (GTDB taxonomy): domain Bacteria; phylum Actinomycetota; class Acidimicrobiia; order Acidimicrobiales; family UBA10347; genus UBA10347. The sequence goes on from CALLPT010000177.1 coordinate 28,459, forward strand.
CCCGTCGCCGTCGGTATCGCTGCCCTGGTTGAGCGAGTCGAGGCCACCGGCGCCAGCCGACACCGTGGTGATGGATCCATCGTCCATCCAGACATCGGCACTGCCACCGCCGTCAAAGGCGAACAGCGCATTGCGGCTTCGCACGCCATACAGGTCGTCGCCGGGGAAGTACGGGGGCACAACCTGCGAGTCCGAGAACGAGTTTCGATTTGCGGTGTGGGTCACGATGACGGGAACACCGTTGGTGGAGCGGATCACGCCGGAGCGGTTGTTGCTGATGTCCACGGTGGGCGTCGCGGCGACGGCTCCGACCGTGCCGGTCCATGCCAGCGTGGTGCCGTCATAGATGTCGACGATCGCGTTGGCGTCGGTGGGCGAGACGAGCGTCCACTGGTTGACCGAACGGTTGGTCGGGAACACCATGTCGGTCCCGGCAAAGCTGATCGGCACGATCGAGTCCATGCCTTCGCCGCGTCCGCGTCCGCCGAGCGGGCCGGTGGAGAGAATTTGGGTGTCTTCGGTGATGCCGAAGAACGGCTGGACGTCGCCGGCGTTGAGCGTGGCCGTCACGGCGCCGACGGTCACCGTGTTGTTGTCGACATAGCTGACGATGTCGACGGTGCCGTCGTTGCCGCCGCTTCCGTCCAGGCGCCACCATGCGGGAAAGTACAGCTCGCGTTGCGAGGAGTACGAGAAGACGTCGGCCTCTGACGAAACCGATGCCGCGGTGGCGTTGTCAAAGTAGAGGCAGAACTGGGTCGTGGCGAAGGCCGCAAGATCGAGCTGGACCCACACGGTCGTCTCGGTCGTACCGACGCCGGACTCGACGAAGAGCGCGAGCTCGGTGACGTCGTCGTCGGCGATGGCCCGATAGTCAGCACCATCGGGTTGGACCAGGCCTGCGGCCAGATCGGCGGTCGAGTCGAACACGATCCGGACCTGATGCTCAACGAGCAGTGCGTCGCCGTTGATGATGTCGAAGCAGCGCCGATGACCCCAGTCGGTGTCCCACCAATCGATCGGGGCGCCCGAGGCGAGCTGGAGGAGCGTGCCGCTCCCATCGATCTCGGTGTCGTCGTAGGTGCCGAGATCGAACTCGGCTTGGAGGTCGAAGTTTGCTTCGTCGCCTTGGTGATAGGCGTAGAACTCAGGACCCGCAGACGCAGCGGCAACGCTGCCCTCCATGTGATTCTGGATGAAGATGCGGGCGAACGCGACCTGGGGAATCAGCAGGACGGTGAGAAAAAGGGCGAAGCCCACCACCGGCAGGTGCCGGTGGTGAGCTTCCTTGCGACGCATGAGCGTGCCCATTATCTGTCCCCTGCGAATCCAGGTCAGTCGGTTAGTTGATGGTCGCCTGTGCGACCCAGTTGACGGTTGCGGTGCCTGCGGTAAAGGCAACGTCGGAGCTCACGACGAACGCGCCCTGAACTTCAGCGCCCGGAGCGACGGTGATCACACCGGTCGAGTCGACGAAGGCACCAGCGGTGGTACCGGCCGGAACGATGATGTAGTCGTCGTTCCAGTCGCCACCGACACCGTCGAGGTTCGGGTCGACGGCAGCAGGTGCGGCAATGTTCGAGATCCAGATCTCGGCGGCGAGGTTGGTCCAGTCGCCGGCAACCGCGTTGGTGGTCAGGACAACGTCGATTGGCTCGAGGCAGTTGTTCTCGTAGCGGACCACGTCGGTGTAGATGACACGGTCACCGGTCATGCCGTTGACGGTGATCTTCTCTTCGAGCAGGTCGACGCCATCGACAGCGATGGTGTTGGCGCCCGAGGCATCGAAGCTTGCTTGTGAGCTGTTCAGCGGGTCAGAGCCGGTGGTCTTGACGAAGCAGGGCGGGGCAGCCGTGATGTCGGCTTCCATGAAGTTCTGCACGATGATCGACGCGCCGGCAGGTGCGGCGACCATGAGCAGGGCAACGATGATCGCTGCACTTCGACGGGTGAACTTGAGAGCGGCGAGTCGGCTCTTCTTCTGGGGGGTCTCCATGCGAGTGTCTCCTTGGGGTAACGCAGGGGTGGTCACGGCTGGGCCGAGATCTTTGGGAACGAACGGCGAGCGTTCGCATTGGTGGGCTCCTCGTCTGCTCGCTCACCCGGGTACTCGATGAACCCGAGGAACAGCACGGCGGCGACGCCGAGGAAAAGCAGGATCCGGACCAGCCAGCTGGTCGGGATCAGGTGGTCGGCATCGAAGCGCCGGTACCACTCGAGGAAGGTGAGCAATGCCGACATCGGGATGGCGGCAGCCGCAGCCCAGACCCGCATCGGGTGGTGATGCTTGCGGCGAGCGAAGTGGGCTACGACCCAGGCAACGGCGATCAGGGCGACGATGGCCGTCGACCAAGCAGCGACGGTACGGAACTGGGCGGCCGAGGTCTGGAGTCCCGCGTAGGGAATGAAGCCGAAGATGAGGCGGCTGCGCATCTCGACGCCCCAGAGGGCAACGATGCCCCATGCGGCTACGAGCTTGGCGATGACGAGCAGCAGTGCCGTCTGACTGATCTTGTCGACGAGCTCGCCCCACGGGAACTCAGCCTCGTCGTCGTCAATGGCGCGGGAATCAACGGCCTCGAGGCCGTCACCGGCACCGTTGGTCGTCGCCCCAGCGTTCACACGAATGCCATCGGAGACGATCGTCTCGAACTGAGTGTTCCGGGTTACCCGGCCTACCCGAGTGATCCACGAGCCCTACCCCATGTAGGGCACCATTGCTCGCGTGGGTGACGTCGTGTTACCCAGGCGTCACAACGGGCGGACGCCTACCGCTCGAGGTCCTCGGTCTCTTGCACGTCGCCCGGTTCGGACTGCAGTGCCGATCGACGAACGAGGTGGTTCCATGAGCATTCCTGGCAGACCTCGACGACGTAGGCGACGTGGCGCCCCGGACGACGCGCCAGCCTGGCCAGTTCGCCCCGCAGCGTGATACATCGACCATGGCTCGGCAAGCGTGGCCCGAACACATAGGTCACATGCACCAAGGTGCCCTCGCGCTCACACACAGGACAGCTGCCCGGTGTGGGAGTCCCGACTTGGCCCGCAGCTCGCACCAGTTCGGGATGCGCGTCGGTTACCTCGCTGTAGCTGAGCTCGCCCGACCGATACGAGTTGATGGTCGACGCGCGGGACAACCGGTAGTCGACATGGCCCTGGTCGGACCCGCGATCACCCGTAGGCACCCGGAAGACCATCAGGCCACTGTAGGTCCGCCCCTGCCGTCGTGGGGAAGCAGCCGAGCGGCGACCGCGCAGTCGGACGGTGACGCAGGTCACCTGACTTGTGCGAATTCACGCACAGACCATCGTCGCGCCTTGGGGCAGAGTGAACGTCAGATGGACGACGAACGACCTTCGACCAGGGGGACATGACGAACGAGATCTGAACCTATCTCGTGGCGGGAGCCGATCACGGTGGCGGGTTCAGTGGGGACCGACCGACGGCGGGGCAGACAATGTGGGCGGCTACTTCGGTGGCCAGACGATGCGGCGGGCATCGTCAAGTGTCTGTGCGTCGGTCGGACCACCACATCTCGAGGAGCGTGGCCTGTGTGGCAACCGGAAGCGGACCTTTGTCGAAAAAGGCCTGTTGCAACACGGCCACGGCCTCACCCACGATCGGGCCAGCGTCGACGCCGAGCAGGTCCATGACAGTCGCGCCGTCGAGCAAAACAGGAGCCGCAAGGTCCTCGATTTCGTTCAGTGCCGCAACCGCATCGCCGAAGGCTCGAACGCCGGGCGCATCGCTCGGGTCCGCGACCGCAATCGCGACCGTCACCGCATCGGCCGGACGTTTCGACCCAGCGAACCATCGACGCAGGCTCGGAGCCTGGACGTCGCTCACATCGATCTGACGGGCGCTGGTCGCCAGATCGATGATCATGCGGTGATCGTCGCGGCTGAGCCGAAGCGGCTCCAGGCGGTGCTCGAGGTCGGTATCGGTCTGGGTGGCCACGGTCAGAAAGGCGGCCAGACGGAGCTGCCAGACGTTCTCGGCGACTCGACTCGCTGCATGCGCCGCGGCGCGGAGACGGTCGACGCTCGGCGCGCCCGCGTCGGGTTCATTCCACGTCAACAACACGTGCGCGAGTCCGGTCTCGACAAGAAAGCGCAGGCCTCGTTCGGGCTCGGGAAGTCCGAAGAGCCGCTCCAGCTCATCACCGATGCGTTCGATCGCGACGATCCGAAGGCGTTCGCGTAGGTCGGTCGCCGCCTGGGCAAGTTCGGGAGACGGATGTAGGTCGAAACGCGAGGCGAATCGTGCCGCTCGGAGCATGCGCAATGGGTCATCACTGAACGAGATCTCGGGCGCGAGCGGCGTGCGCAGCAGCCCCGCCTGCAGATCGGCCGCGCCGGTCCATGGGTCGACGAGTTCGCCGCTGGGCACTTCGATCGCCATTGCGTTGACGGTGAAGTCGCGCCGAGACAAGTCGACGGCGATGTCGTTGCCAAAGGTCACCTGGGGTTTGCGTGAGTCCGAGGCGTAGCTCTCCGCTCGATGCGTGGTGATCTCAATAGCTCGACCCTGGAACCGAAGGCCGATCGTGCCAAAGCGTTCCCCTTGGGTCCAGAGTGCGTCGGCAAGATCGGCAACCAGCTCCTTGATGACGGACGGGTCCGCATCGGTCGTGAGATCGACGTCGCTGCTGTCGCTCAACTCGTGATCGAGCCACTGATCGCGAACGATGCCGCCGACCAGGTAGAGCCGGTGGCCCGCCTGCACAAACCGCTGCGCGAGCGGTTCGACGAGGGCAACAACGTCAGGAAGATGGGTGAAGGTCACCTGGCTCAGCCGAACGACGCGTGGTGCGCGATGACGCGATCGATGACCGCAGCGCCGGGACCACCGTTCGACGCGGCTTCGGTCGCGAACCGTTGCCCAACGAGTGCCGACATGACGGCTGCCGACGTTTCGGTGAGCGCGTCGAGGTCGTAGCCGCCTTCGAGGAACACGACACGTCGCCCCGGCGGCGCGACCTGGATGACACGCGACGTCAACGAGGCAAAGTCGCCGGCGGTCAACCCCATGGCGGTGATCGGGTCGGCCCGATGCGCGTCGAAGCCGGCCGACACCAGCAGCCAGGTCGGTTTGAAGGCTTCGATGGTCGGGGCTACCGCTCGGTCCCAGGCTTGGAGATACACGTCACCCGTCGCGCCCGGCGGTAGCGGAATGTTGAGCGTCGTACCTGCACCTGCACCCGTGCCGCTCTCGGACACATCGCCGGTGCCGGGGTAGCAGGGCCACTGGTGGAAGGACACGAACAGGACGCTCGGATCGTCGTAGAAGATCTCTTGCGTACCGTTTCCGTGATGTGCGTCGTAGTCGACGATCACTACTCGCTCGCCTGCGTCGGTCAGCGCCCGTGCGGCGACGGCCACATTGTTGAAGAGGCAGAAGCCCATCGATTGCCGGGTCGTCGCATGGTGCCCGGGAGGACGTACCGCGCAGAACGCCGTATCGACCTCGCCGCCGCGGAGCCGGGCAATGGCTTCGAGTCCTGCCCCGGCCGCCAGGCGGGCCGCGTCGAACGAGGCGGCCGACGCGACGGTGTCGCCGTCAATGTGGCCTCCGCCGGTGTCAGCGAGCTCTTCGACCAGCGCCACAACGTCGCCGTGGTGTACCTGCGTAATGGTCTCGATCGGGGCGAGTGGAGCGTCGACGAGCGTGACGGCGTCGGATAGCTCAGCGCGCGCAAGTCCTTCGGCAATGGCGCCCAAACGGGCCGGACGCTCCGGATGTCCCGGGCCGGTCAGATGCTCGAGACAGTGCTGGTGGGACACGAACAACAGGCTCACAGCGAAATCCTAGGTTGACCGAACCACGGTGCTCTCGGGGATTGAGGTAAAACACACCGTGGCCTTCACGCGACGGATGGTGCACCATGGCCGAGACCGGGTGCAGATCGGCTCTTGGAAATCTCGCGACGACACGGCCAACCTGGTCCCGTTTCCCGAGCGACATGCCTTGCCGATCGAAGCCATCGACTACGCCTTGACGACGATTGCGGAACAGGGCTTCACGGCGACCTACACCGCGGCGATGACGCCGACCCAGGCCGAACCGTTCTTCCAGGCCGGCTTCGAACTTGTCGAAGAACTCCACTTGCTGCGATGCGCCCTCAGCGAGACGGTGGCGAGGCCAGAACGCGGCGAGAAGTCGCGGCTACGCCGCGGCCGCCGGCTCGACTACCCCGAGGTGCTCACCCTCGATGCGCTGGCCTTCGACGACTTCTGGCAGTTCGACCGTGCCAGCTTGGCGGACTCGATGCGGGCGACACCGCGGCATCGGTTCCAGGTCACGCGCACCGAACCCGTTACGGGCTATCACGTGACCGGGCTCGCCGGTTCAAACGCGTACGTGCAACGTGTCGCAGTGCATCCCGAGGCCCAAGGGCAAGGGTGGGGACGAGCCCTGGTCGAGGACTCATTGCGATGGGCATGGAAGAACGGTGCTCGCACCGCCCATGTGAACACGCAGTTGACCAATGAGCGAGCGGTCGCCCTGTATGAGCGCACCGGGTTTGTGCTCGCCGACGAACGGTTGCAGGTCCTCTACCGAACGGTTGACGCCGACCCGGCCTAGCGGCGAGTCGCCCGGCGCCAATCGTGCGGCGCTAATCGTGTCGGGCTAGTCGAGGTCGCGGCGAGCGAAGAACTGCGCGATCGCGAAGCCGGCCACGATCGCCGCGCCGATCGCGAGCACGACTCGTCCGTCCGACGAGAGCGCGTTCGGCAGCGCAATCAACACGATGGCCGCGATCACGAAGACCACATTGACCCGCAGGACAAGATCGACTTCGCGGCGGCGAGAGATCCGCCGGTTGGCGAAGAGCGTGACCACGAACGACCACAGCAATACGACGACACCGAACACGACGATGATCCAGCCGGCAATGCCGAGCCAATCGGACATGAACGAACCGGTGAGGGTAAGGACCAGTCCAACGATGTTGCAGAAGGCGGCGTCGAGTCCGAGCGCGAAATTCGCGAAACGAGTCGACGGCTCTTCGGGGGCTCGGGAAAATGACGGCGTGGTCACGGGTCCAAAGCGTACGGGCTGGCCAGCGACCCCGACGTCGTCATCGCCCCAATCTCGGACCCGCATGCCCAACGCAACAGGACAGTTGCGGGTGTCGGAGCAACGCAGCGGGGTTAGTCGACCTCGGCGGCGACGACGAGCCGCGCCTTGCCCTCGGCCTTGGCCTGCATGAGCGCGCGATCGGCCCGATCGAGCAGGTCTGGACCGGCGCTGCGACGAGTGCCGACCACGATGCCCACGCTGGCGCCACCCGGCACCCGCACCCCATCGATGTCGTAGCTGCGGTTGAGGGCCTCGAGAACCCGGTCCGCGATGACCGGCGCCGAGTCGGGACGAATCCACCGGCACAGAACCGCGAACTCGTCTCCCCCCAGCCGGGCCACCACATCACCTTTGCTCACCGCATGTCGAAGCCGTTCACCGACCAGTTGCAACACTCGGTCGCCCATGGCGTGACCCCAGAAGTCGTTGATGTCTTTGAACCGATCGAGGTCGATGTACATGACCGCAACCGACTCGTTGTGCTGCACCGGAAACTCGTTCATGAACGCTCGACGATTGGCGAGACCCGTCAACGGATCCGTGTTCGCTCGGGCGGCGAGCGATGCCTGAGCGCGGCCCCGGGTCAAGGCCAGTGCGGCCAGATCGATGAGGGGGGCAACGACGACCGAAAGGAAGGCGACTTCGGGCGGCGGGCCCCATCCCCAGAAGCCAAACGCACCGAGCATCTCACCCCCGCTCGTCACGGGAAACACATGGGCCCAGTCGCAGTTGCCGAGCGCAACCGATGTCCCAAGGGGTCCGAGCTCACCATCGCCAGGAACCAGATTGTCGACGACGTCAGCGCCGGTCCCCAGGTCGCCAATCGTGCGGCGTTCCCGCTCGGCGGTCCACCAAATGACCTGGGCGCCGTCGATGCCATTGAAGGTATGGCACGCATCGACGAGCACCCGCACCGCTGATTGATCATCGGCGGATTCGGCGATGGAGCGCAGTGCTTCGGTCGTTGCGAACCGAGTCGTGACATCGACCAGCGCGACGACGAAATACCAATCGCCGTCCGGTGTGCGTACCCAGCGTCCGGTCGCCTCGAACGGCACGCTGCGAGTCGGAGTCACCACACGAAGCGGGATGACGACATTGGTGAGACGGCTCGACTGGTCACCGTCGATCGCGTTGACGGCAAAGGTCGTGGCCACGCGATCCAGGTCGTCGGCGTGCACCAACTCAACCACGGAACGCCCAACCGGTGCGACTCCCACCGCGGCAGCCGACGGGCTCGCCCAGCGGACGATCATGTCGCTATCGAGGACGACGGTGATGACGCTCGACTCCCTGAGCAGCGAGGTGATCGCGAGATCACGCAGGGCATCCGGTTCCCGATCACCACGCCGCGCCACAGGCTCGACAGTACGGATGGGGTTCGAGTCTGGCGAGCAATAGTTGCGCGGCGATGGGTCCCAGACCCCACGAGCGCGACGTTTCGTTACCGACCCGACACGTCTGCACGATCGCCTGCATCGTCACCTCATGTGCGGGTCGAGGAACGCCTGGTCGCGTCCTCGAGCGGAGAAGTCGCGAAGATGCTGGCAGAACGGTCCGTGCTTCGATAGACATAGGGGCTGATCCGACATCAGGTCGATCAAGGAGGGTCCCATGTCCAGAGCATTCAAGCTCGCGCTTGCGTCGTTGGTGGCGCTGGCACTGTTTGCCACCGGTTGTGGTGGTGACGACGGCGATGACACCAAAGCCGCATTCGTGATGGTTGCACCCATCGGCGATGCCGGCTGGAACTTCATGCACAACCAGGGTCGCCTGGGTGCGCAAGAGGAGACCGGTGTCGAAACCGCATTCGTCGAATCAATCCCTGAAGGCGGTGCCGAATTCGACAACGCCGTTCAGCAGTTCATCGACGATGGCTACAACGTCATCATCACCACGTCGTTCGGTTACATGGACGCCACGGAGCAGTTCGCGAACGACAACCCCGATGTGATCTTCGAGCACGTCTCGGGCTTCAAGATGAACGACACGAACTTCGGCAACACGTTCGGCCGTATGTACCAGCCGCGCTACATCGCCGGCATGGCCGCAGGCGCAGCAACCGAGTCGGACCGCATCGGCTACGTCGCTGCGTTCCCGATCCCCGAGGTCATCCGCGGTATCAACGCATTCGCACTCGGCGTTGCCCGCACCAACCCCGACGCTGTCGTCGAAGTTGCCTGGACCAGCACCTGGTTCGATCCTGGTGTCGAAGGCAACACGGCCCAGGCGCTGATCGACGCCGGCGCTGACGTGCTCACGATGCACCAGGATTCGACCGCCACGGGTCAGGCCATCACCGACGCCGGTGGCACGTTCATCGGTTACCACTCGGACATGTCCGAGCAGGTCGACGGCTACCTGACCGCCCCGGTGTGGGACTGGACACCTCGTTACTCCCAGATCATCGAAGACGCCAAGAACGGCACCTACACGCCCGAGGCGTGGTGGGGTGGCATGGCTGACGGTGTCGTCGACATTGACATTCCCGACAGCTCGCCGGTGGCCGGCGAGATGAAAGAAGTCAAGCAGCAGATCCTCGATGGTGAATTCGATGTGTTCGACCAGGGCAGCGTTGTTGCCCAGGACGGCACGGTCATCTTCCAGGACGGCGTGATCGTGAACGGTTTCCCGAATGCATTCGCACCTGACGTGATGGTCGGTGAACCGGGCGCAGCGATCGACGACTTCATCCTGCTCGACATGAACTTCTTCGTCGAGAACGTCGAAGGCTCACTCGGCTAACGAAACGTTCACAAGCGCCACATAGGCGCATGTGGTGAACTTGTGGCCGGACTACCCCTGGGGTGGTCCGGCCACGATCGCGTTCGGGGCATACTCGCGACATGGGGGAACGAGGGGAACGTTGGTAGCGCCTGCGCAAGGTCAAGCTGTTGAGCTGGACAACATCTGGAAGCGCTTTCCCGGTGTTATTGCCAATGCGGGCGCTTCGCTTCGGGTCAAGCATGGCTCGGTTCATGCGGTGCTCGGGGAAAACGGCGCCGGCAAGACGACCCTGATGAACGTGCTTGCCGGGGTGTATCGCCCCGACGAAGGCACGCTGAAACTTCATGGCGAGGACCAGTCATTCGCCGCACCAGCTGACGCCATCGCTGCTGGCGTCGGCATGGTCCACCAAGAGTTCCGGCTCGTACCAACCTTCTCGGTAACCGAGAATGTCGTGCTCGGGGCTGCACCCCGAGTACTGAACCGCTCGGCCCTCGAGGACCAAGTAGCGGCGCTTGCCGAGCGTTTCGGGTTGGCCACCGACCCTCGCCGCGAGGTCTGGCAACTCTCCATGGGTGAGCGCCAGCGAGTCGAGATCCTCAAGGCCTTGTGGCGTGATGCCCGAGTGCTGATCCTCGATGAGCCGACCGCCGTGCTCACCCCAGTCGAAGCCGAAGAGCTCGGACGCATCACCGCCGCCATGGCGGCCGACGGACGCAGCATCATCTTCATCAGCCACAAGCTCGACGAGGTGACCGCCTTCTGCGACGAAGCGACGGTGCTTCGGGGCGGTGAGACGGTCGCTGGGAACTTGGCGGTGAGCGATCTCGACGCCGGGCGCCTGGGCGAGCTCATGGTGGGCGAAGCCACCGCCGTGTCGCAGCGACGGGTCCGTACCACCCAACCCGGCGCCTCCGCCCTCGACGTCACCGAGCTTCGGGTGGTCGACCTGCATGGTCGCCACATCGTCGACGGCGTGTCCTTGTCCATCGCGTCGGGCGAGGTGCTCGGCATCGCCGGCATCGCCGGCAATGGACAACGGCCGCTGGCCGACGCGCTGGCCGGGCTCATCCCGAGTACCGGTTCCGTCCAGTCCGGCATCCACGACCTGAGTTCAGCGTCGCCAAATGAGCGCCACCGGCGCGGGCTCAGCTATGTGCCCGAGGACCGCATCGGTGTCGGGCTGGCGCCGCGTCTGAGCGTGGCGGACAACGCGATCATGCGGACCTATCGCACCGACGCCCAGGGCTTGCTCATCGACCAGGACAAGTCCGTTGCCCACGCCAAGGACTTGGTCGAGCGGTTCAACGTCAAGATCGCCGACCTGCACTCCCCCATCGCCGGGCTCTCCGGAGGGAACCTCCAACGCCTGCTCGTCGGTCGTGAAGTCGATGGCAACCCGACGGTGCTCATCGCGGCCCAGCCGACCCGCGGCCTCGACGTGCAAGGCGTCGCCGCCATCCAACGGGTTCTTCTCGAACAGGCCGAAGCGGGCGTTGCCATCCTGCTCATCAGCGAGGACCTCGACGAACTCCTGGCCCTGAGCGACCGCCTGGCGGTCATGCACGAAGGCAAGATCGTCGCCGAGTTCGATCCCGACAAGACAACCAGAGGCGACGTTGGTGTCGCCATGACCGGCGCGGTGCACGCCGAAGGGGCGAGCGCATGAGGAACCTGCGCCTGGTGCGCCGAGAGACCCCACTTGCAGGAGGCCAGTTTCGGGCCGTGCTCGTCGGAGTCGTCATCGCCTTGCTCGTCGGGGTGATCCTCTTGTTGGCGACGGGCAACAACCCGGTGAGCACCTATCTGCGCATGCTCGACGGCGCGTTTGGCTCGCCACGGGCCTGGTCCAACACGCTGACCCGGGCGGTGCCACTCGGGCTTGCGGGGCTCGCCGTCGCGGTTGCCGGATCGATGGGGCTTTGGAACATCGGGGCCGAGGGTCAGATCATTGCGGGTGCGATCGGGGCAGCGTGGGTTGCTCGCCTCGCTCCCGACCTGGCCGGACCACTGCTCATTCCATTGATGCTGTTGGGTGCGGTCCTCGGTGGTGCCGTGCTCGCCCTCGGCCCAGCCCTGGCGCGGGCCCGGCTCGGGGTCAGCGAGATCATCACAACGCTCATGCTCAACGAGGTCGCGATCCGGATCGTGCGGTACCTCGTCAATGGCCCGTGGAAGGATCCCGAGGGCAACAACTTCCCCATCGCGCCCGAGATTCCCGACCAGGCCAAGCTTCCCGGCCTGTTCGAGCGCGCGAACATCGGCGTGCTCATCGCCGCGGTCGTCGTCGGCCTGTTCGGCTGGCTCGTGTCGCGCAGCGCGTGGGGTTACGAACTGCGCATCGCCGGATCTTCTGAGCGCACCGCCGAATACGTCGGCATCTCGCTGCGCACCAAAATCCTGACCGTGCTGGTGATGTCCGGCATGTTCGCCGGGCTCGCCGGCGGTATCGAGCTCACCGGATCGGCAAGCCGATTGGTCGAAGGGGTCGCGGGCGGTTGGGGCTTCGCCGGCATCATCGTCGCCGCGCTGGCTCTCATGCGCCCCTCAGGTGTCGCGGCGGTCGCCGTGGCCTTTGGCGCCGTGCAGATCGGCGGGCTTTCGATCCAGACCCAGGGTGTGCCTGCGGCCATCGCGGACATTCTCCAGGCCCTCATCCTGTTCGGGGCCCTCGCCGCAGCCGTGTTCGGCAACTACAAGTTGGTGCGCGGTGAACCCGCGACGACGCTCGACACTGCTGGGGGTGCCGCATGAACGAGCAAACCCTGATCGGGCTTGTCATCGCCATCATCGAGTTCGGCACGCTTCTCTACTTGGCCGCGCTCGGTGAGCTCATCGCCGAAAAGGCCGGCGTGCTCAACCTGGGCGTCGAAGGCATGATGGCCTTCGGCGGCATGGCGGCATTCTGGGCCGGCGTCGAGACGGGCAACCCGTGGATCGCGCTCGTCGTCGCCGCGATCGCCGGCACCGCGCTGGCTGCGGTACACGCGGTGATCTCGGTGGTGTTGGGCGCAGACCAAGTGGTGAGTGGTTTGGCGCTCACGATCCTGGGCTTGGCCATGGCCGCGTTCTTGGGAAAGGACCTGGTGTCGAAGCCGGTCGGCACCCAGTTCCGCGAACTGGATCTGGGCCCGCTCTCAGATATCCCATGGATCGGCGAAACCTTGTTCTCGATGTCGGCGCTCAGCTGGCTTGCGCTTGCCCTTGGCGTAGCGACGTGGTTTGTGTTCACCCGCACGAGCACGGGGTTGGCGCTGCGCGCCGTCGGCGAGTCTGCGGCGACCGCCGACGCAGCCGGTCTCCCCGTCGTTCGCACTCGGGTGATCGCCGTCATGATCGGAGGGGCGCTTGCGGGCATGTCCGGCGCCTACCTCACCTTGCTGCTGGCGCCAGGCTGGAGCGAAGGCACGACCGCAGGCCGCGGCTGGATTGCCGTCGCGTTGGTGATCTTCGGCGCCTGGCGACCCGGGCGCGTACTGATCGGCGCGTTGCTGTTCGGCGGCCTGATTGCGCTCGAGCCGCGGTTGCAGACCTTTGGCGTCGAGATCAGCCCGATCCTGCTGAGCATGCTGCCGTATCTCTTGACGATCGGCGTGCTGATCCTGCTGTCGATCCGTTCACGAAATCGCCCGAGCGCCGCACCTGCCGCGATCGGTCAGACCTGGCGCCGCGAAGAGCGCTGACTTCCGCCGGTGTTCTCGTCGAGCACTGACGTTCCGAACTCACCGATCCAAGACCCGCTTCCCGGGATGCAGATCGGTGAGCGCGGTGGTCGCCAGCGCGATGGGACGAGATAGGTAGCCTGCGGGCCATGGTCCAGGTCACCGAACTCGCCGCTCGCCCAACAGGCGGGGTCCTCATCGAGAACGCTGCCGTGTTGACGGTCGACGACTCGTTCACGATCCATGACCCTGGCTGGGTCCATTTCGTCGATGACCGCATCGCCGGTCTTGGTGAGGGCGCAGCCCCCGACGATGTTCGATCGACCGCCGCAGAAGTTGTCGACGGCACGGGGCACGCGCTGATGCCCGGAATGACCAACGGTCACACCCACCTTTTCCAGACGTTCTTCCGGGGTCTCGCCGACGACAAGCCTCTTCTGCAATGGCTTCGCGATTGCATTTGGCCAGGCGCCGTGCACCTCGACGCCGATGCCGCCTACCTCGCCGGGCTCGTCGGCATGATCGAGAATCTCCGGACCGGCGCGACTGCAATCCTCGACCACCAGTACGTCCACGTCGATCCTTCGATCGACGACGCGATTTGTCGGGCTGCCGACGAGAGCGGCGTGCGCTACCTCCTCGCCCGCGGCTGGGCGGATCGCAACTATCCCGAAATCATGTGCGAGACGCCAGACCAAGTGCTGTCCCACACGGAGACGTTGCGAACCCAATGGCACGGCCACGACAACGATCGAATTCGCATCGAACTCGCCCCGCTACTGCCGTGGGGTTGCACCGCCGACGCGATGCGCGAGACGGTGGCCAAGACCCGCGAGTGGGGCGCCGGCACCCACATCCATTGCGCCGAAACCGACGAAGAAGTCCAGCTCAACCTGGAGGAACGGGGCATGCGCCACGTCGAGTGGCTCCACGACATTGGTGTGCTCGGGCCCGATTTTCAACTCGCACACAGCGTGTGGCTCGACGACGGAGAACTCGACCTGATTGCCGAGGCGGGCGCTTCGGTCGTGAGCTGCCCAGTGAGCAATATGTACCTGGCGTCGGGCGTGCCTCGCATCCTCGACATGCGGGCGCGTGGCATCAACATCGCGTTAGCCAGCGACGGCCCGGGCAGTAACAACCGCCAAGACATGTTCGAGGTCCTCAAGTCGACGGTGCTGTTGCAAAAAGTCCATCACCTCGATGCGATGGCGTTGCAACCCGAGGACAGCCTCGAGATGGCCTGTCGCGGTGGTGCAACGACCTTTGGCACCGGCGACGACACCGGCGTACTTGCCGTAGGACGCAAGGCTGACATCGTCATGGTCGACCTGCGTTCGATCTTCATCGCCCCCGTACACCGGGTTCCCTCCGCGCTGGTCTTCAATGCCAGCCCGGCTGATGTGTCCGATGTCTGGGTGGACGGACGCCGTTGCGTCGCCCAGGGCCGCTCGACCATCGTCGACGAGACCGCCCTGCTCGAAGAGGCGACCGCCGCCGCCGCCCGCGTCTTCGCCAAGGCAGGGGTCGAGAGTCGCCTGACGCGATGAGCGAAGCCGGCCCGCTGCGCATCCACGAAGCGACGGTGCAACCCGACTGGATCGACTACAACGGTCACGTCAACGACGGGTACTACGTCGTGGGGTTCACCAAGGCAACCGACGCGGTACAGGATCTGGTCGGCCTCGACCAGACCTATCGAGAGACGAGCGGCTGCTCGATCTACACGGTCGAGGCTCATCTGCTCTACCAGCGCGAAGTGCCGCCCGAGACGCCGCTGGCATTCGAGAGTTGGGTGCTCGGCGTCGACGAGAAGCGACTGCACCTGTTCCATCGCATGTTGCATGCCGATGATGGCTGGTGTGCGGCAACCCATGAACTCATGTTGTTGCACGTCGACACGGTGAACGGCGGTGTGGCACCGATGCCAAAGACCATCGTCGACCAGCTGGCCGAACTCCGTGATGCACACGCCACACTTCCCGTACCTGCCGAAGTCGGTTCCACCTTCCGCCCTATCACCTAACGGCGCAACGGTGCCTGACACCTGTGACGGTCATCGGCGTAACGAGGCGTAACGGTGTCTGACACCTGTGACGGTCGGGCTGGGTTGCGGGTGTCGGAGAAGCGCAACCGAACTAGGCGACGAGGCTGGTGAGAAAGTCGATGGCCCGCTGGGTCCAAGTTGCCAGTTCATCGGCGGTCGAGTGGATCGCCACCTCGGCGTTTGGCAAGGTCGATCCGAGCTGTTCCGCGGTCGACACCGGATGACCGGTGTCGCCGGTCCAGGCAAGTACCAAGGCCGGCATCGCGAGCGTCGCGAGCTGATCGAGGCCAGGAAGATCCGCGTACCCGGCACCTCGAAAGTTGGCGGCCAACCGCTCAGGTGTCGTGGAACGCATCGCCGCTGCCCGACGGGCGCGGTACTCGTCGCTGCCGACGAACGGGTCGGGCGGCGCCAACGACGCCGACGCTGCGATGATCGGCTCGACACCCTTGGCTTCGACAACCGACGCCATCTGTTCATAAACGCTGACCTGAGCCGCTCGTTCTTCCCAGCCGGTCGGCGGGATCACAAGCAGCAACCCTTGGACACGATCACCGAGCTCGAGGGCAGCATGAAGCGCCGTACCTGTACCCATCGAGGCTCCGCCGAGGATGACTTCGCCGATTCCCAGATAGTCGATCAGCTCGATTTGGTCCTTGGCCAGTTCAGCCCAGCTCCCCCGCTCCGGTTCCGCCAACGGCGATGACCTGCCGTGACCCCTGGCGTCGTAGCGGACAACCGTGGCATGTTCTCGCACTCGGTGGAGGTCGACGATCGGATCCCGGTCCTCGTCAGCGCGGCTGCTGGTGAGCCCGTGCCCCCAGATCAGTGGCGGGGCTTTGGGTGCACCGCCGCTGTCCCAATCGATCGTGGCTCCCCGGACTTTCAATGCCATCGCAAAAGTGTGGCACCAGCCCAGCACCATCTGACAGGACTTGTCGTCATTTGGTCGGGGCTGCGCCCCAGTCCAGTAGTTTCGCGTTTGTGGCGATTTCGCTTACGCCGATCGGCGACCTGGCATCGGCACTGCAGCTCCGAGACCGAGAACTCGTGTCGATCGTCGGCGGTGGAGGCAAGACGACCACGCTGTTCGCCTTGGGAACACAGCTGTCGGGTCGGGTCGTGCTGACCACGACGACCAAGATGGGTTCGGAACGCGACGAGGGCGTCCCGGTGCTGATCGCACCGAGCGACGACGACCTCGACCGCCACTTCACCAACTCGTCAAGGGCTCTGGTTTGGTCCGATCGAAGCGGCCACCGTGCCGACGGTGTGTCGCCGACCGACTGTGACCGTTGGTTCCGCACAGGTCTCGCCGACCATGTCGTGATCGAGGCAGACGGGTCTCGGCGCAAACCGTTCAAGGCGCCGTATGACTACGAGCCGGTGATCGCGTCGCAAACGACAACACTCATTGCCTGCATTGGCGCTCACGCGCTCGGTCAGCCGATCATCGATTCCTGTCACCGTGCCGACGCGGTCGTGGACATCGTGGGCGGCACAACCGAGGATCCTCTCACTCCCGAGTCCGCGGCCCAGGTACTCCTGGACCCCGCCGGATCTCGAAAAGGGTTGCCACAAGGAGCGGGGTACGCCGTGCTCATCCACCGGGTCGACCGCGACGACGATCGGGTCGAACGGGGCTTGGTCGAGCGACTCGTTTCGGCGATCGGATCCGACGTGCCGGTTTTCTGCATCGCCACGGTGGCCGGCCCAGCCCGCTGATCAGTCTTGGCGCAATCGCTCGATGATGCGTTCGAAGACGTCGGCAACGATCTCGTGCTCGTCAGTCCCGACCAGATCGATCAAGGCCTCGCGGACGTCACGCACATGGTGCGGGGCGGTCGCCTGAAGCGCGGCGAAACCCTCGTCGGTCAGACAGGCGAAGGTGCCACGGCGATCTTCGGGGCACTTCTCGCGGCTCACATAGCCGCGCTTGGCCAATCGGTCGACCCGCTGCGTCAAGCGGCTCTGTGAATGCACGAGGCGCTGCGACAGGTCACTCATCCGCAACCGCCGCTCGGGTGTCTCGGAGAGATGGACAAGCACCTCGTAGTCCTCGATGGCGAGATCGGCGGCAGTCTTGAGGCCCTCATTGAGTCGACGATCGATGAGATTGACGGCCCGTAGATAGGCGCGCCAGGTCCGCATTTCGGCGTCGTTGAGCCAGGGCGGCTCGGCTGCGGCGGAAGTCACAGTCTTGAGACTAGTCCATGGGGTTGCATTAATTCAAGATTGAAGTAATAATCATTCAACCTTGAACTATCTGGCCTGCTGGCCCGAACACCTGGAGCAACCACGATGACCACTGTCTTGCACATCGCAGCCTCGACTCGAGGAACGGAGTCCGCCACTGGGCTTCTTGCCGGCGAGCTGATCGAACGTCTCACCGGTCCTGACACCACCGTGATCGAGCGACGCCTGGTTGACGGCGGCGTCCCACAACTGTCGGTCGCGGCCACGGCCAATCTGACGACCGCGCCGACCGATCGAGCCCCCGCCTCCGCAGAGGTTCTCGCGGCAGGTGACCAACTCATCGCCGAGCTCGATGCCGCCGACATCGTTGTGATCGGCGCGCCGATCTACAACTTCGGCCCGCCGTCGGCACTCAAAGCCTGGGCCGACCTGGTCGCCCGCGCCGGCGTCACGTTCACTTATACCGAGACCGGGCCCGCCGGCCTGTTGCGTGACCGTCCCGTCTACATCGTTTCGGCGAGCGGTGGAACGCCCATCGGAAGCGAGATCGACTTCGGTACCACCTGGCTTCGGATGTTCCTGAACTTCCTCGGGATCACCAACGTCACGGTGATCGGCGCCGATGGCCTGGCCATGGATCCCGAAACCGGGCTCGCGAAGGCACGCGACCAGATCGCGCTGGTGAACGCGTGATGGCGACCCTCGAAGTACCCACCCGACGCATCCATCGAGCCAACGAACGGTTCCATACCAACCTCGGCTGGCTGGACAGCCGCCATAGTTTCAGCTTCGGCCACCACCACGACCCGACCAACACCGGGCATGGCTTGCTCATCGTCTCGAACGACGACCGAGTCGAAGCCGGCCAAGGGTTCGGCACCCATGGGCACCGAGACATGGAAATCGTGACATGGGTACTGTCGGGGGCACTCGAGCACCGCGACTCCCAAGGCAACCATGGCGTGCTCCATCCCGGACTCGCCCAACGCATGTCCGCAGGCACAGGCATTCAACACTCCGAGATGAACGCAAGAGCGACCGAACCCGTGCACTTTGTGCAGATGTGGGTGGTGCCCGATCAGGCTGGTTACGCACCCGGCTACGAACAACGCGACGTCAACCTCGACCTCGCTTCCGGTGAGCTCGTTCCCGTCGTCTCGGGCCGCGGTCACGAAGGGGCTGTCTCGCTCAACCAACCCGACGCCGTCATGTGGGTCGCTCGCCTCGATGCCGAGGCCAACATCCAACTCCCCGATGCCCCGTTCGTACATGTCTTCGTCGCCCGCGGAAGTGCAGTTCTCGGCGACGAGCACCTGGCCGAGGGCGATGCGTGCCGTCTTACCGACGCCGGCACGCTCGCCCTCCGGGCCAGCGACGCGAGCGAGATCATCGTGTGGGAATCTGGTAGCGAGGTGAACCGATGACCGAGACTGGCGAGACCATGGACCGCACAGATGAGTGGGCGGGCCTACGGGCCAAACATCTCCATACCGACCGGCCCCCGTCGAGCGCACAAGGCGTGCACCACTTCGCCTTGCTCTCGTCGAACGTCGAGGCGACGATCGACTTCTACCAAGGGGTCCTTGAGTTCCCGCTCACCGAGCTGTTCGAGAATCGGGACTATCCCGGCTCGACGCACTTCTTCTTCGATGTCGGCAATGGCAACGCCTTGGCCTTCTTCGACTTCCCCGGTCTCGGGCTCGAGAAATACCAAGAAGTGTTGGGTGGATTTCACCATCTGGCGATCTCGGTGACCCCGGAGAAGCAGCAGCACCTGCGGGCCAAACTCGAAGCGGCGGGCATCGAGATCGTGTTCGAGCACCAATCGTCGATCTACTTCAACGGCCCCGATGGCGAGCGCTTGGAGTTGCTCGCCGATGAGCTCGGGGAGATGTACGGCCAGACCGTCCTGTAGGCGCTGGTCCCGGGCTGATGCTGGCTACTCGTCAGCTGCTCGGGGTTCGGCGGCGACCTCGAAGTCGAACGACAGTGTCTCGAGGTCGGTCATCCGGATCGCAGTATCGAACACGTTCGATGTGCCCGGCTCGGTGAGCCCGCACCGGAAGATCTGGTCCTGGTCGAGGACGATGGCGACCTCGCCGCAGTCGAGCGCGTCGACGGTCAGACCAAAGTCGCCCTGCGCGTTCATCGAGTCGACCACGGTCGCGGCGATGGCGGTGAGCGCGTCGGGGCGAACGACGTTGGTCGTCGAGGCGACGATGTGGTCCTCTCGATCGATCAGGACTTCGATGTCGACCCGTGTCCCGTCGTGCAACGCGTTGCAGCCAAAGGTGGTCCCGACCGCTTCGGAAGCAGGCTCGTCACAGGCCGCGTCGGTGAGCGCCAGTCCCAGGTTGTCGGCAAGGTCACCCTCGATCAGCGCCACCGCCGAGTCACCGATCGAGTCGCCACCAAAGGAGCACGACGTAAACATGGTCAGGCTCAGCACGAGCCCGAGGATCGTGGCAGCCGCCTTGGGGGTCATGAGCGTCCTTTCGACCGTTCGAGCTTAAGTCACCGAAGGCCCCCGTGGACCGAGCCCCGTCGTTTCGGTTTGGATTCAGAACCCGCAGCCTCCACGCTGGACAGCCGTGACCCACGCCTTCGACGAAGAAACACGCATCGAACGAATCGACGATTCACGATTCGCGACGACGCTCACCGGCGAGTGGAACATCGGCGACAATCCGAACGGGGGCTACCTGTTGGCGCCGCTGCAGCGGGCGATGGCGACCGTCTCGGGACATCCTGATCCGCTCTCGGTCACTACGCACTACCTCCGTCCTGGCGAAGTCGGACCGGCAGAGATCGAGGTCGAGCGCATCCGGACCGGGCGCACCATCGGCACCGTCCGCGGACGCCTGATCCAAAACGGCAAGACGAAGATCGAGTCGATCGCGGCGTTCACGGATCTGACGGCTGGCGCCCATGTCGCGGACGTCTCGCTTCCCATGCCGGACATGCCTCCGCCCGAAGCCTGCCCGTCTCGCCAAGTCCTGACCCAGGGCGTGGATCTTCCGATCATCAATCGGGTCGATGTGCGGATCCATCCCGACCATGTGCTTGGGGCTTCCGGACGAGAACCCGTGATCCATGGCTGGATCCGCTTCCACGACGAACGGCCAGTCGACGCGGCCGCGCTCACCCTGTTCGCCGACGCATTCCCGCCCCCGCTGTTTGCGCTCGTCGGTCGGATCGGGTGGGTCCCAACCATCGAACTCACCGTGCAGTTGCGCAGGCGTCCGGTCGATGGTTGGATCCTCGGGTCGTTCCGCACGAGCGATATTGCGGCAACGCGCACGATCGAGGATGGCTTGCTGTGGGACCAGAGCGGTCAGCTGGTCGCCATGGCACGCCAGGTCGGGCTGGTTTTGAACTCGGGCGCCTAGTTTCCAGCAGCCACGAGGGCTCGGCTGGCGGGGCGGGTCGCTTAGGTCAGCATCGCGGTGACGATCGCCATCGCGATGACCGCAGGCAAGAATCCGATGATCGCCGTGATCACGGCCTGGGTCGTGGTCATCTCGGCGGCCTGGCGCATGCCGACGATGATGGCGACGAGGCTCCAGATCGCACCTACGAAGCCGAGGAATGGAATGATGCCAAGCACTCGAGGGGCATACGCGTAGCCCGTGGTCCGCAGCATCTCGCCGGTATCGGTGGTCGTCACGTTGAAGACCTTTTGGGCAACAAAGGCAGACAGCCAGGCCCAGATGAACCAACCGATCAGCAGAATCGCGATGGTGGCAATGAAGCCCCACAGGCCGTTGACGAAAAGGCTTCCGAGCGCGCCGATGAGCGAGGAGACCACGACGACGACACCGGCCTCGGGCGTCGCCGACGTATCAGCTTCGGCAGCCTCGAAGGTGTTGACATCGAGTCGAGAGACACCGATGGATCGTTGCAATGCGCGTGCGGGGATGACAGCCATGGCGTCACCCTAGATCGATCGCGTCGACCCCGTCAGCGAACCGAGGTTCCGTTCTTCTCCCGGTACATGCTTCGGTCCGCCGCGTGGATCAATGCGTCGACCGAGCGAACACCTCGGACATCGGTCGCGAGTCCGCAGCTGGTGGTACATCGCACCGTGTGGCCATCGACGTGAATCTCTGCCGCGACGGCTTCGCGCAGGCGCTGGCCGAGTTCGACTGCTTGTGAGGCGTCGGTGTCCCGACACAGGACGAGGAACTCATCGCCACCGAGGCGACCCAATTCGTCGCGCGGCCCGAGCTCGTCTTGCAGACGAGCCGCAATCACCGCGAGCACGCGGTCGCCGATGCGGTGCCCGTACTCGTCGTTCAGGTGTTTGAAGTTGTTCAGATCCAAGAACGCGACTGTGGTCGCGGTCCCCGTTGAGCGAGCCTCGGCCTGCATCTGCTCGAGCGCTTCGAGGATGGCTCGGCGGTTCAAGATGCCCGTCAGCGCATCGGTCGCCGCCCGCTCCGCAAGCTCACAGGCTTGTTTCCAACGATCGGTGATGTCCTCGATCGAAACGAGTACGCCGGCCTCGCGGCTGCCGAGGGAGCGCACACGGGTGTGGCAGCGGCGCTCGGTTCCATCGGGTCGGAAGATCGACCCTTCGACATCGGAATCCGTTCCCTGCAGAGCGCGTTCAAACGCCTCGTAGAGCCCGCGTCGGTCCTCGCGCGGCACCTGATCCAGGAAGGCAATCGGCGAGGCCTTGGTGCCAGCAATGGCCGCCAGATGGTTGTTCGCAAACAAGACCTCGCCCTGCGAGGACAGATGCACGATCCCGTGAGGCATCGATTCG
Organism: uncultured Acidimicrobiales bacterium; assembly: GCA_938015575.1. Lineage (GTDB taxonomy): Bacteria > Actinomycetota > Acidimicrobiia > Acidimicrobiales > UBA10347 > UBA10347. The sequence continues at coordinate 50,942 of CALLPT010000177.1, forward strand.
GTCAGGTAGCTGAGAAGCTGCTCGCGTTGGTAGAGCGCGTCGGATGCGGCCATCGATTCACTGATGTCAAGCATCTCGCACCGGACAAAGCCCTCGGTGTCGAGCAGATTCGTCGTCGTGATCTCGAACCAGACCCAACGCTCGCCGTCCTTGTGGCGATAGCGGCAGCGGCGGCGACTGACCGCGCCAGGTGCGGCCAGGGTCTCGGCCCATGAAAGGACCGATTCGGTCTGATCGTCGGGGTGCACGAAGTCGATACGGGGCCGCGACAGAAATTCGTCGACCGACCAACCCAGGAGGCGCTCGATTGCTGGATCGGCGGTAAGGGTGTGGCCCAGGTCGGACGAGGTATGAACCAACAGTCGCGGCGGCGGGGCGGGGCGGACGGTGGGATGCTCGGCAGCCGCCCCGGGCACGATGACCGCGATGAACGTGCCGACTTCTTCGCGTAGATCCCAGAGCGAGAGTGCATGCGGCTCGGGGCTTGCGGCGGTTTGCACCGTGCACTCTGCGAATCCGCTTCGCCAGCAACGGGCGAACGCGGACAACGTTGTGCGGCGATCGTCGGCACCGAGCAGCTCCATCGATGCGATCGAGTTCGTCGGACCCGCTGCATCGGTCCGATACTCGCCGAGCAGTCCCGCAAGTTGAGGCGGAAGCGCACCCCATCGGAGGCCGTCGGTGCCGAGCGAGAGACCGCGGGCTCGTGGCTGGCTCGCGACGAAGTCGACCAGGTCATGCAGTTGTGGTCGTGTCGTGGGCCTGAGGCCGACCGAGCCTTGGTCGACCGAGGCTGCGCTGGCGTGCCCCATAGTGGGGACCATAATTGGGTACGACGCCCGTCGCGGCGGAAGGGGCCATTTGACCCGGGAAGACGGACTGGGTGACCTATATGGGCGACACTTTGGCACCGAGACGTGTCATGCAGTGAACTCACAGCATGCGATTCGGCTTCGTCCTTCCAAACAACTGGGGCATCGACGATGTCGGTGCGATCGGTGACCTTGCCGTCGAGGCCGAAGACCTCGGCCTCGACTCGGTGTGGGTGAACCATCACATCGTGAATGCCGGCTACATCGCCGAGCGTCTCGACGATCGCCCCTACCACGATGCGCTCACGCTGTTGACCTGGGTTGCGGCACAAACCAGCCAGGTGCAGCTCGGCACCTCGGTGCTCGTCATGCCGTATCTGCATCCGATGGCGACGGCGAAATCACTGGCCACGCTCGACCAGCTGTCTGGTGGTCGGGTGATCGCCGGCCTCGGCGTCGGCTCGTTGCCCGAGGAGAACGAGATCCTCGGCGTCGAGTACGACCGGCGAGGCGAGTTCGGCAACCAGTTCATCGAGGTCATGCGCGCCTTGTGGGCTGACGGGCCAGCCGCGTTCGATGGCGAGTTCTGGTCCGCGTCTGACGTCATCGCCGCGCCGAAGCCGGCTCAGCAGCAGCTACCGATCTGGATCGGTGGAAGTGGCGGGCCAGCGCAACGGCGCGCGGTCGCGTACGGCGACGGCTGGCATCCGATGTGCTCCGTCGACGGGCTGGCACAACGCATGGAACGCTTCCGGCCGATGCTCGAAGACGCGGGACGCTCCCGCGCCGAGATGGTCGTTGCGCCCCGCGTCGATGTCAGCGAGGTCGCCGACGCCGCTGCCGTCACCGCTTGGGCAAACGCCGGCGCCGATGAGTTGATCGTGTCCGCCAGCGGCGGTGACATCGAAACGCATCGCGCTGCCATGCGGCACGTCGCCGACCTGGCCAAGTAGGCAGTCGCGGAGCTGCGGTGTCTGACACCCGCAGCTCACGTCGGTTGGGGGCGTCGGACAACGGCAACTTCTTCACGGGCGGACATCGCACCGTTGGCCTTTAGTCGGGGCGAGTGCCCCAGGCGATCTCGACGAGCAAGCCGCAGTGGTCGCTGGCTTGCACGCCCGTCAACGGTTCGTGGGCAACCACCTTGGCGGACAGCACCCGTCCGGCATCGCCCGCTCGCAGGAACGGATCGCCGACGAATACGTAGTCGATGCGCTTGCGGTGCACATTGAGCGAAGCGGCAAGCTCGTGGGTTCGCCAGTCCTGGGTCAACCCGGGACCGCCGTCGCCCGCGGTCGCCCAGGCGTCTTGCCAATACACGGTGCGTCCGCCGAGCTGGGTGTAGCCCTTGAGAAACCGGATCTCGTCGCTCTCCGGTTCGGCATTGAAGTCGCCAGTGAGAATCGCCGGCATGTGCTCGCGCGGATTCGGCGGGTCGACAAACGAATCCCGATCGCCACGTAGCTCGGTGACGTGATCCTGGATCGCTTGCACCTGGACCTGGCGATGCCGGCCATGGCTTGGTGCAGCCGCCAGGTGGGTCGTGAACAGATCAAGCCCCGCGGTCCGCGCGTGCAGAAGTTCCCACGGCATGCCGGTCAGGTAGAAGTCTTCCGGCTCCGGCGCCAACGGCAGACGAAACGTCGTGTGTTCATCGATCGGCCAGCGACTCAAGATCGCCGACCCGAAGCGCATGTTCGGCTTCTCGCGTTCGGTCCACGCAACCGCATGTCCACCAAAGACGAACTCGTAGTGATCCTGGGCATGGTCGGCCAGCCAGCGGGCAGTGTTGTCTTCGCCAATGTCCTGCCACACTTCTTGCAGACAGATCACATCGGGACCGAGCTTGTCGATCCAGGCAACGATCTCGTGACGCCGTTCGGCCCAGCCCGCCTCGAAGAGTGACCCGATGTTCAACGTGAGCACGCGGAGCACCGTTGCAGCATATGGGACCTGGCCCGCAGGCGCAGGCGACCGCCCGTTGACGTCCGAGTCATCGGTTTCACTAGCTTGAGGTGATGACCGACACCGCTGCCAACGACACAAACGAATGGCACAAGAGCGTCTGCATTCTGTGCTCAGCCAACTGTGGCGTCGAGTTGAAGCTCGACGGTCGCGAGATCGTGCGCGTCCGCGGCAACAAGGCGCACGTCGCCAGCGAGGGTTACACCTGCGAAAAAGCGCTGCGCCTGAACCACTATCAGAACGGCATGCGGCGCCTCACCTCGCCGATGCGTCGCGAGGCCGATGGCAGCTACACCGAGGTGGACTGGGACACCGCAATCACCGAGGTCGCCGCGGGGCTTCAGGCGATCGGGGCCGAACACGGCCAAGACAAGCTCATGTACTACGGCGGCGGTGGCCAGGGGAACCATCTCGTCGGCGTCTACGGATCCGGTCTTCGCCGCGCGCTCGGCATCAAGCATCGGTCCAATGCGCTCGCGCAGGAGAAGACGGGCGAGGCCTATGTCGAAGGACGGTTGACGGGCGCACACACCCACGGCGACTTCCACCACGCCGAAGTCTCGATCTTCTTAGGTAAGAACCCCTGGCACAGCCACGGCTTCGATCAGGCCCGCCGGGTCCTCAAAGAAATCAACAACGACGACAACCGCTCCATGATCGTGATCGACCCGCGTCGTTCCGAGACGGCTGACCTCGCCGACTATCACTTGGCGCTCAAGCCCGGGACCGACGCGTTCTGCATTGCGGCGATCCTGGCGACGTTGGTGCAAGAGGACCTGATCAAACGAGCCTGGTTGAAGGAGCACGCCAACGGCACCGAACGCATCCTCGAGGTGCTGGCCGACATCGACATCGCCGACTACGCCGGCCGAGCCGGCCTGACCGAAGATGACGTCCGAGCCGCCGCGCGCCGCATCGGGCGAGCCCAAAGCGTGTCGATCTACGAAGACCTGGGCATCGAGATGGCGCCCAACTCGACCCTGGTGTCGTATCTCCAACGACTGATCTGGATCCTCATGGGTTCGTTCAACATTCCGGGCGGCACGACCACGCATTCGGGCATGGCGCCACTGTTCAACTACAAGGCGACCGGCAGCGAACCCGCGGCACCGATCACCGGGAACATGGTCATCAGCGGTCTCGTGGCGTGCAATGACATTCCCGACATGGTGCTGACCGATCACCCGGACCGGATCCGCGCCATGTTCATCGAAAGCGCGAATCCGGTGCATTCGCTCGCGGACAGCGCCAAGTTCCGCGAGGCGATGCGTCACCTTGAATTCTCCGTCGTGCTCGACGTCGCCATGACCGAGACGGCCCGCGAGGCCAGCTACGTGCTCCCTTGTTCGTCTCAATATGAAAAGGCCGAGGCAACGTTCTTTGGCGCGAGCTTTCCGGACAACCACTTCACCGTGCGCGCACCGATCATGGAGCCGCTCGAGGGCACGCTTCCCGAGAGCGAGATCCACAGCCGACTCTTGCGCGAGATGGGCATGCTCGACGACGACCTGCTGGACACCTTGCGGGCCGCGGCCCAAGACGGACTCAAGGCCTACGGGGCTGCGCTGATGGAAGCGGGGGCCGCACATCCGAACCTGTTGGCCATTGCCCCGGTGATTCTGTACGAGACACTCGGCAAGTCTCTGCCCGACGGGCTCGCCGACGCCGCTCCGCTCTGGTTCTCCTGCCAACAGCTCGCGTTGCGATACACCAGCGCGGTCAAGGCGGCGGGCTTCGACGACATCGCCGACGAGGACCTCGGCGACGCCGTCTTCGAAGCAGTGATCGCCGGCCGCGATGGCGTCACCGTGACCCGCCATACCTATGAACAGGGATGGGCGATGATGGGCACCGCCGATGGCAAGGTCAATGCCGACATTCCCGAACTCATCGACGATCTCGTCGCGCTGGCCGACAAGCCCGCCGACTATCGCAGCGATGAGTTCCCGTTCATCCTTTCTGCGGGCGAACGTCGAGCCTTCACCGCCAACACGATCATGCGCGACTCGAGCTGGCGCAAGAAGGACCCCGACGGCGCACTGCGACTCAGCCCCGCCGATGCCGCCGCGCTCGGGGTCGACAACGGAGACAAGATCCGCATCACCACCAAGGGTGGTTCGGCGGTTGCCCCTGTCGAGGTCAACGACTCGATGCAGGACGGCCACATCTCGATCCCGAATGGGATGGGCTTGTACGCCGAGGCCGACGGTGACAGCGAGGTCGTGGGCGTGCCCCCCAACGAGCTGACAACGCTCGACTGGAAAGACGCCTATGCGGGCACCCCGTGGCACAAGCACGTGCCTGCCAAGCTGGAACCCGTCGCGTCGTAGTCCCCGACCGATGAGCCGAAGACCACCGCCGGACACCACCGTCCGTGGTCGCCGAAAGCACGCAGGGCAATCAGCCCATTCTCAGGCAGTGTCCGAGGCCCTACGATCGCAGTCATGATCCGCCGGTTGCTCGCGCTCGTGCTTATCGCGGCGCTGCTTCCGTTGTTCATCGCCCGCCCGGCCCACGCGCAACTCCCGAACGGCGTCGTGATCAGCGAGATCCACTACCACCCTCAGGCGGTCGGCGACGCATTTCCCGACTACGACGACCGCGAGGACACCGAGTTCATCGAGGTCGTGAACCTTGGCGCCAGCGCCGCCTCGGTTGGCGGCTGGTGTCTCAGCGATGCGATCGACTTCTGTTTCCCGGCCGGAACAAGCCTCGCCCCTCAGGACCCCTTCGTCGTCGCCCGCGACGCGGCCATCTTCGAAGCTGCCTATGGAACAGCGCCCGACGGTGTGTACGGAGGCCGGCTTTCCAACAGTGGTGAGTCGGTACGTCTGGTCGATGGGGCGCTCAGCACCGTCACCCAGGTCATCTGGCAGACAACGAACCCGTGGCCGGTGACGCCCGACGGCGATGGGCCAAGCCTGGAACTGATCTCGGTTGGCGGCCAGAACACGAGCCCGGCGAACTGGGCCGCGTCGTCAGTTCTCAACGGCACGCCTGGCACGATCCCGAGCTTGTCGGGCCAGTCACCGCCGTTGGTGGTCTCTCACACCGCGCCTTCTCCGGCGGTTGCCGGATCGCCGATTTCACTCACCGCAACCGCGATCAACGCGTCGTCGGTCGCCGTCATCTACGACGTCGACTTTGGCGCGAACACCACCATTGCCATGACCCAGAACGGCGGCCAATGGCAGGTGCAGCTTCCGGCGATCAGCACCGGTGAGCTCTTGCGGTTCCGCTTCGAGGCAACCGGACCGGGTGGCACCACCACAAGCCCGCGCGTCGATGATTCGATCACCTGGTGGGCAACCGCCGTCCCGACCAACCCAGTGTCGAGCGTGCCGACCCTTGATGTGCACATCGCCGACAGCGACTGGAACGACATCGAGGACCGGACCTGCGGATGCATGGCCGTCGTGGTCCACGACGGCCGGGTCTGGACCGATGTCGAAATGCGACGCGCTGGCTACACCAGCATCAACAACGCCAAAGGGCACTACCGACTCGACTTCCCTGACGGGCATCCGTTCGTGGCATCGTGGCTCGTCGGTTCTTCTGACGAGCTGACCCTCGACATGGGCTGGCCCAACATCGGCATCATCCGTGAACAGCTCAGCTGGAACTTCATGGTCGATCTCGGGTTCCCACAGATCCAGAACCAGCACGTGCGCATGAGCCGCAACGGCAGCTTCCACGGCCTGTACCTGCTGCGCGACGAACAAGACGGCGACTGGCGAGAGCGCAACGGGTTCGACAACGGCGCCTTTTACAAGTTCGAAAACGGTTTCGACAGCGCCGGTTGGGCAGGCGGCTGGGAGAAGAAAGAAGCACTCGACCAACCCGACACCGACCTCTCGACGTTCCGAACATGCCTGGACGAACGAGGTACGGCGCTGCGGAGCTGCCTGCTCGACCAGGCCGACGTGCCCCAGCTCGTGCACGAGTTGGCTTCGATGATGGTGATTCGCCAGATCGATCAGCGAGAGTTCAACTGGTTCCTGTGGCGTAACGACAGCCAGGGCGGATTGTGGCGCTTGCTCCCCGAGGACCTGGACCGCACCTGGGGTAGTACACCCACCAACCCGGGTACCGATTCGTACCGCGTCTACGAGCGGTGCATGGGGCTCGACAACACGCCCGGCAACGAGGTCTGCCGCGGCGTGCTCTCGGTGCCCGAGTTCGAGGACATGTACAACCGGCGCATCCGCACACTCGTCGATGAGCACCTGAGCGACCCGAAATGGCCGGCCGAGGTTGCCGCGACCGCGAGCTATATCACGGCCGACTGGAACGACGACGAAGACCGCTGGAACCGGACCTCGGCATCGATGGCAACGATCTCGTCTGAACTGCAGGGCTGGATCTCGGACTATGCGGCTCACCTGCGCAGCGGCGGCCACGACGGCAAAGTGCCTGCGCAGCAGAGCGCAACACCGTCGATCAATGTGGTCGAGTTGCGCGCCGACCAGGGCGACGGCGTCACCTGGTTGCTCCTTCAGAACCCGTCGACGACCGAGTCGGTCGATGTCTCGGGCTGGGAATTCAACGGGCTCGCCACGATCACCAACGGTGCCGTCATCCTTCCCGGCGCCACGATTGCGGTCACGAACAACATCGATGCGTTCCTGGTCGAGAACCCCGGCTTTACCGGCGTACGCGCGCAGCTCGATGGCACAGTTGCGGGCGAAACCCAGCTGCTGCGCCGCGACGGTTCCCTGGTCACCAGCCTGGGCGATCCAGCCCCGAACCCGCTCGTGCTCAACGAGTGGAATGCGGTGAGCTCATCGAACATCCTGGCCGTGGCCGATCCCGCTTTTGGGCCGGTTGCCGGCAACGGCGGTGACTGGTTCGAACTCGTCGTGGTCGAAGACCGACTCGACATCCGAGGCTGGAAGCTCGTTCTGTCCGACAACGACGGAGCCGGACCGGCGGTGCGCGACGAGTTCGTGTTTACCAACGCGACGGAGTTGGCCGAGCTCGAAAGCGGTCTGATCATCACGGTCAGCGAGGACCGGCCCGACGATCTCGACTACTCCCCCGTCGACGGTGATTGGCACATCAACTTCCAGGCCAATGGCCTTGATGCGGGACAGTTCTTCACCGCTACATCCCAAGAGAACTTCGACACGAACCACCACGACTGGCAGCTCGCGATCTACGACGCGGCCGGGCAGCTTGTCTTCGGACCTGCGGGCGAGGGCATCGGCGATCTCACCGGCGTCAACAGTGCTGAGATCGGCGAACTCGAAACCGACCCCGGTCTCGGGGTGAATCGTCTCGTGGATTATGGCGACGGCGACGGGTCGACCTATGGCCAGGCGAATGTCACTGCGGGAACTGCGCAGGATTTCAGCGCGATTGCCTGGCCGTACCGCCGCGGCGACGTCAATTGCGACGCCAACATGGACATCGTCGACGCGCTCTTGATCGCCCAGGTGACGGTCGGCAACCGAAGCGATGTACCTCGATGCCCGATCGCCAATGTCATCACCGAGGCCCATACCGGGGTCGGCGACCTGAACTTCGACGGACGCACTGACATCGTCGATGCGCTTCTGATCTCACAGTGCGCTGTGGGGATTCGGGCCGCCGGCTTCTGCCCAGAACCGTGAGCGACAAAACCGCAATCCGGGCGCTCGTCGTCGACGACACGATCGTGAACCGGACCGTATTGGTCTCGCAATTGCAGCGCTTCGGAATCGAAGCGGCCACGTGCACCAATGGCGCCGAGGCACTCGAAGCCCTGCACGCGGCCCTGGATGACCCCGCGCCCTTCGACCTGGTGCTGATGGATTGGCACATGCCCGAGGTCGATGGACTCGAAGCACTCGTTCGACATCGCACCTACGCATTCGAACTCGGCATCGAACCGACGCCGATCGTGATGGTGACCGCCGACGCGAGTGACGATGCGCGCCAACGGTGCCTCGAAGCCGGTGCGGCAGATTTTTTGGCCAAGCCCGTGAGTCTCGCCACGTTGCGAAGCTCCCTTGTGGATGTGCTCGGCGAGCCGCGCATGGGTCCAGACCCAGCGGCAGAGGCCACCGCAGCAAAAGCCGACGTTTCCCTCGTCAATCGACAAGTCATCGACCAGATGATCGAAGACCTCGGCGGAACCGATGCGGTTGCATTGGTCATTGACGCGTTCATCACCGACGCCGACGAACGACTCGAGGCCGTCACCGCCGGCCAAGCTGGCGGTGCCACGACCGAGGCGCAACGAGCAAGCCACACGCTCAAATCGACGGCGGCGCTGCTCGGTGCAAACGAACTGTCGAGTGCGGCCAGGCGTTTCGAATCCCAATTCGACCTGAATGAACGCCCAAGCGATGACGAGCTGGCGGCCTTTACGTCACTGTTCCGCTCAACGTTGGTTGAGCTCCGTGCGATGCGAGCGTCTTTCGCCAACTAGGCAGCGTCGAATCTGACGACGTACGCGACGCTGAGGCAAACGGACTAGGTCGCGCAGCAGTTTGGGTAAATCCCTCAAATCGAAGACTGGGGTATCACATTGCCCGCTCGTGGGTCGATAGGCATGCGTGAAATCAGCGTTTGAGACACCTCGGCGGGTCGGCGTCATCACCGCCTTTCCCCCCGGCCGGAACAGCCTGAACGAATTCGGCTTCCATCTCGTCAGCCATCTGGCTCAGAACGAGGACCTCGATCGGGTCGTCGTCTTCGCCGACGAGACCGACCAAGGCGCTCCGATGCAGATCGAGGGCACCGAGTCGGTGGTCAGTTGGAAGTTCAACTCACTCACGAATCCGATCCGCCTTTACCGGGCAATTCGTCGCGCCCGAGTCGACGCGGTGATCGTCAACCTGCAGTTCGCCACGTTCGGCGACACGAAGATCGCCGGCGGCCTCGGCCTGCTCGTGCCGATGCTGCTGGCTAAGACCGGGATCCCGACCGGCGTGATCCTCCACAACCTCGTCGAGAACGTGGACATGGAAGACGCCGGCTTTGCCGACAACAAGTGGATTGCCCGGCTGATGAACTTCGCCGGCGAGACCCTGACTCGCACGATCCTGCAGGCTGACTATGTGGCGTTGACCATCCCTCGCTATGTCGAGCTGTTGCAAGAGAAGTACGCAGCGACCAACGCGTTGTTGACGCCCCACGGCAGCTTCGAGGAAATCACCGAGCCCAAGTTCGGCATGCCCGACGGACCTCGCAAGATCCTTGCGTTCGGCAAATTTGGCACCTACAAGACAGTCGACGTGTTGGTCGACGCCTACCGGCAGCTGCTCGAGCGTGGCTACGACGACGTCGAACTTGTCATTGCCGGTACCGACAGCCCGAACTCGCCCGGTTACCTCGCAGGGGTCCAAGAGAACTGCAAGGACCTCCCGAACGTCGTGTTCACCGGCTACGTCGAAGAAGAAGATGTCGCCGGCCTCTTCGAGTCGGCTGCCGTAACCGCCTTTCCGTACACGAGCACGACCGGCTCATCGGGCGTCCTCCACCAGGCCGGCTCCTATGGCCGCGCTGCGGTGCTGCCCGCCATCGGTGACTTTGCCGAGGTCATCGAAGAAGAAGGATTCGTCGGCCTGTACTTCGAGCCCGCCAATGCGACCAGCCTCGCCGACGCACTGGCAAAGATGCTCGACGACGACGTGCTCGTCACCGAGCATGGCCGCCGGAACTTCCTTGCGTCCACGGGTATCCCCATGTCCGAGGTCATCGACTGGCACCTGCTGCACCTGGGTGTGGCGATGACCAGTCGCATCCAAACCACCCAAGCGGGTTGATCCCGTGAGCAACGTGCAGACCCCGGTGTCAGCCGCAGGTGACGAACCGTCGTCGACCGCGGCGGACAACAAAGCTCTTGTCGCTGGCGGCTCCGTACTTGCCCTTGCCATGTTTGCCGCAAACGGCGGCAACTATCTGCTCAACGTCTTTCTTGGCCGCTGGCTCACGCCACCCGAGTTCGCCGATGCCAACTTGATGGTCACCCTCATGTTGCTGGTCACTGCCATCGCCGTGAGCCTGCAGCTCATTGCCGCGCGCTTCGCCGGCATCCACGCGGTCTCCGGCACACAGGCCGACACCCGGGCCATGGCCAGGAGCCTCGAACGTTGGGCCGCGGTCGGAGGTGTCGGCTTTGCCCTGCTCCTCGGCCTCGGTGCCCCAATGTGGGCCGATCTGTTCAACGTCGAGTCGGCATGGCCATTCATCATCCTGGGCCTCGGCATGCCCGCCTATCTGGTTCAAGCCGTCGGCCGAGGTGTGCTCCAGGGCCAGCTCCAGTTCCGAGCGCTGGCCGGCACCTTCGTCAAAGAGATGCTGGTCCGAGTGGTGTTGGGCATTGGCCTGGTCGCGATCGGGTTCGGCGTCGTCGGGGCGACAGCCGCACTGACCGCGTCGTTCATCGCAACCTGGCTCGCGGTGAAGATGGCGCTCGATTGGTCCGGCGACGACAAGGTCCGGGCCCCCATCAGCCGCGAAGTGCTCGCCTATGCCGGCCCGGTCGGTGTGCTCCTGCTCGGGCAGATCATCATCAACAACGGCGACGTGCTCATCTCGAAACAGGGCCTTGAGCCGACTGAAGCAGGCATCTACGCCGCGGTCGCGCTCGTCGGTCGAGCCGTGTTCTTCCTCTCCTGGTCGGTGGCAACAACGATCTTCCCTGCGGCAGCCCAACGAGACGAAGCGGGCGAAGAATCGAATGGATTGCTCTATGCCGGCCTCGCCGCCGTCGCCGTGCTCGGCGTATGCGCCGTCATCGGGGCGCGCCTGCTTGGCGGCACCGTGCTCGGTCGAGTGTTTGGCGAGGAATACGCCGGGGTCTCGAACCAGCTCGCGTTGTATGCGCTCGCTACTGCCGTCTTTGCGATGGCAAACCTCATCGTCTCGCACTACCTGGCGCTCGGCCACCTGCGAGAGGCGCTCATCATGCTTGCGGGCGGCGCGGTGCAAACCACCCTGCTGCTGCTGGCCGATCGCACCATTGACGATCTCATCCGAGCGCAGGTCATCGCGATGTTCATTCTGTTCGCCGCCATCTTCGCCAGCCATGGAGCACGCACGCTCCGTCTTGCCCCACTCGTTCGAGGAGCAGCACCATCATGATCTCCAGCGATCTTCCCGCGTACCGCGCCTGGGCAGACACACCCCTCACGGAGAGGCCGAAGTACTCGGTTGTCATCCCGGCCTATAACGAGTCGGAACGCATCTTGCCGACGATCGGCGCCATTGCCGTACACATGAGTTCTCTCGGAGAACCATGGGAGCTCATCGTCGCCGATGACGGTTCGACCGATGAGACCGTCGAGCTGCTGCAAGGCCTTGGGCTGGCAAATCTCAAGGTGCTCGTCGCCCAGCAGAACGGTGGCAAGGGCAGTGCTGTCCGCCGCGGCATGTTCGCCGCCGAAGGCGATGTCCTTCTCTTTGCCGATGCCGACCAAAGCACGCCCATTGAGCAGTTCGCCGATCTCCTCAGTGCGATCGAATCCGGCCACGACGTCGCGATTGGATCCCGAGCGGCCGAAGGCGCCGAGGTCACCAACAAGTCTCTGGTCCGCAAGATCTTTAGCAAGGGCTTGAACTTGCTCGTTCGCTATGGGTTCGGCGTGCCATTCGCAGACACCCAATGCGGCTTCAAGATGTTCACCGCCGAGGCAGCCGAGATGTTGTTCACGCACCAGATCGTCGACCAGTTCTCGTTCGACCTCGAGATCCTGTACCTCGCACAAAACCGATTCGATCTGACCGTGGCCGAGGTTCCGGTCGAATGGATCGATGCGCCGGGATCGACGGTCGACGCGACCAAGGTCGCCGTCGAGTTCCTTCGAGACATGGCCCACATCAAGTGGAACGACCTGCGCGGCCGCTATGCCAGCGCAAACCACGAGTGGCCCAAGCCAGCGTCGAGCACTGCGGCGCTGGCCTCGTAAGCCCCTTCCGCCTCAGCCCCTGACCCGACCACCCAATCGAGGAATCCAATGCGACTCGTAACCGAAGCACCCACAACCGAACAGCCAGCGCTGGTACTCGACGGTCGATTCGATGCATTCGAGACCGAAAAGTTCCGCGCCGCTTGTGACGAGCTACTGGCGCACGGCGCCAACAGCTTGTCGGTCGACCTGAGCGATGTCATCTTCATCGACTCATCAGGACTCGCCGAATTGGTCCGGGCGATGAAACACTGCCGCCAGAGCGGAGGCGAGCTCGTCATCGTCTCGCCGTCCGACCCGGTCCGGGTCATCTTCGAACTCACCCGCCTCGACGCAGCGTTCACGATTCAGGACGCAAGCGTCCAAGCATCCTGATGGCGGTATCGACCGAAGTCGGACGGCCCGGAGCGGCCGTCGACTCACTGACTTCAGCACTGATCGACGCGAACGACCGACTCCTCGGTCTGCTCGCCTTGATCACCGACGAAGCGCCCGGATCGCTGGACAACGACGTCCTGATCACGGCGATCGTCGATCGCGCTGCCCCGATTCTCAAACTCGACCGCGTGACGGTCAACGGGGCGGCCGATTACGAATGGGGCTCGGACGTCGACGATGCCAAGGGATCGTGGACCTCTACCCATGCCATCCCTGAGCAGGGCGACGTTGACATCACGTTCAAGCGCCGCGGGTCCCGGTTCAACACCGGCGACACCAAATTGCTCAGTGCCGTCGCCAAGCTGATGAGCAACGCGATCACGACCGCGCGGATGCACCGTGCGGCGATGGACCAGGCAATGATGGCAAAGGAGCATGCGACCGCAGCTCGTATCACCGCAGCCGCACTTCCGGATCCGGAGCGCATACCGCAGATCGACGGGTTGAGCTGCTTCGCCAACTTGGTGCCAGCTCGCACAACCGGTGGTGACCTGTACGCGTGGCGCGAGATCGACGGCAAGCTGTGGTTCGCGCTGGGCGACGTTTCCGGCAAAGGCTTGCCAGCCGCGGTACAGATGTCGACGATTACGAGCGCTCTCGACGCCGGCTTCCGCCAGCACCACACCGATGGCCCCGAAGAAGTCATCGCCGCAGTTGGGCGCTGGGTCCACCATCGACTCTCCGAGTCGGGCATGTTCGTGACGCTCGCCGTTGGCAGCTTCGATCCGCACACACGGACCCTCTGCATTGCGAACAGCGGCCACAGCCCGATCGTGTATCGCCGCAACGCCAAGTGCAGACGCATCGACGCGACGGCACCTCCGGTCGGGGTAATCGAGGGCATCCCTACGATCGAGACCGTGATCCAGGTGGAACAGGACGATCTCTTGGTGCTCGCCACGGACGGCTTCACCGAACAGGACAATCTCGCCGGCGAGATGTACGGCGAAGATCGCTTCGATGACACGATCGCCCATGCGGTCGGCAGTGCACCCGAAGTAGGTACGTTCCTGCTGAACGAACTCGCCGCACACGGCATCGACTGCGAACAGTCCGACGACCGCACGCTCATGGTGCTGCACTTCTCATGATGACGACCGCGCTGCTCACGCTCAAGGCCGACTATGAGTCGATGCGCGCGATTGGGCCGTGGCTCGAGGAACAGGTGCAGGCGATCGGCGCCGATCACCTCGCCGGCCGGGTGAGCGAGTTCGAGCTCGCCGTGCACGAGCTGGCTGTGAACATCGTCGACCACGCCTTTGACGACGAGACCCGCGCCGGCGCGACCTTCGACATCACCATGCATTGCAACGACGACAAGGCCCTGGTTGTCAACTTCGTCGACCGCGGCATCGCGTACGACTCGGCGGACAAGCCCGTGGTCGGCGACGAGCCGACCATCCGTGGCTATGGCCTCTTCATCGTCGAACAGCTCGCTACTTCCATCGACTACGCACGCCGCGACGACGCCAACTACTGGACGCTCGTCTTCGGTGGCTGAGCGAACCGTCTCGAAAACCCTCAAACCCCCGTCATTCCAACCGATAGGAGTCACTATGAGCCTCCCAACGTCGTCCTTCGACATTCGAATCAACACGATCACGATCGATGGTCGCCTCGACGCAATGCGTGCAGTTGACCTGCGCGAGGAGATTGACGAGACGATCGAAAGCGGCGTTGTCCGTCTGATCGTCGACCTCAGCCGCGCGGACTTCGTCGACAGTGCCGGCCTTGCCGCGCTCGCCAAGGGGATGAAGGATTGCCGTGGTGCCGGGGGCGATCTTCGCGTCGTTGCAGCCCAGAACCCCGACGCAGCTCGCGTGTTCCAGCTCACCCGCTTCGACCAGGTGTTCCGCATGGCGGACTCGGCCGAGGATCTCGTCGCGACGTGGTAGTCCTGGTCGTCGACGACGATCCGGTCAGCCGGCTTGTCGCTGAACACATTTTGCGTAGCGGCGACCACACCGTTATCGGAGCCGAGAGCGCCGAAGAGGCTCGCGAGGTACTCGAGGCCAACGGTAACGACGTGCAGCTCATCGTGTGCGACTACAACATGCCCGGAGCATCGGGCCTCGACCTGCTCGAAGAGATCCATCGCGATGCGGTGGTGACCCCATGCCCGCCGTTCGTGCTGATCACCGGTGTGGGCGAAGAAGACGAGCTCGATGACGAACGAGCATCACAAGTGTCGGGCTACTTGACCAAGCCTGTGCAATCGGGCGAACTGATCGCCTTGGCGAGCGAGCTCGCTGCCACTCCCGTCGACTGACCACACCGTCGGTGTTGCCACTGGCGGTTGCTTTTCCTGCTAATTGTACGTACATTTGTATGTATGAACTTCGCCGCCCCTCCAACGCTCGGCGCTGACATGCAGGCGGGCGTGACGGTTGCTGCGCTACTGGTCCCTCAGGCCATTGCCTATGCGTTGCTCGCCGGGCTTCCCCCGCAGGTCGGCCTGGCCGCCGCAACCATCCCCCTTCTCGCCTACGCCGCGCTCGGAAGGTCTGCCCACCTAGCGGTCGGGCCCGTCGCCCTCGTGTCTCTGCTCACCGCTACTGGGCTGGCCGACAGCGGTGCCGAAGATCTCATCGCTGCGGCCGGCATGCTCGCCATCCTGGTCGCCGCGATCCACGGCGTCGTCGCCGTAGTTGGCCTCGGTCGCCTCGCCAATCAGATCGCACCGGGCGCAATGAGCGGGTTCACGAGCGCCGCAGCACTTCTGATCGGCTTCGCTCAGCTGGCCAACCTGACCGGAACTTCGCTCGACCGGGCGAGCACCGTGGGTGCTCACTTGACCAACATCCCCCAGGCGATCGCCGATGTCGACGGAGCCACCGCCGCACTCTCCATTGCTTCGATCGCCGCGCTCATCGCACTACGACGCACACGTCTTCCTGGAGCGCTCTTGCTGGTCTTGGTTGCGACGGGGCTCTCCGCGGTGCTCGGCTCCGAGCTTTGGGCCAGCGTCGGCGAGATCCCCCGAGCGCTACCGACGCCGCGCTGGTCGGGATTCGACCTGGCGCTCGCCATCGACCTGGCGCCGACCGCGGTGATGATCACACTCATCGGCTCCCTCGAGTCGTTCGCCGTGATCGGACGCTATGCACGCCCTGGCGACGAACTCACACCCAACCGAGAGCTCGCCGCCCTCGGCGCAGCCAACCTGGCGGCGGGCCTCGTCGGCGGTTACCCGGTGACGGGTGGCCTCTCACGCACGGCCGTGAACGCCTCGGCCGGAGCCCAGACCCGACTCGCCGGGGCCATCACGGCCATCGGCGTGCTCGTGACTACTGCGTTCTTCACGCCGTTGCTTTCCTCGCTACCAAAGGCAGCCCTGGGCGCCATCATCGTCGTCGCCGTCGTCGGCATGATCGACATCGATGGCGGGGTGGCCCACTTGCGGGGCGCCACCTGGCTGCCGTTCGCCGTGAGCTTGCTCGCCACTGCCGTCTTCGGGGTCAAGGTCGGACTCGTCGCCATCGTGGTCGTATCCGTCGTCTGGAACCGCACTGCCCGGCGGGACCGCGCTGAGCGACCGGGCGACGATGACAGCTCGGCTCCTCTGTCATATCCAACACATACAAAGGCATAGTTGCATCATGATCGACCTGTTCCCCGATCGACTCCCGTGGTGGATCGCCGGACCCGCGCTCGGTGTCCTGATCGTCGTGCTGTTCGTCGTCGCGAATCAGCCCCTCGGCGCGAGCGGCGCCTACGTACAAACCAGCGGTTTCCTGCGCCGCCGCGATGGCGTCGCCATGTGGCGAGTCTGGTATTTCGTCGGCATGTTTGCCGGCGGTTTCCTCGTCACGCAGGTGCTCCGCTCCGGCCGTGAGCTTCGCACCGGCTACGACGCGCTGCGAGACGCCTTCCCCCTCGGGATCGTGGTGCCGATGGTCTTCGCCGGAGCAATCCTGCTTGGGTACGGGGCTGGCTTGGCCGGAGGGTGCACGTCGGGCCACGGCCTGTGCGGCACCGCTCAACGCTCACGAGCAAGCGTCGCGGTCACCGCGACCTTCATGGCGACCGCCATTGCAACGACCGCCGTGTTGCAGATCGTGACCCCGCTGTGATCGCGCCAGAGGGTACGAAGAAGCATCGCCGCATGAACATGATCGGGCTCGTCAGCGGGCTTCTGTTTGGCGGAATCCTGGCCGGCGCCAACCTGCACGAGTTCGACTCGATTCACAACTTCCTTCGACTCGACGACCTCTACATCGCCTGGTTTATGGGCTCGGCCATCGCCGTATCAGCTCCGATGCTCTGGTGGCTTGAGCGTCGCGGGGTCGAGACACCGCTCGGCGGACGACTCGCCCTGTCCCGGTCGCTGCCCGAAGCTCGCCATTTCAAGGGCGGCGCAATCTTCGGACTCGGTTGGGCAATCGCCGGCACCTGCCCAGCACCTGCGCTGGTCATGGTGTCGTCGGGCGCGCTGCTCGGGCTCGTCGCCATCGCCGGCATCTTCGTCGGTTTGCATCTTCGGGAGCGCCAGGCCCTGCGCGAGCTCGTGGACTTGACCGAGCAAGTACCCGCGCACCGCTGACGCACCACTACGGTCTCGTCGTGACCAAGGATCTCAAGTTCGGATGGCTGTCACCGGTCATCGGTAACCGTTGGAGCGATCATCAGCCGATCGTGATGTACCAAGAGCGCAACGTGCTTCCGCAGGCGCTCCCCCACTTCGATTCGCTGTGGATCGCCGACCACTTCTATGGCTTCGATGCCAAGACCGACCCATTCCTCGAGGCCTGGACGACGCTGACCTGGATGGCCGCGAAGTTCCCTGACGTGATGCTCTGCCATCACGTGCTCGGTGTCGGGTACCGACCGCCGGCCCTCACGGCCAAGATGGCGGCAACGCTGCAGGTGCTTTCGGACAACCGTTTCATCCTGGGCATCGGGGCTGGCTGGCGTGGCGACGAGTACGAGGCCTACGGCTACGACTTCCCCAAGCCGTCGGTTCGTTTTGCCCAACTCGACGAGATGCTGCAGATCTGCAAGCTCATGTGGACCGAAGACGAGCCATCGTTCTCAGGCGAGCACTACTCGATCGACGGCGCCTCGGCCCCGCCCCTGCCGAGCGTGGTGCCGCCGATCTGCATCGGGGCAAGCGGCGAGAAGATCGGCCTGCCGCTTGCGGGCCGCCACGCCGACATCTGGAACGGCTTCGCCCGAGGCGAGGGCGACTGGAAGGACATCTGGCGTCGAAAGCTCGACATCGTGATGACCTCGGCGACCGACGCCGGACGCGATCCGCATCAGATCGATGTGTCGACGACGCTCGAGCGCTCGCTGCCCGAAGACGATGCAGCCGCCGAGCAGCTGCTCGAAGAACTGTCGGTTTGGGTCGAGCTGGGCGCCAATTACTTCGTGATGGACTTCGGCCATCCGCCGACCGCCGAGCACGTCCCCCGTTTCGTCGAACAGGTCATGACGCCGCTTCGCAACGCATAACCAGCCAGTCGGCGCCAGCCGAGACTCGGTTAGTAAGCGAAGCGAACGGCGGCGACGGGACCCTCACGAATGAGGGTCCCGCTGTGGCGCTGGTATTTGGTTGTGTTGTGCGCTGATGGATCAGCGCGCGAGCCGTGTCCCCGGCTCACTCATCGAGTGGTATCCACTCGAGATCTAGTTGGTGCTCGTCGCTGCGGCGCTGGCTGACGCCGAGTGCAAGCAGGCCACCAATGACCACGAGCAACATGGCGAGCATGAGAACCCCAAGGGGGTCCGAGCTGGCCGAAGCTTGTTCGGTGGTGGCGGTGAGGAGCATCATGTCAAGGACTCCGTCGGCGTCCAGGGGTCCGTTTGGAGTAGTCCCTGCGGATATGGGACAGATGGCCTGGGCCGGCCGAATCTGGCCCTGCCCTTCTGCGCCAGCTGCGAGAAAAATCTCGACTCCGGGAACCAACCCCCGGTTCGAACACGTCTCAACCACCATGACGCACACCTCTGCCTCCCAATCCAGCCGCCTGCGCCAACTGCTCATTGCTCTGTTGGCGCTCGCGCTCCTTGCCACGGCCTGCGGCGGTGCCGGCGAGGACCGCGCCGACAGCGTGACCGACGCAGCCTCTGACGCAGCCGACGCGGCCGAAGACGCAGTCGAGGACTCCGCCGCGGCCGTGATGCCAACGACGCCGCCGCTCGCGTTCGAGTCCGATGATGCGATGGACGAAGAAGATGCCATAGCCGAAGAGGCCGGCGCGGTCGAGGACCGTGCCGGCGAGGCGATGGACGAAGAAGAGGCCATGGACGACGACGAGGCCTCCTCCTCGTTTGCCCCCCAGCCCACATCGGTGTCCCAAGGTGGCCTCGACAGCGAAGCGGCGACCGATGCCGAGGCTCCCGAAGACGACGGCGATGCCGAGGGCCTGTTCGTCGATCCCGAGATCGAACCGATCCGACCCGAACCAACCCCGGACCGACTCGAGGACAATCGGTTCACCGACTACGGCTATCGCCGCTTCATCGACGCCGACCAGGATCCTTTCTCGACCTTTGCCCTCGACGTCGACACCGGGAGCTACACGGTCGTACGCCGCTGGTTGAACGAGGGAGTCATGCCACCGCCCGAAGCCGTACGGGTGGAAGAGTTCATCAACTGGTTCGACTATGACTACGACGTGCCTCGCCGTGGCCTCGAGGTCACCGTCGACGGCGGCCCGTCGCCCTTCGACGACGAGAACATTCTGGTGCGAGTCGGGGTGCAGGCCGAGGTCGTCGCCGACAACGAACGTCCGCCGGTATCGCTGACCTTCATCGTCGACACGAGTGGCTCGATGGATCGTGATGACCGACTGGGCCTGGTCCGCGAGTCGCTGCACACGCTCGTCGATGAGCTCGACGATGACGACCGGGTTGCCATCGTCGTCTACTCGAACGACTCGGGTGTCCTGCTCGAGCCGACCGAGGTCCGCAACGAGGGCCGCATCCACGACGCGATCGACAGCCTGCGTCCCGGCGGCTCGACGAACCTCGAGTCCGGCCTGCGTGAGGGTTACCAGCTCGCCGCCGAGGCGTTCCGTTCCGACGGCATCAACCGAGTGATCATCGCCAGCGACGGTGTCGCCAACGCCGGCATCACCGACGAGCGCGAGCTCAGCCGCTACATCCGGGGCTATGCCGACGAAGGCATCCAGCTCGTGACCGTCGGCTATGGCATGGGCAACTTCAACGACACGATGATGGAGCAGCTCGCCGACAATGGTGACGGGTTCTACGCCTATGTCGATTCGGCTGACGAGGCCGAGCGGCTGTTCGAAGACGAACTGACCTCGACGCTCGTGACCGCCGCGATCGACGCCAAGATCCAGGTCGAGTTCGATCCCGATGTTGTCGACGAGTACCGCCTGATTGGTTTCGAGAACCGGGGCGTACGCGACAGCGACTTCCGTAACGATGCCGTCGATGCGGGTGAGCTCGGCGCCGGCCACCAGGTGACGGCGATGTACGAGGTAACGCTGCGTCGAGGCGTGACGCTCGACGATCGGGGCGACATCGGCGAAGTGTTCCTGCGCTGGGAAGACCCTCAGACTCGTGAGGTCATCGAGATCGACGAAGACATCGACCTCCGCGACATTGAACAGAACTGGGCTGACACATCGGTGGACTTCCAACTCGCCACGGTGGTTACGGCGTTCGGCGAGGTCATGCGAGACAATCCCTACGCCGACGACGTCAACCTGTCGAACATCCACGTCGAGGCCGGGCGCGTTGCCGACAAGATCAATGCCGACAAGGTCGATGAGCTGGTGGAGCTGCTCGAGATCGCCCGCCGGGTGTACTGACCGTTAGCGCAGCAGCGCTTCGAGGGCGATCTGCTCGGCTCGCGCCACGACCTGAGGGCCGATCTCGCGGTTCGTCCTCGGGTACCCCTTGGCCAATGCGACGACGTCGCTCGTGGGCTCAACCACGACCACGTCGACGCCGTCGGAGCGCAGCTGCGCTACTTCGTCATCGAGTTGGCGGCGACTCCGCAGCCGCACGAGGCCACGTCCGGGTTGCGTCATGGTCGACGAGATGATCGCCCGGCGCAGACCTCGACCAACGAGCAGGTCAGCATTGGTGGCCGACGCCACGGCCCCGTCGACGAAACGTTCCGCTCCGATCGGGCGAGGGGCGAACATTGCCGGGACTGCGGCCGAGGCCTCCATTGCGTCGTGCAAGTCAAGGCCATGGGCGTGGTCCCAGGCAACACGGCGACCGTCCTCGAGGCTCACGGCAGTCACGACCAGATTCTGTGGCCAGCGCTGCGGGGCGGGAAATCGCCGCAGTGGTCGGGTCGGAAACGGCCCGGCCGGCAACAGCCCAATCAGCGCACGAACGCCCGCCATCGGTCCGGGCCGGATCAGCAGCCCGGGCGCCATTGGCCGCAGCCATCGACGCACGCTGCGTAGTTCGCCCCGCAGGCGCTGCATTTCTCGCATGGTTTCTTCGTCGGGAGGTGTCACGATGACTTCGAGAATCTCCTCGACCGTCGCCCCCGAAGACAGCGATACCGCCATCGCTGCACCGGCCGAGGTTCCGACGACAACGCGGGCGTCTCGGATCTCGAGGTCATGCGCATGGTGGATGGCGCGCATCACGCCCAGGTGCCAGGCCCAGCCAAACGCGCCACCGGCGCCGAGCACAATGCCGGTCAACATGGGGCGGACTCGACTTCCTGCGAGCTGAATGGTTCCGTGCTCATCAGAGCCGCACGGTACTGGTTGGCATGACGTCAGGCCGGCGCGGGCGCCCGCACCGGATCAA
>CALLPT010000178.1 GCA_938015575.1 uncultured Acidimicrobiales bacterium
GGCGACCTGGCATGGATCGAGGAACCCCGCCTGCTCGTTCAGCGCACCGGCGCGGGATCGATCGATGCCGACCTTGCGGGAACCCTGCATCTCGGCCCGAACAACGAGTTCGTGTTCGATCTCGCCGACCTGCCCGGACCGGGCCTGGCCATCGGCGTGGTCGATGGCGGCGACGGCAGTTTCAGCGGCGAGTTCACCAGACAATTCGAATTCGGCGTCTTCGCCTTTGGCACCACAAGTTTCGGCGTCGAGCGGACAGCGGACGGCGCATTCTTCGTGACCGTCGACGCCGACGCGAGCCTCGAGGGATTTCCGACTCTGAGCGGCACTGTGGCGCTTGACAACGTCCGGTTCGGCCTCGGCGCTGTCGCCGGAACCGCGGAGCTCACCATGGTGACCCTTGTCGGACCAGTGAACGGGACCGCATCTGTACGCACGCTCAGCGACGGCGTGCTGGAAGTTCGGATCGGCAACAGCTATGTGCGCTCCGACGGCGGCTCCGACATCAGTCTCTTCGCGCTCTTCGAAAGTTCCGCAGAAACCCGAACCTCTGCCCGCACCTTCGTGCCCGGTGGCACGACAAGCATCACGTTCGACGTCGACGTGGTGTCGGGGGCCGAGGTCGACTACTGCCGGGTCAACGGCGTGATAGCAACCGAGTCATCCACCGTCGACGGCCGATTCACCCGCTCGCTCGGCGAAGGCACGCACGCCGTTCGCTGCGGGGCCAGCAAGGAGTTCATCGACACCACCGAGGTCTTCGGCATATCCGGGTTGCCCGAGACGATCACCAGGACCTTTACCCAGACCGACGTCTTGGAGTTCAACATCGTCGTCATCCGTGACCTGCCTACGATCACGTTCGAGCAGCCAAACGACGTGTACGTGAACATGGACGACCTGGCTCGCTCCGGCGCCGGTGCGCGGTTCTTCTACCCGCCGTTCGACGTCACAAACGCCGAGGTCAATTGCGACCCCGCGGGGGGTTTCCTCGTCGCCGAGCCGACGACGTTCGTCGCCACCTGCACCGCATCGAACATCTACGAGTCCGCGCCGGTGACCCGCACCTTCCCGGTCGAGATCGGCGAGATCATCGACCTGGGATGGAGCATGACCGTCGACGTGATCGGGCTGGCGACCACCCCGATCGGCGACGACGGCAAGACCCAAACCAGCCAGGACACCGACATGCGATTGACCGGCGAAGGGACGGAGCCAGGCTCACGGGTCGAGGCGACGCTGTTCAGCGACCCACTTGTGGTGGGCGAGACCATTTCCGACGCGGATGGTTCGTGGGAGATCCGCTTCACCGTGCCCGCTGACTTCCCGCTCGGCGATCACACCCTCGCCGTGTATGCGACCGACGCTCAGGGCCGGACGCGAGCCAGCTTCGCCGCCATCGAGGTACTGCCGGTGGGCGTGATCGGCCCGCCGACGTCTGCCGAGCGACCCGTTCCCTATCCGATCAGATTCGGCCAGCCGGCGTCTGACAGTGACGCACCAAGCGATACCCCAGCGCCAGAGCTTTTGACAGACGGTGATGCGCCCGGCATCGAAAGCGTCTCGGACAGCCTGGCGTTCACCGGAACGAACAGCCCGCTGCTGGCCTACTTTGGCCTGCTGCTGCTCAGTACAGGCTGCACCTTGTGTGGTCTCTCGCGACGTCGTCGAACGAAGTGAAGGGCGAGCAGGTCCAGGTCACGGCGCCGTCACGCCATCGCGAACCGCTGAGGCGCCCGAATGCTCAGAGTCGTTCGATGATGATCGCTGGCGCCATACCGCCGGCGGCGCACATCGTGACGAGGCCGAACTGTTTGTCGCTGCGTTCGAGCTCATCGAGGATCGTGCCGATCAGCACCGCACCGGTCGCACCGATGGGGTGACCGAGCGCGATCGCGGCGCCGTTCACGTTCACCTTGCTGCGGTCCAGGTCGAGATCTCGCTGGAACTTCTCGCTGACCACAGCGAACGCTTCGTTGATCTCCCAGAGGTCGATGTCGTCCTTGGTCAGGCCAGCCTTTTCGAGCGCCTTCTTGGCCGCAGGCACCGGCGCATTGAGCATGAGGGTCGGGTCGTCGCCCATGTTCGCCATCGCTACGACTCGGGCTCGTGGCGTCAGACCGTTGGCCTGCGCGTAGCCGCTGTTTGCCAAGAGCAGTGCGGCGGCCCCGTCGACGACGCCCGAGGAGCTGCCCGCATGGTGCACCGGCTCGATGTCGAGTCCGGGATAGCGCTTGCGAATCTGGTCGCCATAGGTCGGCGCACCTTCGACGCCGCCCATGGGCGCATCGAGCCATGCGGCGAACGCAGGCTTCAGGTTGGCCAGGCCTTCCATCGTCGTCGTCGGACGTGGGTACTCCTCTCGGTCGAGCAGCACATTGCCGTCGTCGTCGAACACCGGCACAAGCGACTTGTCGAAGCGGCCCTCTTGGATTGCGATCTCGGCCCGGCGCTGCGATTCACACGACAGCTCGTCGAGCGCTTGGCGGCTGATGCCTTCGAGCGTGGCGATGGCATCAGCGCACACGCCTTGGTGTGCCTGCGGATGCAGCTCGTCGAGATGCAGGTTCCCGCGGTGCATGGCGCCCGACGGGTTGAAGTTCTGCGTCGGCGTCTGCGACATCATCTCGGTGCCGCCAGCGACGACCAGGTCCTCCATGCCCGAGGCCGTGACTGCCGCGGCGAAGTTCGTGGCGGTGATGCCGCTTCCGCAGAAACGGTCGAGGGTCACGCCGCTGGCCGTGGTGTCCCAGCCCGCGTCGAGCAGCGCCATGCGAGCGATGTCGCCGCCCTGGGTGCCCGACTGGGTCGAGGTGCCCCAGATGACATCGTCGACCTCTTTGGTATCGAGCCCGTTGCGTTCGGCAATGGCCTTGAGCGGTGTCGACGCGAGCCGCTGCGGGTGCATGTCAGCCAGCGAGCCCTTGCCGACCTTGCCGATCCCTCGCGGAGTTCGGCAAGCGTCGATGATCCAGCTCTCAGAGGATGAAGCGGCGGACATGGGTGCTCCTGGTGTTCGTCGGTGCGGCGACTGCCAGAGTTCGGCGAATCTGGGTTCGGTTCCGCAAGCGAGAATAGGGTCGGCCCATGCGCCACACCTCATTGGGTCGAACCGGCCTCCCCGTCTCTCGACTGTGTCTCGGCACGATGACCTTTGGCGTGCAATGCGACGAAGAGCAGTCGTTCGCGATCATGGACACCGCCTTCGAGGCTGGCATCACGTTCTTCGACACCGCCGACATGTATCCCAACGCCGGCGGCCTCGACACCGCGGGCCTGACCGAAGAGATCATCGGCAGGTGGATGAAGGCCCGGGGCAACCGCGACAGCATCGTGTTGGCCAGCAAGTGCGTCGCACCGATGGGACCACACCCGTGGCAGCGGGGTGCGAGCCGTAAGCACATCATGGAAGCGATCGACGCGTCGTTGCGTCGCCTGCAGGTCGACGCCATCGATCTGTACCAACTGCACGGCTACGACCCGCGCACGCCGGCCGAGGAAAGCATGGGCGCACTCGACGATCTCGTGCGTCTCGGCAAAGTCCGCTACGTCGGTTGCTCGAATTACGACGCCTGGCAAGTCGCACGCGCCAATGGGATCGCGGCCGCGAGCGGGAACCACCGCTTCGACTCGGTGCAGCCTCGCTACAGCCTGTTGTTCCGCAGCTACGAGCGCGAACTGTTCCCGCTGTGCGAGCTCGACGGCATCGGTGTGATCCCCTACAACCCGATCGCCGGCGGCTTGTTGTCCGGCAAGCATTCCAAGGAAGCCGGACCGACCGAAGGCACCCGATTCTCCATCGGCAGCGCGGCCGCTCGTTATCAGGAGCGCTACTGGCAAGATGCCCAGTTCGACACGGTCGACGCGCTGCGTCCGATCGCCGCCGACTTGGGCATGTCGATGGTCACGCTCGCCAACGCCTGGGTCCTCGCGCAACCGGCGGTGACCGCACCGATCGTCGGAGCGAGCCGGCCCGACCAACTCGCCGATGCTGTCGCCGCGGTCGACGTCACGCTCGACGACGACACGTTGGCCACACTCGACGAGATCACCAAGCACTACGTCTACGCGCCGATGGTGTGAACGTGGAATCCGACATCGCATCGAGCGGGGCGCTCGACGGCGTGCGCGTCGTCGACCTCACCACCGTGTTGATGGGACCAATGGCGGCTCGGATCCTTGGCGACTATGGGGCAGATGTGATCCGCATCGACGCCCCCGGCACCTCCCAGGATGTGTCCGGAGGGGCCGACGGGATCGGCGCAATCGGGCTCGACATCCACCGCAACAAGCGCAGCGTCATGCTCGACCTGAAGTCCGACGAGGGCCGGGCTGCGGCCTTTGATCTCATTGCGACCGCTGACGTGCTCGTCACGAACATGCGGGTCGGGGCGCTCGAACGGCTCGGACTCGACGCGACCACGCTTCGGTCGAAGTTCCCGTCGCTCATCCATTGCGTCGCCAATGGCTATGGCGCTGACGGCCCGTACGCGGACCGCGCCGCTTACGACGACGCGATCCAGGCGATCAGCGGTCTCGCCGCCCTCCACGCTCGCATCGGGGGCGAGCCCGCCTACGTACCGTCGGTGATCGTCGACAAGATCTGTTCGCTGTTTGTCGTCCAGGCGGTCATGGCCGCATTGCTGCACCGACACAACACGGGCGAGGGCCAGACCATCCGATTGCCGATGTTCGAGACCATGGTGTCGTTCCTGCTCGTCGAGCATCTGCGGGGCGCAGCACTCGTGCCGCCCCGAGGCGAGATCGGCTACACCCGGCTGCTCAATCCGAACCGCAAGCCCTACCGCTGCGCGGACGGTTGGGTGGCGATCCTGCCCTACAGCGACGCCAACTGGCGGGACTTCTTCGATCTGATCGGCCACCCAGAGATGGCGGTTGACGCTCGTTTCGCCAGCCACCACGCCCGCGTCACCAACGCCGTCGACCTCTACCAGTTCATCGTCGATGCCGCGCCGAGCCGGACCGTCGACGAGTGGATAGCGGTGTGCGAAGAGCTGTCGATCCCCGCGAGCCCGGTACTCGACATCGCCGATGTCTTCGACGACGAGCATCTGCAGGCCGTCGACCTGATCCCGACTGTCGAGCATCCGGTGGCCGGGCCGTATCGCAGCGTGCGGAATCCGATCTCGTTCGACACGATCTCGACCGAGCTACGTCACCACGCACCAGTGCCTGGTGAGCACACCGCCGAGATTCTCACCGAGCTCGGCTGGAACAAAGCACGCATCGACGCCCTCCCGTAACAGGTGTCAGACACCGTTACGGGTTAGTAGCCGAGCCAGTTCTTGACGGTTGCTACGACGGTGTCGTTGTCTTTGGGTGAGTGGTTGCCGGTGATCCACTCGGTGGTTGTGTTCGCCGGGATCGCCGGGACGTGCTGAGCGAACTCGTCGGGCGTACCGAATGGGTCCTTGGACCCCGAGAGAAAGAGCGTTGGCACATCGATGTTCGGGAAATGGTCCACCCGCAGCTTCTCGGGTTTGCCAGGCGGATGCAGCGGATAGGACAGCAGCACGAGGGCCGATGCCTTCATGCCTTCGGCGACCGCTACCGAACAGGCTCGACCGCCGAAGGAGCGTCCGCCGTAGGCGATGCGGTGTGGTCCGACGCCGAGCTTGTCGGCGAGCGCCGCGCCCGCCTCGACGATCTTGTCGACCGCTCTCGGCACGCTCGTGGTGCCGAGCGTGAGGCGCTCGACGGCTAGGTCGGGGATGCCCTGTTCGATCGCCACCAACGTGGCGTGGTCACGGTCGGCGCTGGCGCCCGGCGTGATCACCAGGCCGAGGGGGCGGTTGCGTTTGTCAAAAGCACGGGAGCTCACC
>CALLPT010000179.1 GCA_938015575.1 uncultured Acidimicrobiales bacterium
GACAGGACCTGCCGCGGTACAGGCCGGCTTCGTCGAAGAAGCGGTCGACATCGACCTCCTCCAGGATCGGGCGATGGAGCGTGCCGCAGAGCTCGCGCCGCTCGGAGCGAACCGCGAGAACATGGGGTGGCAAAAGGAAGCGCTCTACGGCGAGAACTCCTCGCTCGACGGCGCTCACGGCCCCGCCCACATGCTGCGCAACTCCGCCGACTTCCACTGAAGCGCCAGGGCCGGTGACGGATCACGGAGTCCTGCGAAGAAGCGGCAGCAGCTCGGATAGCTGATCCAGCACGACGGTCGGTGGTTCGTGTTCTGCGGGCCACGTCCGGCCTCGCGCCAACCAGGCGGTCGCCATTCCCAGCGCAGCTGCTCCAACACAGTCGTTGACGGCTGCATCGCCGATCATCCAGCCGCCAGCAAGTGGCAGACCTGTCGCCCTCGACGCCTCCTCGAAGATCCGAGGATCAGGTTTCGCGAACGACAGATCGCCCGAGACGGCAACCGCATCGACCAAGTCACGAAAGCCCAGCCGATCGATCTTGGCGTGCTGTTGACCTGAGGAACCGTTGGTGACGATCGCCAGGCCATGGCCCATGTCTTTGATCGCACGCAAGCAGGCGGTCGCGCCCGGCACCTCCTCGGTCAGCTCGACGATCTCACTCCGATAGGCCTCGACCAGCTGATCCACGGGCGTGTCCAACTCAAAGCGCTCGCGAATCAGAGCGAATGCCTCGAACCGGTCGCGGTAGCCGTCTCGATCGATCTCCAAGATCCAATCGACCTCCGCCGTAGGCAGGCGCTCTGCAGCAGCGAAACTCTCGGCCCAACTGCGCATCGCATTGGCCCGATCGCCGAGCGTATTGTCGAGGTCAAAGAGGACGAGCACCCGCTCAGTCTGCTCGACATCGGCACAGCAGCCATCGCCATTTCGAGGCTGCGGCGCAGCACGTGGCGTAACTCCCGGTCGGCCTCCCGCTGCGCTGCGACACTGGTCCGATCTGGCATCTCCATCACGGGTTCTTGGGGCACCCGTGCTCCCGATCGAACCGGTCTGCGATGTCCCGCGGGCCGGGCGGGGGCGTCGTGCACCGACTGCAGCGAGCGACGCCGTGTGATCGCGCTTGTCCAACCGCGTTCACCGACGGAGTTCGGCGACGGGTGAAGCTGCCTCTCGCTTCCTCATCAGGCTCGACCAGTGGCTCAACCGCATCCTCGTCGACTCGGGGCCCTAACCCAGCCGCGTTCGACCACCGAGGTGCTCCCAACTTGTCGTCACCACGTGCTTCACTCTCGGTGGCTCGCCGAGGTCAAAGTTCGGATGCGGCGGCCGATGGATAGCCCGTGGTTCGTCGCATTCTCCTTTTCATCACTGCCTGGTCGATGCTGCTTGTCGTGCTGCCCACGGGTACCGCGGCCGCCCAGGACGACAGCTCGGATCCCGACGAAGAAGCCTCGGAGCCGGCTCGCTATGGCGATATCGAACTCATCGAGACGCTCGCCGACTACGACCTGCTCGACGAGTGGATCGAGGCCAGCCCGGTTTCGCCCGAGGCGTCACTGCTGGCGGTCACCGATGGCGGCTACCTCGCAAAGCGCCAGGCCTTTCTGAACTCGCTCGACACCTGGGCAGCTCAGACCGAGAGCGTTCGCAGCGACTTGGCGCGCCTTGATGCAGCCCAGTCCGGTGTCGACGACGTACTCGCAGCAATCGTCTCGGTTCGCGAGTCGCTGGTTTCCGATGACCGGCTGCGAGGACCAGCGTCGGACACGCTGATCGTGATCGGCGCGGCGCTGGCGCAGATCGCGGGCAGCGATGTCGAGGCCGCTGAGGAGGACCCGTCCGCCGACCCGCTCGCACAAGCCGAGGCCCTGTTGCGTGACATCCGTGTGCGCGCCGACGCGGAACTCCAGGTGCTGAACGACGCCGAGGCTGCCGTCACCAACTCGGGTGTCAACGCGTTCGTCGGCTTCGATCAGCTGAAGGTGGACCTGCGTGAGGCCGAACAGCTGGTGGAACGTGGCCGAACGGCGGTGCGACCAGCCCGTGAGCGGGCCGATCGGCTTGCGGCCTCTGCGTTGTCAGAAATTCCGGCGCTTCATGCGGCCCGGATGCTCAGCCCGACCGAGATCGACGGACTCAGCGTGGTCACGGTCGATGCCTACATCAGAGGAGCCGCCGGCGCCGAGTGCTCCGTCGACTGGGCCCTCCTCGCTGGCATCGGGCGCATCGAATCGAATCATGGCCGGCTCGGCGGAGCGTCGGTATCTCGATCAGGTCAGGTCTCTTCTCAGATCCTTGGCCCGCTGCTCGACGGTGGCGCCACCGAGCGTGCGGACGAACAGCTCGAAGCATTGATCCAATCATGGTGGGACTCGACTCGAGCTCGAGTCGTCAATCGCTGGGCCGATGAATCGGTCGAACTCAGAGGCACGCGAGCCCAGGAAGCATCCGGCAACGGGTTCGCCGTCATCACGGACTCCGACGCCGGACGCCTCGACGGCAACGACCAATGGGACCGCGCCGTAGGGCCGATGCAGTTCCTGCCCGAGACCTGGTCGAGGTGGGCGGCCGACGGGAATGGCGACGGTATTTCCGATCCACACAATCTGTATGACGCCGCCGCGGCCGCAGCCCGGTTCCTGTGCCACCTGAGCGACACCCGTGGTTCGACGCCGTCGAGTTTCCTGCTCGGGTACAACGACTCGCGCTCCTATGTGCGCCGCGTGTTGGCGACCGCAGGCGACCTACGGAGCGCGACGCTGCCCAACCCGTGAGCCCGCGTTCGCCGCGAGCTCCGCTTTCTTGACCAGACTGGTGCGATGTTCGAGATCGACGACGAACAGTTGGCTTCGTACCGGCGTGACGGCTATGTCGTGCTCCGTGCTGCAATCCCCGTTGAGGTTGTCGCGCCGGTGCTCGATGCCGTTGGTCGTGGCGCGCTGGTAGTGATCGACGCGGCGGGCAATCGCCAACAGCTGAACAGCTGGACCTGGTGCGGCGACGATCTCCTCGGGCGCCTTCCCCGTTGCGAGCCGTTGGTCAACCTGGCGGCCGCTGCGATCGGTGGGCCGGTGCATCATTGGCACTCGAAGCTGTCGTGGAAGTCGCCCGGTTCGGCTGGCACGTGGGACTGGCATCAGGACTTCGCGTTCTGGGTCGAAGAGGGCGTCGCGCGTCCGGCCATGACCACGATCGGCATCGCGCTCGATGACCACGATCGCGACAATGGTTGCCTTCGACTGATCGAGGGAAGCCACCGCCACGGTGTGATCGACCATCCCGCCGTCGGGGCGGGGCGAGCCGCTGACCCCGATGTAGTCGAAGCGTTGGCCTCGGACGGGAAGATCATCGACGTCGAGCTCAACGCTGGCGACGCGGTCGTCTTTTCGTCAACGATGCTGCACGGCTCAGGCGCCAACGCCTCTGACCGCCAGCGCTCGTTCCTCCACTGCTCGTACAACGCGATGGACAATCCCGCGAGCGATCCGTTCATCGACGGCCACCAGGTGCATGACCTGGTCACCGTGCCAGCGGCAGCGATCGAGCCGGGTGCCTATGACCGCGTGTGGGGCGACACCGCGTTCATCCAGCCCGAGGCAACCGGCTACGGCGGACGCTCCGGCTACCAGGTCATCGCGGCCGAGTAGGCCCGCACGGTTTTCAGAACTTGGTTTCGCGCGCTCGCACGATGGCCGAGACGAGGTCGTTGCTCGGCGTTGCGATCCCGAGCGCCCGGCCACGCTCGCTGACCTGGCCGTTGATGGCATCGATCTCAGAGCGCCGGCGAGCTTCGTGATCCTGCAGCATCGATGGCTTCGCCGGACGCAATCCGCCCGCGAAATCCCGCAGGTAACTCAGCGGGTCGTCGAAGCTGAAGTGGACACCGGTCGCCGTGCCAACTTCGAACGCCTCGGCCGCGCACCCTTGCGAGATGGCCCAGTACTCGGGCGTGTCCATCATCTCGCCCACGGTCAGACCGGTCACCGTGCATGGCCCGCTCAGCCCAACATTGCAGACGAACTTCTCCCAGATCAGCTGTTGGATGTCGTCAAACCCGGCGACCTCGAAACCGGCGCTGGACCAGAGTTCGACCAGCGCATCCACCCGTTCGCTCGCTCCGCCTGCGGGTTCACCGAGGCGGATGAGCTTCATGCCCGGATGATGCACGTGGCCGGGCCCGACCATGGCGGCGCCGAAACCCTGCGCCACGCCGAGCACGATCCGGTCTTCGGGAAGATGTTCGGCAATGCGTTCGAATGCGCCCAGCCCGTTTTGGATCGTCAACACGAACGACCCATCGCCGAGCAGGGGCGCGATGGCCTGTGCCGCCGAGCCGACACCATCGGCCTTGGTGGCGACGATGTAGAGGTCGCACTCCCCCGCCTGTGCGACGTCGGTCGCCGCTGGGATCGCGACGGTTCGATCGCCGCTGGCGCCCTCGACCCGCAGGCCGCTGGTCTGGATCGCGTCGACATGTTCGGTCCAGCGATCGATGGCCCAGACCTCGTGGCCTGCATCGGCGAGCAGGCCGGCGTAGATGGATCCCATCGCTCCGGTACCAACGACAGCGATTTTCATGACGACTCCTCGGTGAACGTTTGAGGTCCGACCCCACTGTCTCGTTTTAGGTCCGACCCCACTTGCTCCAGGCTGTCCAGTGTTTCGTTGGGGGCGGCGGGAAGTTATGCGCAGCAGCCTTCGCTGGCTTCCGCGGTGGCGAGTGCGTCGATGGCAGCTTGGTGACACGCACAGCTCGCAGCGATCGGGACGTCGGCGCGAGCCATCGCCAGGTCAAGCTGAAGCCGCACTGTGGCTGCTTCGTCACCCCGGTCCTGGGCGACCAGGCTCTCGTGCAGACCGAAGAGGCTCCACAGGTTGTTGGGGTGTTGCGTGGCCCGACTGAGGGTGTCATCGAGGCCGAGATCGGCGCGATAGACCGCTTCGGCTTCGGCCGCGTGGCCCTGCTCGAGCAGAAGCGCGCCCAGAGCGTGCCGAGTCGGCTGCATCCAACCCCAGGGCTCGTCGTAGTCCAGATTGTCTTCGAGCTCGACCGCCTGGCGCAGGTGATCGAACGCGGCGTCGTGATTACCGCGTCGGTAGTCGAGCTCGCCGTCGACCATTGCCTTGGCGATCTCGAGCAGGTGCACGACCGTGTTGTTGTGCATGCGACGGCTCTCCGGCACGTTGGCGGCGGCGGTGTGGAACAGCTCGCGGTGCGCTTCGGCCTCGGCGATGTTGCCGAGCGCGGAATGAGCTAGCGCCTTGCCGTAGAGCGCGATCGCCGTGGTCGCCGACCACAAGTCTGGGTCGGGCGGCAACTCGAGATCGATCAGCTCCTGCCATTTGCCGAACCTGATCCGCACGTGCACGTCCATGGCGTGGAACACCTCGGCCGAGTCGGCAAAGGGTGGCGATTCGACCCGCAGGAATTCCTCGGGGAGCCATTCCTTGAGTTCGGCGGCCGCCCGCATGGCTGCTTGGTACTGGCCACCGAACATCGCTCCATAAATGACGAAGTGGAGATTGTGCGTTGCGTACAAGGTCCAGACCGAGAACAGCCCCTCTTGCTCGCGCCAGCGCACATCGGCCTCGGCGGCCTTGGAGTTCCAATGCACGACGTCGTGGTAGTGACCGCACAACACGTCGATGTGCGTCGGCATATGGATGAGGTGACCGCAGTCAGGCAGCAGCTCACGCAGACGGTCGCCGTGTCGCAGTGCGACCTCGGGCACCGGGGACATCTCCATGAGATGCACGTACTGGTGCAGCACCCCGGGGTGATCCCAGCTCGCTGGCTGCTGAGAGAAGAGCCGCTCGAGCAGGTCGCGTGCCTCGACGGTTTTGGCGTCGGCTGCTGGTTCGCCCGAGGCGACATCCCACATCTTCCACGGTGTCTCGTTGAGGATCGCATCGACGAACATGGCTTGGACTTCGAGGTCGTCGGGATACTCGTGGGCGATCGTGCGCATCGCCGCAGTAAACGCCAGGTTCCATTCGTGCTGGCCGTCGACGGGATCGAGCGGGTCGCGCTGGGGATACCGGGTCGGGAGTGCACCGATCAGCGCGGCTTCGACGGGGGTCACGCCGTCGACCAGGCCGAGGGCTTCTTGGGTCGCGTCGTAGGCGGAGCCAAGGTTCTTGGTCAGGGTGCGCTCGTCGAAGGCATCCCAGGTGGCGTTGTAGTTCGGGCCCTTCCCGATGGCGACACCCCAGTGTGCCATCGCGCAATTCGGGTCGGCATCGAGCGCCTTGCGGAAGCATTTGACGGCTTCGGGATGGTTGAAGCCGTAGAGCCAGTTCAGGCCGTAGTCGAACCATCGTTGGGCGTCGGCGGAATCCGTCGTGATGGGGCGGGTGAAGCTGCCGAGGTCGTAGTAGTCGCCGGTCATCCCCTCATCCTTGCAGCCCCACCAGCTGGCGTGGCACCTGAAACGTTTCAACCGGCCTGTGCGGGAGTGAACGGTTGAGGTGCGACCCCGGCGTCTCGTGGTGGCTCCAGGACCGACCACTTGTCGAATGGTTTGGTACCGAACTAGTTTCCCATCGGATGACGGTGTGCCAGACGCACCGTCACAGGTGTCAGACACCGTTACGCCGCTATGCGACAGAAAGGCCGGCAATGAGCCAGACCCTTGACCAGTTCCAAGAACGCTGCGAGGCGCACGGCATCCACACGGTGGAAGTCGCGGTCCCCGACACGCAAGGTCACCTGCGAGGCAAGCGCGTGCCGGTCGAACGGTTCTTCGCCACCACCGTGAACGATGGCTGCGCGATCGCCGACGCCATGTTCGTGTTCGACATGCTCAACGATCTGCCCGACAACGAATTCGTCAACATGGACACGGGCTACCTCGACTGCCACCTGCACCCCCGGGTCGACACCGGGCGCATCCTCACCCACCGTCCCGGCTACGCCTTGGTCTTCGCCGACGCCACAGACGCACACGGCAACCCGCATCCGCTTGCCCCTCGAAGCGTGCTTGGCGCCCAGATCGCAAAGTGCACCGACAAGGGTCTCGACCCAGTCGTCGCCACCGAGATGGAGTTCTACCTCTGCACCCCCGACTGGGAACCGGTGCAGAACCACATCCAATACAGCTCGCTCACCGATGCGCTCGAAGTCGAAGCCGTGCTCGCCGACATGCGCGCCGCCCTCATCGGGGCGGGCCTCGAGGTCGAGTCCTCCAATGCCGAATACGGACCCGGCCAGGTCGAGATCAACGTCAGCTACGCAGATGCCATGACATGTGCCGACAACACTGCGCTGTTCAAGTCGATCGTGAAGCAGGTGGCCGTACAGCACGGACTGCGGGCAACGTTCATGCCGAAGCCATGGACCGAACAATCGGGGTCGGGCATGCATGTGCACACCAGCCTGCGCGCCGACGGATCCAATGCCTTTGCCGACAGCGATGGTGCGCCGAACCCGTTGATGAGTAACTGGCTCGGCGGGCTCGTCGAGCACGCCCAGGCGCTGACCTTTCTCGGCGCGCCGACCGTGAACGGCCCGCGGCGCATCCGTCCGTACACGTTCGCTCCGACCCACGTGCACTGGGGCCTCGACAACCGCACCGTGCTCGCCCGCTGCATCGCCGAAGCCGGCAGCCAAGGCAACCGGGTCGAATTCCGCTCTGCAGGCGCCGACGCAAACCCGTACCTGGTCATCGCCGGCATCCTCGCCGCAGGCGCCGACGGCCTGGAACGCCAACTCGATCCCGGACCGATGTGCCTGGGCGACATGTACACGAATCCCGGTGACTGCGCTCCGCTGCCGACGGACCTGGCCGGCGCGGTCGAGGCCTACGAAGGGTCGGGACTCGCCACCGAACTCGGCGAGACCTTCTCGGCCAGTTACCTCTCGATCGCGAAAGCAGAGGTCGCCCACGGCGCCGAAAACAATCCCGATCCCGACGACGTGAACGACTGGGAGCGCGAGCGCTACCTCGAGTTCAGCTGAGTTGCCTCGCAATGTTCTTCGCAATCGCCGCTTCGCTTTCGCTCGGGCCACTCTGCGAATTGGTGGCACGCCATGACCACACTTGAACCCATAGCAACCCCAGACGTCACCACCCCGTCGCTGTATCTCGATGGGATTCCGCACGAGCGCTTCGCTGAGTTGCGGGCGACGCCAGGCGTCGTGTGGCATCCCTACGAAGACAGCCGGAGCACGTCGGGTGGGTTCTGGGCTGTTACCCGCCACGAAGACGTCAAGACCGTGTCGAAGTCGGCCGATCGATTCTCCTCGGCCGTCGGCCACACGAACCTCTGGGACCTCGAAGCCGATGCACTCGAAGCCCGCCGCGGCCTGATCGATACCGACCATCCGGACCACACGCGACTGCGACGCCTGGTCGCTGGCGCCTTCACGCCCAAAGCGATCCGCACCTGGCAGGAACTCACCCGCACTATCGCTCGCGAACTGCTCGACGAGTTCAAGGCAGCGGGCGGCGGCGACTGGGTCGAGATGGTTGCGGCACCGCTGCCGATTCGAGTGATCCTGACGATCCTGGGCGTGCCGGTCGAAGACGCCGACTACCTGGTCGAGTTGTCGAACTACTTGGTCGAAGGCACCGGCGACGAACAGTCGTTGGCACCCGATGCATTCGGCAACACGACCGAGCTTCGCCTTCTTCCGTTTGGTTCCCCGGCCAGCCATGCGCTGTTCGAATACGGCATGAAGCTCCGCGAGCTTCGCAGGGACGATCCACGTGAGGACATCGTGACCGCGCTCGTCCAGGCCGAAGCAGCCGGCGAAAAACTCGCGCTCGATGAGTTCAAGAACATGTTCCAGCTGCTCGTGTTCGCCGGCAACGAGACCACCCGGACCGCGATCACTCACGGCGCGATGGCCTTTGCCGAGCATCCGGATCAGCTCCGGCGCGTGGTGGACCAAGACGCCAAGCTCAACACGATGTCCGAAGAGATTCTCCGTTGGTCGTCGCCTGTCTTACACATGAGACGGACCGCGACCGAGGACACCGAGCTCGCTGGCACCGCCATCGCGAAAGGCGACAAGGTCGTCATGTGGTACGCCAGCGCCAATCGAGACGAACGGGTCTTCGACAATCCATTCACGTTCGACGTCGGCCGCTCGCCTAACCCGCAGTTCTCCTTTGGCGGTGGCGGACCTCACTTCTGCCTGGGTGCGTGGCTTGCCCGGCTCGAGCTCGACGAGCTGTTCGGTGAAATGGCCGAGCGGAACATGGGGCTGCGCATGACCGAAGCGCCCGTGCGAGCGCCGTCGAACTTCGTGCACGGCGTGTTGTCGGTTGGGATGGAGCCCGTCCACCGATGACGAGCCCAGCGTCCGCCCCGCTCGCGCCTGTCGATCTGCACGACGCCTCGGTCTTCGATCGCGGGATCCCGCACGCGACGTTCGCGCAGATGCGAGCCACGCCGGGACTGAGCTGGACACCTGATTCCGAAGAACACGGCCGCGGGTTCTGGTCGGTGACTCGCCACGGCGAACTGGTCGAGGTCAGCCGCAACACCGAGGTCTTCTCGTCCGAAGCTGGCCATATTCAGATCTACGACATCGACGCCGATGCACGACCCGCTCGTGCGTCGATGATCGACCTCGATCCACCGGTGCATACGCGCCTGCGACGTCTCGTGAGCGCCGCGTTCACGCCGCGCCACGTGCAGTCGTACGAGGCTGCCATTCGTACCAGGGTGACATCGTGTCTTGACCAGCTCGTCGCCGGCGGAGGCGGCGATTGGGTGTCGACCGTTGCGGCCCCGATCCCGATCGGTGTCATCTGTGATCTGATGGGCGTGCCCGAGGCCGACCACGATTTCATGATCGAGCTCAGCGACTACCTCGTTGCGGGAACCTCGAACGAGCCGCTCGAGCCAACGGCCTATGGCAACACGACCGAACTGCGCCTGTTGCCGTTCAACTCACCGGCCGCGCACGCCATGAGCGAATACGCAAGGGCGCTGGGAGAGAAGCGGCGGCGCGAGCCCGCCGATGATCTCGTCACCCGCCTGATCGAGGCCGAGGTCGACGGTGAGCGCCTGACCGACGACGAGTTCACCAACTTCTTTCGGCTCATGATCTTCGCCGGCAACGAGACAACTCGCTCGTCGATGGCCCATCTGGCGATGCACCTAGACCAGTTTCCGGACCAGTTCGAACTCGTCCGTGAGAACCCCGACCTACTGGGATCGGTAGCCGACGAGGTCATCCGGTACAGCTCGGCGATCCTCTACTTCCGCCGCACCGTCACCCAGCCGACCCAGCTCGGCGGCTCCGAATTGGCCGCCGGCGACAAGGTCGTGATGTGGTACGCCGGCGCGAACTTCGACGAATCGGTCTTCGACGACCCGCGCGCGTTTCGTGCAGACCGCT
>CALLPT010000180.1 GCA_938015575.1 uncultured Acidimicrobiales bacterium
ACTCGACATGATCGAACAGGTCCGCCACATGGCAGCCACGGTTGGCGCCGGCGTGATCGTGATCGACCACGACTTGGGGTTCATCACCGGGATCAGCGACCGGATCTACGCGTTGGATCAGGGTCGCGTCATCGCCGTCGGCACCCCCGCTGAGATCCAGGCCAATCCGACGGTGCAGGCCGCCTACCTGGGGTCCGCTGCGAACTAGCGACGACGGATCACCCCGCCAAGAACGGGTTGACGAGCTCGATTTCGCACTCGTCGAAGTCGTCCGTGTTCCGAGTAGCCAAGGGCATGCCCTGCGCTCGTGCGATGCTTGCGATCTGCGCGTCGAACTGAGCGATCGGGCGACCGAGGGCACGTCGATGGGCAACGATCTGCGCATAGACCGGCGCGTTCGACAGACCAAAGCCAAGAACCCGTTCGGCGAATCCGCGTTCGAGGAGCGCAGCAAATCCGTGCGCCAGGGATTGCCGACGCGAGCCGGTTGGAAGCAGTGCGATGCCGACAAGAATCTCGGCCACCGTGATGCTCGACAGGAATAGCGATCCAGGCTCGGCTTGATCGAGCCAAGCCATGACGTGCGGGTCCGGCAGCGGGCGCATCATCTCGCTCACGATGTTCGTGTCGAGCAGAGTCAAGACAGGTCGACCGGCGTAGCAACTTCGCGGGCAGGGATCTCAAGGTCGGCGCCGTCTTGCCCAAAGAGCTCGCGAGCGAGGGTGCCCATGGGCTCTGCCCCTGCAACCCCGGCACGGATCAGACGGCGCGCCTCTTCTTCCATCGATACACCGTTCTGTGCGGCCTGCACGCGCAGCCGCTCGATCACGTCTTCGGGAATCCGTCGGATACTCAGGCTGGCCATGCAGGCAATGCTAGCAATGCTGGCACGCTTCCCAAGCCGGTCGACGAATGCAGGCACGGCGGCGCCGTAAGAGCCCTTATCACGCTTTTCAAGCTATTTCAGTACCTTTGGCCTCACGCCAACTCGCCGAGTCGGAACTGGCTGATCTGGATCTCGGTCCCGTAGTCGGCGAAGTCGCCGTCGGCGCGGCCTTGGCGGAAGTCGCCCCAGTTGATCGACCGATAGTGGGCTTCGTCGCCGGGCGCGATCGAACCCGGTAACGGCGCATAGTCGCAGTCATACGACGGGTTGAAGAAGTACGGAATCGAGTAGCGCTCCCGGCTGACCCGAGGCGCAACACGATGCAGTGCGGCCACGAAGCGGTCGTTCGACCAGACCTGCATCATGTCGCCGGTATTGATGACGAGCGCCCCGGCGATCGGCTCGACGTCGATCCACTCCCCTGCGTGCTCGACCTGTAACCCACCGACGTCGTCTTGCATCAGCACCGTGAGCGCACCGGCATCGCTGTGGTGGTGCAGCGCCATGTCACCGAGTGGGGTCTCGTCGGCAGCTTCGGCTTCGGACAACACGTCGCCGAGCGGATAGTGGTTCAGCCGCATGGCACTTGTGTGCTCGGCACGAGCGAAGTGACGTTGCAGCACTTCGCGCGGTTCGCCGAGGGCGAGCGAGAAGACGCCGACGAGACGCATGCTCAGGGTCTCGCACGCATCGAGCCAGGCCAGCATCGTCGGCTGGAAACCGGGCAGATCGGTCGGCCATTGATTGATGCCGTCGACGCGGTGGAAGTTGGTCGGATCGTCGGCCGGCAAGTCCGGGTACGGCACGTGGCCCAGGTCGAACACCTGCTTGAGGTCACGCTTGCGTTTGGTCAACTCGCGGTCGTAGTAGCCGCGACTGTTCTCCTTGGTGCGCAGCAGGGATCGCTTGACCTCGGTCGATTGCGCGAAGAACGCCCGCGTCTGGGACCACATCTCGGCGATGAGTGCAGCCTCGATCCCATGGTTGATGACCTGGAAGAAGCCGAACTCGCGCGCCGCTTCTGCGACGGCGTCGACGACTTCGTTGTCAGGCCGGGCGAGATCGATGATCGGAAGCGACGTCACCGTGTCATTTTGGCGCATCGACGGCCTCGCGCCCTCCGACCACGAGCAATACGAGCGCGATGCCAGCCATCGCCCCCGACAGCACGGCCGGGCCGACGATGCCGAAGCCGGTGAACAGAAACCCGCTGGCGATCGTGCCGGCGCCGCGGGCGAGAGTGCCGTAGGCATTGTTCGCCGCAAGCGCCCGACCGCGTGCCTGCGGCGCGGCTTCGCTGACAATCGAGAACGACGTCACGATGGCGTACTCGAAGCCGACGAAGAAGAAGGCCAGGCCGACGATGGCCAGCACGAAGCTCGTGCCGGCGGCGACCATCACGACCAGGCCGAGCACGACGGCGCCGAGTGCGGCGGCGGTGGTCGGGACCTTGCCCAGACGATCGGAGAAGCGAGCCGAGCTTCCCGAGGCCGTGATCTCCGCCAGGCCGAACGCCATTGCGGTGAGGCCGACCTCGCCGGTGGAAACGTCGAATGCGTCTTCGAGCCACGTGCCGACAATCACGATCGTCGACAAGCCGGCGGTGGCGATGGCCGCGGAGCTCGCGATCAGCACAAGCGCACGCGATGGCAGGCGCCGCGACGCGCCGGCGCCCACGGCGACGTCGATGGCATCGACCGGTTCGTCAGGCAGCTGGGCGACGACGATGGCCATCACGGCACCACCGATCGCGATGAGCACGAACGGGCCGCGCCAGCCGAACACGTCGATGGTGAGTGCGATGATCGGCGCGCCGACCAACAAAGCGAGCGCCCATGAGATCTCGAAGGTGCCGATCGCTCGTCCTCGACGATCGAAGGCAACCCGGCGACTGATCCATGTGTGGCCGGCGACCGTCACCAGC
>CALLPT010000181.1 GCA_938015575.1 uncultured Acidimicrobiales bacterium
CCATCCGGACAGCAAGGCGAAGATGCCGAGTCGGTCGGCGCGGTCGTGAACGAGATCATGGGGCAGGCTCGCCTGAACTCGAACATGTTCGGCCAGCCCGAAGGCGGCGTGGGCCGTCCCAGCCACTAGCGATCGTTCCGATCCCAAGCCGGTAGCCAAGAAGCTGCGGGTGTCAGACACCGCAGTTCGCTCGAAAGGCTGCGGGTGTCAGACATCCGCAGCTTTTTGCGTGGTGGGGGTTAGCGGATGTGGTGGAGTTCGATTTGGATGACGCGGCCGCCGACCTTGATGCGGTCGCCGGGCTGAAGCGGCACGGTCGTGCCAGCATCGACCGCCATCCACTCCTGGGGGTTGGGTCCTCGGTTGAGCCACGTGCCGTTCGACGAGTTCAGGTCGGCGACGTACACCGACCAGTCGTCGAGGATGATCCGAGCGTGTTGACGCGACAGCGCCAGCGTGTCATCGACGAGAACCATGGCTCCCGCCGTGCCGCCACGCACATCGACGTGCGAGGCAGGATCTCGGCCGATCACCAGGTCGTTGTTGATCGAGAACGTGCTTCCGTCGTCGACGACGAGCACGCCGAGCGCTGGTCGTGGACCGTTGACCAGCACCGTGGTTTGGTGCACGCCCATCTTGGTCCCGCACTGAGAGCAGTACACGGCTTCGGGGTGATTGTGATGCCCCTGCGGACACACCACCCCGAGCACCATGGGTGGTGCGGGCGATGTCGCCGGCTTGACTTCGGCGCTCGCCGTCGGCGCGGCCGGTGCTGGGGCAACCGGGGCCGGGGTCGGCGCGGCCGGTGACGCTTCGGGTTCGCGTCGAAACTCGGGCGGGACTTCTGGGGTCGCGCTGGGCACAGACGCGGCCTCGACCGGTGCCACGGGCGACGGTTCCGGGTTTGGCGCCGCCGCGCCGGATCGGACCAACGGGATGACCACCGGTGCGTCGAACGCCGGCTCTACCGGCGCCGGCTCGACCGGCTCCATCGGCGCTACGGCAGGTACCGCAAGGATGCTGGTCGCTTGCGGGTCAGGCGAAACAGGATCCGCGGGCGCCACGGCGGCTGCTTGCGAAGAGAACGTCGCCGGGATGTTGAGCAGCCCCGCGTCTAGGGCCGGCTCGGCGGCGCTCGGCGTGATCGCCGGCGCTGGGTCGATCAGATCGCTGATCTCGTCGATGTCGTCGGCGAAGACGATGCCTTGGGCTGCGGGCTGTCCCTCGGGTCGTGGCGCTGATGCGGGAATGACGGCGGCCTCGGCCGAAGCGGTCGCTTCGCCTGCGTCGCTGCGAGGTAGGTCGGCGTGGGCGAGGCTGGGCTCTTGCCAATCGGCTTCGACCTCGCCCCGAAGGTCGACGACCACCGCAGCCGCCTGGATCGATCCTTCGGCCAAGTTGACAG
Organism: uncultured Acidimicrobiales bacterium; assembly: GCA_938015575.1. Lineage (GTDB taxonomy): Bacteria > Actinomycetota > Acidimicrobiia > Acidimicrobiales > UBA10347 > UBA10347. The sequence goes on from CALLPT010000181.1 coordinate 1,406, forward strand.
GTGCCGGCTCGGGCTCGCCGATGACGACACCGTCGCTCAGCACGATCGTGCTTTCCATGTCGAGTGACAACGGGTGCACGAGCAACTGACCCTCGAGCGGCGTCAACGTGAAGCGGGCGGCACCCGAGGACACCGAAGCAACTGCTTGTCCCCAGGCCAACAGGTATGGGCTTCCGGCCGACGTGAACAGCATCGCCATCGACCGCGGATCGCGGGCCGAGACTTCGCCAGCCAGACGCTCGATCAGATCGGGTTCCAACTGATGGTCGGTGACGTAGGAAACGAGATCGGCTCCGTCGCCGCTGGCGAGCACGACGAAGCCCGCGGCCGTCCGCGAAGCCAGGCCGCCGCTACCGGCCGGGCGAACCGATGCTTGGGTGAGGTCGATTGTGGTCATCGTGCTCCCTTTCGGTGGGGGCAGGTGTTACGCATCGGGCACCGCCGAAGCAGGGCGATCGATGGCAAGCGCAGGGGCCAACGTCTGGTGCGTGATGACGACGGCGGAGTCGTCGGGAACCTCGTTCATGTCAACAAAGGCGGCAAGTTCGGCGAGCGGCACCCATTGGGTGTCCACTACTTCGCCATCGTCAAAGCTGAAGGGACCTTGGTGGCGGCACGCGTAGAGGCGACCGATCAGCGCGACGTCGGGGGCTTCGAAGCGAACGGGCCCGCAGTCGATGAGCTCGCCACGAACGCCGGCTTCTTCTTGCAGTTCCCGCTCCGCCGACGCAAACCACCCCTCGCCAACATCGCAGACTCCGCCAAAGGCCAAGTCCCAAGCTCCGGGGAAGACGTCTTTCCAGTCGGCCCGTTTGTGGCACAGGAGCCGATCGTCGTCATCGAGCACCGCGATATACACCGAGCGGTGGCGTAGCGAACGCGTGCGCATCTCGGCGCGGGTGACGATCTCGATGACCTCGCCGTCGGCGTCGACATGCTCGACCAGCTGGGCCGCTGCGTCGACTTGGCGCTGCGCTGCGTCGCTGGCTGCCTCGGATTCTGCGTTCATCGGGCTGGGCTCATCGGGCTGGGCTCATCGGACTTCGATCAAGATCTCGGCGATGCCGACTGCGGCCGCGTCGATGTCGTGGACATCGGTGATCACGAGCGCGAGCTGGTCGGTGACGATCGACGTCGGCACCCGATGCTCGCCAGCCTCGTCAGGAACCGCTTGGTTCACGTTGGTGGCAACGCGGTTGCGGAGGTCGTCGACGCTCGTTCCCCACGTCAGATCGCTCACCCGCGACAGCTCGCCCGACGTGCCGTTGTCGATGCCCACGCTGGTGATCTCGACTTCTTCGTCGAACCGCAACACATAGGTCGTGCCGGCGATGTTGCGTTCGGCGTCGATGTTGCGTTGCACGCCCCAATACGTGGCCGAGTCCAGGTCGATGGCGTTGGTGGCCGGCAGCTCGACAATGGTCGTATCGGCGAGCGCCGAGATGTCGACGATCGTGGCGCCACCGCTCGTGACCGCCAGCGGCTCGTCCATCGAGCGCTGGGCGTTGAAGAGCAAGGCGCCACCAACGGCGGCCGCGAGGAGGACGGCTAGCGAGGCCAGGATCGCGACGACGCGGCCGCCGGCGCCACCCTGCTTCGCGGAGCGGGTCGAGGTTCGCGACGACGTGCGAGACGAAGTGCGAGACGAGGTTCGTCCAGACACGGTCGCCCCGGCCGGGCTTCTTCCGCTGATCGCCGCACCGGTCGCGACAGCTTGCGGATGAGGCTGAACGGGCGCGTGCGCCTGCGCCCCTGGTTGCTGCACGACCGGAGCCTGCTGCGATGGTGCTCGCAGGATTGTGTTGCCCGCCGGGTCGTCGGGTTCCTTGTCGCCGACGGGCATCGGCGTGACCGCCAGTCCGTGGTCGCGCTGTACCTGCTGGAGGGCCTTGCCGAACGCGACGGCGGAACGAGGCCGGAACTCGGGCTGCTTGGCGAGGGCGTGCGCGATAACCGCAGCGACCTGCGGCGGAACGTTGGCCGGGTCAGGTCGCGGCGGCGGCTCCGTCGCGATGCGTTTGATGATCGTCGCGATGCGTTCCCCGTCGGTCGGCGTGAACGGCGGGCGGCCCGTGACCAAATTGTGGAGGGTCGACCCGAGCGCATACACGTCGGTCGCTCGGCTCGACGGCGCGCCGTCGAAGAGCTCGGGTGCGGCGTGTGCAACCGTCGTCGCGAGCATGCCGGCCTCGGTCTTGGTGCCGTCTTGCATCGAAGCGATACCGAAGTCGGCCAGCTTGGCGTCGCCGATACGGCTCTTCAAGATGTTGGCCGGCTTGATGTCGCGATGAAGCATGTCTTCGCGGTGCGCCGCCTCGGTCGCGTCGGCGACCTGGATCATCGCCGGAAGTGCTTCGACCCAGGAGAGTGGGCCGGACTCCAAACGTTCGTCGAGCGAACCGCCGGTGATGAGTTCGAAGACGATGTAGCCCTGGCCCTGGGTCGTGGTGCCTGCGTCGACGACGGCGGCGATGTTCGGATGCCACGAAAGCGCACCGACGGCCTTGCTTTCGCGTTCGAAACGGCGAATGAGATCGGCGTCGGGCATGGGGTCGCTGAGGACCTTGATCGCGACTTCGCGACCCACCGAAATCTGGCGCGCCTTGTACACGACCGCGAAGCCACCACGCCCGATGACGTCGAAGCTGTCGTATCCCGCGATCTCAATCATGCTCGCCCGCTCTTCACGGATAGTGAGGGTAGTGGTCATCGTAAAACGGAGAGTGACGAAGCGGGCACCAGCCGCTTCGTCACTCTCGAATTTCAGGCCCCGAGTTCGGGTGCGATGGTCAGGCGTGACCCAATGGTCACGTCAGTTGCTGGGTGGAAAGAAGGTGCTGGGTGGCACCGCAAGGGTGAGCGGGAAACAGCCACCCGGGTACGGGTACTCGTTCACCCGGGTCGGCACCGTCGGGCAAAGGTCGACGTTGTCGCAGAAGCCGTCTTTGTCCTGATCCGAGCACGGGGTGGCGAGACCAGCTGCGCCATTGGTGCAGTTGTTTGCCCGATCGTTCGGGCACGGATCCTGCTCGTCGCAGATCCCGTCGCCGTCGGTGTCGGTGTCGTTGTAGATCGCACACGGGCAGGTGTTTGACGAATCATCCGGGCAGACGTCGACCGGATCGCAGATGCCGTCGCCGTCGCGATCCCGGGTGCCTGGGCAGGGGTCGCCGCAGTCATTGGTCGGGTCGTTCGGGCATTCATCTCGCTGGTCGCAGATGCCGTCGTTGTCGGTGTCGCCACCGAGGTCCAGGCACGGATCGTTCTGACAGGTGTTGGTCGGGTCCCGAGGGCACGCATCTTCGTCGCCGCAGATGCCGTCTTCGTCGACGTCACCGCCGAACAGATCACACGGGCTGACGCAGACACCGTTCACGACCGCTTGGCCGTTCTGGCAGCAGTTGCCCGCCGCATCGAAGAGTCCGCTTGGGCAGACCTGCTGCGGTGGCGTCGTCGGTTCCGGGGTTGGGTCGGGACGAGGCGTCGTCTCTGGGGTGAAGCAGCGCCCGGTCGTTTGGTCACGCACCTGGCCATCTCGACACGGTGGGACACACTGGCCGGAGAAGACCTCTTGGCCTTGGTCGCAGCACAGGCCGTCGATCACGACGCCGTTGGGGCAAGGGTCGTTCGGCTCGCAGCGACCGGCGCCGACGAACTGGCTCTCGAGGATCCAGCCATGCTCGACGGTGTTGTACTCGAGCACGCCGCCGCCGATGTCCCGGGTCTCGCCGGTGATCGTGACGACCTCGAACTGGGCGCCCTGTACTGCAACACAGCACTCGTTCGGGTTGGCCGCCGAGACGATCGACCAGACTGGGCACGCCCGCTCGTCGTCTTCGCCGCAACGGTCGGCGCCGGCGAAGATGAACTCGGCGCCTTCTTCGATGAAGCCGAACTCGACCGTGTTGTAGCTGACGCCGTCTTCGCCATCGACCACCGAGATCTCACCGGTCATGGTTGCTTCGGTGAATCCGACATCGATCAAACGGATGCAGCAGACCTCTCGGCCGTCGTCGTCCAAGCGGATGAGCGAGAACTGCGGGCAGCCAGGCTCGACCACATCGGTGTCGCACTCGGTCAGGTCAACGAAAGCGTCGGCCTGCACCCAGGCGGCAATCGCCGGCATCGAGTCGATCGTGCCGACGAGATACCAGTCGCCCTCGGTATCGAGGATCGCGACCCGTGTCGGTCCGTCCCATGCGCCGCTCAGAGCGCCACCGGCGTCGGCGTAGTAGTTGCCGTCGACACAGCATTCAGGGAGCAGTTCCGGCACATAGGTCGATGCCAGCAAGACGACGTCGTCTTCGAAGATCGGGACCGGCCCGTCGTTGCCCGGGGTCGGGCACTCAGCTGGACCATCGCAGTGCGAAGGATCGAGGACATGGGCAGCGTTGAAGTAGCGACCCGTTGTCGTGCGATACCAGCCGTCGGCGAGCGGTCCTGCTTCGACCTCGACCAGATGCGGCCCGGGGACCGGCACGATCACGGCGCCAGCGGCGTCGAAGTACAGGGCCCGCACGCAGCAGTCGCCACTCGGGTCGATTTCGGGAGTGTCGGGCTCGAGGATGACGAGCGGCTCCACGGCGATGCGGAGGCCCTCTTCGTCGTCGAGCCGATCGATGATGTCTCGCAGACGCCCGGGGGTGTTCAGCGAGTCAGGGCACTCCACGTTGCAGGAGCGCTCGGAGAAGTCGACGTCGGCCAGGGTGAAGTAGCGGCCGGTCGTCGTCTGGAACCAGACGACACCGCCGATGTCTTGGCTGTCGAGGACCGTGACATAGGCCGGGTATTCGGCGGCCGGCGCAAGGGCGCCACCAGGTGCGATGTAGAGAGCGGTGACACAGCAGACCGTGATGGGCTGTGGCCGATCGTCATCGTTCATTGGTTCGGGCATTTGCGTCGCCAGGTCCGGGGTCACGATGCGCAGCCGGTCGGGTGCGAACTCATCGATGGCCGTGCGATACGGGAACTGGGGACACTCAGGGGTCAGGTTCCGGCAGCGTTCCTCGGGCAGCGGGACGATTTGGCCCAAGGCGATCCAGTAGTCGGTGCCCGAGTACGAGATCCGGAAGTAGTTGTCGACACCGTCGGTCGCAAGGATGCCGAGGTAGTCGACATAGACCGGAGCGCCGATCGGGCCGACGGCGCCGGGTCCGTTCGTCCAGATCTCGAAACCCGTTCCCGGAATCTGCACACAGACGGGGCGGGTGCAGTCGTTGATGCCGGCGCTCAGGGCGTCGACTTCGTCAATCCAACCGACCGGACCTGCGCCCGGCAGTTGGACCTGCACACGGCCGTCCTGCATCACCGGGGGAGCGTCATAGGTGACCCGCCCGTTGGCGATGACGGCGATCTGATTGCCGCCGGCCGAGAGATCCCAAACGTTGGCCTGGGCGATGCAGTCGTTGTACTCGACCTCGCAGTCGGCGGCCCGTAGCGGCGTGACCCAGAGTTCGGGCACCCAGCCGGTGCGGCCGGTGCCATCGAGGATGTCGACTTCGGCCCAATCGCCAGCGGCAGCGGCGAAGTGGCCGGTGAAGCGGACGTTCAGTCGGCCGGTCAGGTCAGCTCCGAGCACGGCCCCACCCGCTCGGTCGCGGACGAAGTTGTTCTGGAGGTCGATGCACATCGGCACTCGGAAGCAGTCGTCGTTCGCCAGATCGGCGAGCGCAATCCAGCCACTGTTCTGCACCGACGGGAATGCTTGGGTGAAGTGGGCGAGGACGAAGCCGTCGACGATCGTCTCGTCGCCGGGGAAGCCGACCGGGTCGATCGGGCCGAAGATGTCCTGGGGGCCATCAACGGTGTTGAGCGTGCCGGTGACCTGTCCCACGACGGTCGTGCGGTCGTTGGCGTACACGTTGGTGGTGTCCGGGCCCGGGCACTTGACGTCGACCTCGGGTGG
>CALLPT010000182.1 GCA_938015575.1 uncultured Acidimicrobiales bacterium
GTCGTGGCCCGGTCGAGGAATCCCGAACAAGGCCAGCTCTTCGGGTGTCGAACCTTCGACGAATTCGATCCAAGCCGGCAAGCTCACGAGCGGCTGATGGGCGTCGAAGCCGATCCAGTCGACGGCCGCCGGGCGAAACGCGATCACGAGCACGTGACGCTCATGGCCGTCGGGGATATCGGTTCCTCGGTGCCACACGTCGGAACGATAAGCAAACATGGAACCCGTGGACCCGGCCGCGGACTGCTCGTTCTCGTAGAGCTCGGGCATTTTGTCGATGGTGCTGATCTCTTGGGTGCCGACGCCGCCCAGTCCGGTCGCGAACCCCGGGGCGACTCGAGGCGCGCCAGTGTCGACGCCAACATCGTGGAGATAGACGAACATCTCGATGTGGCCGTAACCCGGACCGTTACGGGTCGGGATCAACGAGTGGTTCACGTCGCGGTGATGCGGTTGCTCGTAGTTCGTGTGGTCGCCGTACTTGGACCAGACACGCGATTGGTACAGGCGAACGTCGTCGGTTTCGAGCGCCGCCTGGGCAAATTCGATGAGCGAAGGATGCACGAAGAGCCGGTTCAGCGCAGGAGCTCCCGGGAACGGGAACAGGGTCGTGCCATCGAACTGGCGACCGCGGAACTTGACCTCGTCGTCGTGCTGATCGGGGCGACGCACCGGACCCGGCTTGGCACGATCTCTCGGATCGGCCGCACGCAACTGGGCGAGCGCTTCGGCGCACAGGTCAGCGGGCACGAGCCCGTCCGCGACAACCAACCCTTCTCGTTGCCAGGTTTGGGCCGCCTCGGCGATATCGACCGTCGTCATGAACGCAGCTCCGGAAGTAGCTCGGTGAACGCTGCCATTTGACCAGCAACATCGCGCGTCGCAAACCGCACGCAGACATGATTTGCTCCGGCGTCGACAAAGCTCTGCACGAACTCACCGACCCGAGCCGCCGAGCCAGCGCAGACGCCCTGCACTTTGCGGATGGCCTCGAACGGGGCGCGGTAGTAGAGCTCCAGGTGTTCGGCCAGTTCGGCCTGCGCCTGGTCCTGCTCACCGATCACCACGGTGGAGTAGATGCAGACATCAAGCTCGTCGGGATCGCGGTCGGCATCCTCTGCCGCCGAGCGGACCGCCGCCAAGCCATCGGCGAACGCCTCGACCGTTGGTGAGATCGGAAACCAGCCATCGGCGAGACGGCCGGTTCGCTCCAAGGTCCGAGGCCCGGCGCCTCCCACCCAGACCGGCGGACCACCAGCGCGACCCGGAAGCGGGTAGATCTGATCGCCGTCGGCGCCAGTCCACAGGCTGCGGCAACGTTCGACGACCTCGATCGAGCGACTCGAACGCCGCGCGAAATCGGCACCGACCAACTCGTGATCACGGCGCACATTGTCGGCGCCGGGACCGGCGCCAACACCGAGTATGAACCGGCCACCGGCGAGCGCATCAACGGTCGCGCAGCCGTGAGCGAGCTGCTCCGGGTTGCGCTGCGAGGCGATCAGCACCGCGGTGCCGAGCTCAACCCGTTCGGTTGCAGCCGCCACGCCGGCCAGCAGGGTGAGCGGCTCGGCACGCGGCTTGGCCAGAAGCGAGTCACCCGCCCACACGCTGTCATAGCCGAGCGCCTCGGCCTGCTGTGCGAGCGCAACGAGTGGGCGCGGATCTCCGCTGCCTTCGTCGTACATCACCGACTCGCGTGTCGGCAGTAAGACCCCGACCTTGGTTCCCTCGTGCAACGCCATGGGCCGACACTATGCGCCGATAGCGCTGCCATTACACAGGAGCGAGCTGGTCGCCGGCGGGGGACGCCCAGTAGGTTCGCGGTATGCGCACGATCTTCGAAGAAGAACACGATCTGTTCCGGGCCAGCTTCCGGGACTTCGTAGCCAGCGAGATGGTGCCTCGTTTCGAGGAATGGGAAACCGCCGGCATCATGGACCGCCAGGTCTATGCCGATGCCGCCAAGTACGGCTTCATCGGGTTCAACTTCCCCGAGGAACACGGCGGCGCCGGGGTGATCGACTTCCGGTTCAACACGATCATCGCCGAGGAACTTGCCCGAGCGAATCTGGGCGGCGCCGGCAATGGCATGACCCTGGTCAACGACATCACCACGCCGTACTTCCTCGAGTACTGCAACGAGGAACAAGCAGCTCGCTGGATGCCGGGCTTGGCCAGTGGTGAGCTGATCTCCGCGATCGCCATGACCGAACCGGGTACTGGCAGCGACCTCGCCGGCATTCAGTCGACAGCGGTTCGCGATGGCGACGACTGGATTCTCAACGGCGCCAAGACCTTCATCACCAACGGCATCAATTCGGACCTGGTGATCGTCGTGTGTCGCACGAACCCCGAAGCTGGCCGAGACGGGTTGTCGCTGCTGGTCGTCGAACGGGGCATGCAAGGGTTCGAGCGAGGCCGCAACCTCGACAAGATCGGCCAGCATTCGGCCGACACCGCGGAGCTCTCGTTCTCCGACGTGCGAGTGCCCGCCGCGAACGTGCTTGGCGAAGAAGGCCGTGCCATGGAATACCTGGCGTTCAACCTGGCCCAGGAGCGGCTCTCGATCGGCATCATGGGCCAGGCCGTGGCCAAGGCCGCCCTTGGTTGGACCGTCGACTACGTCAAGGAACGCACAGCGTTTGGCAAGCCGATCTCTTCGTTCCAGAACACCAAGTTCGTGCTCTCCGAAGTCGCGACCGAGGTCGAGGTCACGCAGCCATTCATGGACCAATGCGTGGTCGAGCTCAACGCCAAGCAGCTCACTCCAGCCAAAGCAGCAATGGCCAAGCTCTGGGGCAGCGAGTTGCAGAACACGGTCACCGATCGCTGTCTGCAGCTGTTCGGCGGCTACGGCTACATGAGCGAATACCCGATCGCGGTCGCGTATGCCGATGCTCGGATCGCCACGATCTACGGCGGCACCAGCGAGATCATGAAGACGATCATCTCCAAAGACGTCCTCGCCTAGCCCCCCGTAACGGTGTTTGACACCTGTTACGGCCGGTCAGTCAGCGAACGTCCTAGGCGGTATCGCGCAAATGGATCTGCTCGCCGGGCATCCCCAGATCGTCGCAGGCGACATTGCGTAGACCTTCGAGGAACCGGATGAGCTGCCAGCAATCCTCAAACGTCGTCACCAGCCCGACCGAGATCCGGATCGCGCTGATCTCGCGACCCGTGAGGCCACGAACTTCGGCGACGAGTTGTTGGAAGCCGATATCGGTCGGACGTTCGAAGAACCGCATCAGCACGTCGTCTTCGATCTGTTGTGCGAGCTCACCGGCGCCGGGGTTGCAGAAGCACCCGGTGCGGATCGAGATCATGGCGTCGCCGGCCAGCTCTTCGAGCCGCGCCCCCCGATAAGGAACCCCCTCGGGATCGTAGAAGTTGGTCGTGATCGTGCCGCCGCGGTCCGTTGTGTCGTTCGGTCCATGAATCTCGACCAGCTTGCGACCGTTGTCGTGTTCGAGGTGTTGGAGTTCCGCGAGCAACCAACCGGTCAAGCACTCGACCCGAGTGCTGATGGTCTCCATGCCGACTTCCTCGAGCACATCCAAGCCGTGATCGATCGCCGGGATCATCAAGTAGTTGATCGTTCCATCTTCGAAGGCGGCTTCGTCATCGGCCATGTAGTGGTCCCACGCTTGGACCGAAGCGATCTGAATGGTGCCGCCGGCGAACCAGGGCCGGTCCAGCTTGCGGAGCTTGTCCCGCTTCGCGATCAGCGCGCCGAGACCCGTCGGGTAACCGAACATCTTGTAGAACGAGAAGCTCGCGTAATCGGGGCCGATCGCAGCGAAGTCGAGCGCGGATGTCGGTGCGTAGGCGGCGCAATCGAGCATGACATCCCAGCCCAGGCCCTGCGCGACCTTGACCAGCTCAAGTGGATGCTTGACGCCGGTGTAGTTGGATTGGGCCGGGAACGCGAACAGCTTGTCGCCCGACCACCAATCGGACTCGAGGGTGAGCATCGCTGCCTCGGTCTTGAGCCGAAGTTCATCAGCGTCGAGCGGCACATAGACGGCGTTCGCGTTCTTGGCCGCCGCGAACTCGCGGATCCCGTTGACCGAATTGTGGTTGTCGGCGGTCAGCGCGAAACAGCCGCCGGGACGGAACGGGTACGCCTCGCCGACCAGCTTCAGGGCACCGCTCGCGTTGGGCGTGAACACGACCGTGTACTCGTCGGGGTCCGCATTGAAGAACGCCAGGACGCGGGCCCGAGTGGCCTCGACGTGATCGGTCATTTCGAGCGACGTCGGGTTGCCCGAGTGCGGATTGCCGAACACGCCACCGGCCATGAACTTCGCATGACGCTCGACCTGGCGGGCCGCGTAGAGGCCCCCACCGGTGTAGTCCAGGTACACGTGGCCGCCGTCGTCGAGGCGACCGAAGTCACTCGTGCGCAACTCGTCGAGCACCGAAGTCGAGGCAAAGGCGGGCCAGGCGGCGGCGAACGCCGCGCGATCAGCGGCAAGCCGTTCGGGATCGTCGTGGCGAGCAACTGGGATCGGCGTCTTTTGCGTCATATCAATCTCCGTGATCGCGGGGCTGGGCGCCAACTTCGGCCGAACACCAGGCTTCAAAGAAGTACTCGGTGCCCAACAGCTCCACCAGCATGTCAAACGGGAACAGCTCGGGTTCGATGGTGTACTGCGTGCGGTGCGCGGCCAACGCGTTGACCTTTTGTTCAACGAGGTCGGACACGTCGTGGCTCCAGTCGGCGACCCCAGCATCGGTGTGGGACTCGACTCGAGCCTCGGCAAGAGAGTCAGCGGTCGCACCGCGCGGTTTCCAGTTGCTGTCGGCGTCGACGGAGAACACGAAACACGCGCTGTTCTCGGTTGCGATGCAGTGGGCGTTGCGAGGCTCGCCAGAAGCCAGGCCCGTCTCACCGATGAACTCGCCAGCACCGACGGTTCCGACAATCGCCATCTCACCATCGGCGTGTTCGCGCACGACGTCGACACCGCCGGACAGCAGCAGGTACAGGCTGTCGGCTGCCTCGCCTTGTTCGATGATGTAGGACCCGCGCGGAAACCATTCGATACTCAGGTGATCGGCCGCGAAGCCAAGCATCGAGCTGCTATCAGCGAACATGAGCAAGGCGTTGACGAAGGTCTCGGTACCGCGGAACCGGTCGGGAAGCCCAGTCAGCCAATCGACCAACAGATGAAGCAGCAGACGTTGGCTCTGAGGGAACTGGGCATGCAGCACACGCTGAGGGGCATGGACCGCTCCAGGAGCATCGTGGTGGACAGCGCCCGCCAGCTTGCTCGCCTCGACCGAGACTTCGGACATAACGATGTGATCGGGATGGCCGTACGCGCCGCTCTGATCGAACGAGATGACCGTGTCGGGGCGGAACTCGCGGATGATTTGGACCGCCGCGTCGACGAGCACCGACCGGTCGAGGTCGACAAGGGTGCCATCGGCGAAGTCGAGGCACCGCGAAGTTGCCACCCCCAACCGGTTGCACGCCTCGGCCAGTTCGCCTTCTCGCACCGCCCCGACCGTTGACCGTCGAGCCAAGGCTGCATCTCTGATCTGGCCGGCCTCGCCACGAGTGAACGAGACGACCATGACCTCGGCGCCATCGCTCGCGGCTCGGGCCATCGTCCCGCCAGAACAGAAGATCTCGTCGTCGGGATGCGCAAACAGCCCAAGAATTCGCCTCAACGGCCACTCCCCCACCAGGCACGTGAACCTCCGAGGGTAGTTCTGTCGCCGGTGTTACTTCGACTTCGGGCGGCGCTCACGAAGCAAAACCTCTTGGGCGATCGACGCGACATGGGTGCCGTCCTCGGAAAATAGGTTGCCGAAGGTCGCGCCTCTGCCGCCGCGCATCGTCCGGCACTCCCATTCATAGAGGTGCCATTGATCGGCTCGCATCGGCCGATGAAACCACATCGCGTGATCCAGACTCGCGCCGATGAACGCCTCGCTGTGGCGCTCCGGCGGGACATTGAGCGGATGCGCGCTGCGAGCCGACCCGAACTGGATCGTGTCCGATGTCAGGGCCAGACCGCAGACGTGCTTCATCGGGTCGTCGCCGAGCGGGTCGGTCAGGCGGACCCAACCCATCGACTTACCCGCGCCCGGATGCGAAATCATCGTGCGGCGTTCCATGATCCAGGGCCAGTCGTCGTCACGCTTGCGCATGTCTTCGGGCTCGGGTGCTAGCGGCATCCTCACCGTCTGGATTTCGGCTTCGGTACCGGTCTCGTCAACCTGGAACGACGACGAGAGATGCAGGATTGCACCGCCGGACTGGCGAGCGACGACGGTGCGTGTGCAGAAGCTGCGTCCGTCACGCAACCGATCAACCTCGTAGCGAATCGGTTCGTCGACATTGCCGCCGCGAATGAAATAGGCGTGCAACGAGTGGGGAAGATATTGCTCATCGACCGTCTGCAAGGCCGCCCAGAGGGCCTGGGCAACGACCTGACCGCCGTAGACGCGACCCCAGCTGTAGGGAGGACTCACCCCGACCCACGTGTCGGGTCCGTGGCTCTCGAGGGCAAGGACTTCCGCGAATGTCCCAGGGCGTGAGGTCATTTCTGGAGGATACGACGTAGCGACTCAGCGTGTGATCCGATGGGTGATCGGTTCGCTTCCGGCGCGACCCCCGATCCACCCCTCGATGATCGCCGAGAACGCGCCAGCGTCACCGCCGGTTCGAACGATCAGCATCGTTCCCGGCCGAAACTTGGGCGCACCGCCCTCGGGCACGGGTCCCCCGCTGATCCCCGCCTCGGCGAGCGCGGGATCGATCACGAGGCGAGCTTCGAGCGCCTCTCGGAACTGGGCCTTGGTCCAGCCGGCATCGGCGAAGACCCGCTGATGCTCAGGCGTCAGGACCAGCATGGCCTCGCTTGGTTGCCGTGTGTTCCCGGTCGCCAGCAAGCGTCCGGCCATGGAGTCGAGCAGCTCTTGGGGAGTGCGGGCAGTCTGGTCGACGATGCCGCTGGGCCCGTGACCGGCGAAGAGCGTCACCGTCGAGTCCTCAGGGTCGAAACCCCGTTCGACCGCAAGCGATGGCCAGCCCGGCGGGAGAGATTCTTCGGCTTCGGGAAAGCACCAGCCGACCTTGGACGGTGCACCGAGCGCGGCCCGGTCGATCCCGTTCTCACCTGGAACACCGCCACCGAGATTCCGGATCACGAGCTGCAGGGCACGACCGATCGTCGAGTTGGCCCGGTTGCCTTGCCCGAGCGCGTTGCGGCCGGCGTTCATGCCGATCTCGCGCCGGATCGGACCGTTGACGATGACGATCGGACCAGAGAACCACAGGGTGCACAACAGGCCGTGCATGTTGAACTGGTCGGTGCAGGCAGCCTCGACGGCGGCGAGCACCACCGGCAGGTACTCGGGCCGACATCCCGCCATGACGGCGTTGATGGCGACCTGTTCGACGGTTGCCTCGGCGAGGTTGGGCGGAACGACGGCAACGACCTCTTGTGAATCGCGGCTTGTGCCGGCGAGCATGCGGGCGACGCGGTCTTCGGTCGGAGCGACGATCGGCAGTCCGTCGGTCCAGCCACGCTCATACATGGCCTCGACCTCGTCTTCGGCTGCCGCGAACTCGACGCGTCGTGAGCGAAACGGCGAGCCTCCGAATTCGAAGTCGAGCGCCGCGGTGCGACCCGGATCGACCGACAAGGAGCCACAGCCGGGCATCCAATCCGCGATCGTCGCTCCGATGGAGCGCGAGTCGAGCGAGCGGCCGAACGCCTGCTCCCAGTCGGCGCGCTGCCATCCCACGTGCCGCTCGGTCTCGATGCCATCGACGATCCGAAGCAAGGTCGGCACCGTCTCGATGTCGTAGTGCCAGCTCACCCGCAGCGTCTCGTCGAAGCGGACCGCGACGCCGTCAGGGAATCCGGGATCGTCCTGTGACCAGACGGCAAGTCCTATCTCATTGGCGAGCGTCTCGACAACCGGCGCGATCGTCACGCAGGTGGGGCAATCCTCTTTGACCACCACGTGCCAACCGTCGTCGAGATGCGGGGCATGCGGCAACGACCGTCGTTCACTCATGCCCGAAGTCTGGTCGGTGCACGTGCCTCGTCGAAAATGACCGCCGCGGCCCCGAGACGCATTTCCTCGATCGCGACGCTGAACCTACGATTGGTCAATGACGGCTACCGAACACGCACACGCGCACGGCGACGAAGATCTGCCTCCCCCTTCGATCGAAGAGGTTGCCGACGGCGTCTACGCCTATATCCAGCCCGATGGCACCTGGTTCATCAACAACTGCGGCTTTGTCGTCGGCCCTGATCAAACCATGGTGATCGACTCAACGTCGACCGAGGCCCGCACCCGGGCGATGATCGAGGCCATTCACGGTGTCTCGACCCAGCCAATTCGCACCCTCGTCAACACCCACCATCACGCCGACCACACCAACGGCAACTACCTGTTCAGAGAAGCGACCATCGTTGCTCACCGCGAGTGTCGCACCGTCATGCTCGCCGCCGGTCTGAGCGACTACTCGGCGACCTTTCCCGGCGTGGTGTGGGGCGACCTCGAGTTTCGAGCGCCCGACATCACCTTTGACGGCGGCCTCGACCTGCACGTCGGCGACCTGCTCGTGCAGCTCCAAGACCTCGGCTACGTCGCCCATACCGAGGGCGACATCGTCGCGTGGCTTCCCGAGCACCGGGTGCTGTTCAGCGGTGACTTGATCTTCCACGGTGGTACGCCGTTCTCGTTGTTCGGCTCCGTCCAGGGAACGATCGACGCCATGAACCGGCTCGAATCCTTTGGCGCCGACGTGCTCGTGCCCGGCCACGGTCCGGTCGCGCACGGCGGTGCTGCCATTGGAGCTGCCATCAACGACCAACGCGACTATCTGCGATTCGTCCAGCAAGGCGCAGCGAACGGGATCGCTGCCGGGCGCACACCATTGGAACAAGCACAAGCCATGGACCTCGGCCGATTCTCGGAGTGGAGCGATGCGGAGCGCTTGGTTGGCAATCTGCACGTCGGGTACCGCGAGGCCGGGGCGAATCCGGCCTTCGACATTGGTGGGGCGATCATGGACATGGTCACGTTCAACGGCGGTGTGCCACCCCGCTGCGTCGCCTAGCTCGTGGCACCGCAATGGCATGAGCTCGACCTGGCACGACTCGACGCCGAACGCGATGGTGACGTCGTCCGGGTCACGCTGAACCGTCCCGAGGCTCGCAACGCCATCGACCAGCGCATGCTCGAAGAGATCGGGGATCTGTTTCTGGCATTTGAGACCGCGTTCGACGCACGTCTCATCGTCTTCGCCGGAAGCGGGCCGAGCTTCTCCGCCGGCGCGGATCGGCGCGAAGCGGCCGAGCCAGCCACGAGTGAACGCGAGGCCCGGTATCGCCAGCACCTCGGTCGCCGAGCGATGCGGGCGATCGAGGACTGCCCGATTCCCACGATCGCACGGGTGCAGGGGCACGCAGCCGGTGGCGGGTCATGCATCGCAGCGTCGTGTGACTTCCGCATTACCACCGACGAGTGTCTGTGGTGGGTGCCCGAGGTCGAGCTCGGAACGCCATTGCCCTGGGCGGGCGTGCCCCGTCTCATCCAAGAGATCGGGATGGCGCGGGCTCGACGCTACGTGTTGCTGTCCGAGCGGATCCCGGGGACTGTCGCCGCCGATTGGGGCTTGGCCCACGAGTCCTGCGCTGACGAGGCCGCGCTCGACGAAGCCATGCGCCGCTGGGAGGCTCGACTGCTCGAGATGCCCGAGATGGCGGTCACCATGGCCAAGGCGCACTTCCGGGGCTACGCCCGAGCCCACGCGCTCGGCGATCTGTCCGAGACCGACGGCGACCTGAGCACCCTCGCCCGCCAAACCGAAGACTTCGCCACCCGCTTCCGCAACTTCTAGCAACACCTGACCACCTGGGACACCTGGGGTCGCAGCCAAAACGCTGCACTCCACCCCCGCAGCACCTGGGGTCGCAGCCAAAACGCTGCACTCCAACCCCGCAGCGCGTGGGGTCGCAGCCAGAACGCTGCACTCCAACGGGTGACCTGGAGCGCAGAGGCGATCGGGAACGTCACACCCCTGTGAAAGCGTCAGTCCATGGGACGACAACCACGATTCGATCCGCCGGGTGGCCTCCACCATGTGATGCACAGGGGAAGCCGACACCAACGCATCTTCGAAGACGACGGCGATCGGCGCGAGTTCCTCGCCCGTCTCGCCGAGATGCCATCCAGACACGGCATCCGCCTGCACGCGTATGCCCTCATGTCGAACCACTATCACGTCCTTGTCGAGTGTCCCGACGGAGGGATCTCCAATGCGATGAAGGACCTCAACTCGGGTTACGCGCAATGGTTCAACTGGCGCCACAGCTACGACGGGCACCTCTTTCGAGGACGATTCCGCTCGATCCTTATCGGCGATGACAGCTACCTGGTCGAAGTCGCACGCTACATCCACCGAAACTCGGTGCAGGCCGGAACCGTTGCCCGGCCAGTTGAGGACCCATGGTCGAGCCACCTGAGCTACGTGACCGGCTCGACGCGTCGATGGCTGCACACCGACCGAGTGCTGAGCTACTTTGCGGGCGATCGGCAGCGGTTCGCAGCTTTCGTCGATGCGCGGGACTCGATCAAGGCGCGGGCCGTACTTGAAGCGATCGACAGTCGTCGCGTCGCGGTCGGAAGTCGCTCCTTCCTTACCCGGCTCGCTGGAGCGACCGGCCATGCTCATCCACCTTCATGCACCACCGGGCGACTCATCCCCTTCGACGTCATGAATCTGGCCGAACGGCCAGCGTCCAACGCCCGCACGAAAGCCGCGCTGATGGCCGCAGCACGGCGCCAAGGCGCGTCGTATCGGGCGATCGCGGACGCTTTTGAGGTCAGCCAAGCGTCGACGGTGCGGTCGAGCGTCTGCCGGATCGAACGGCGAGCCAAAGCCGACCCAGCCGTCGAGCAAGAGATCGCCGAGGCAACCCGACCAAGCGAAGGCTGAGCCGCTGCAGCGTTTTGGCAACGACCCCAGAGGGCTGCGCCGAGCGGGCTGCAGCGTTTTGGCAACGACCCCAGAGGGCTGCGCTGGGGTCGGGTTAGTCGTCGGTGGCGGCGTTTTGGCGGAGGCGGTTGGTGAGGAGTTCCTGGACGCGGAGTTCGGC
>CALLPT010000183.1 GCA_938015575.1 uncultured Acidimicrobiales bacterium
CATGAGCAGTAGTGTCGCTACCAGGCCCGCCACGATCGAAGGTAAGCCAAAGAATCCAAAGGCCGGAAGCCGCAGCAGGGCCAGCACCGACAGAGCGACCGCTGCGGCACCCAAGAGCCGGCTGCGACGTTGCATCAAGGCCGTCGCGAGTGCAGCCAAGAGGCCAATCCATGCGATTGCCGCCCAGATTGTGACACCGCTCAGCCCAGCTGCGACCGCGGCAAAGACCATGGGAGCCCACCGAGGAGCGCGAGAACCTGCAAGCACCAGAATGGCCGCGAAAACGAATGTCAGGACGTCATCCCAGATCCGCGTGCCCGTTGGTTGCGCAGGCGCCGCGACCGCAACCAGACCAGCGACGACGGCAACAGCGACCACGAGGGCGCTCTCTTGGCCGCGGGGCGTATGCAGGTCGATCGATCGAACTTCGGTCATGTGCTCCGCACGCCCCCGGCGTCCTCCGTCGCCTCGCTTCCCAAGTTCGGTCGGCTCACGAGACGATGACGTCGTCGCCCCAGGCTTCAGAGGTTGCATCGTCGAGGGTCGCCACCGAACGCGTCAAACGCTCCTTCGCTGCCGCTTGCGACACGCCATCAGCAGATCCGGTGCTGCCACTAGCGGCAGCTCCTGGCTTCTCGAGACGACGATTCGGCCGGGCGGCTTCGAACTTCGGCAACTCGCTGCGTTCGAGCGTCTCTGTTCCGACACGCTTTGGGGCGTAGCTCGGGTCATCGCGACGGAACAGGTTGCCAAACGTGCTGCCACCTTCATTGCCGTAGCCGTACCCATAGCCATACCCGTAGCCATACAACGAGGTACCTGATGCTTGGTTCAGCACGGTGCCGACGACGTTTGCGCCTGCTTGCACAAGCGCTTCGAAGGAACGTGAAAGGTCGTCGCGTCGGGTTCGTTTGGCATTGGCCACCAGCAGCGTCGCGTCGGCGAACCTCGAGATGACCAGAGCATCGGCGACGGGAAGCACGGGCGGCGAATCGATGATGAGCACGTCGAAGTTGCGCTTGAGCGCATCGAAGACATCGCCGGCTCGCTTGCTACCCAACAGCTCAGCAGGCCCAGGAGGGACAGGACCGCTCGGGTACACGCGCAGCCGACCGTTGTCCAGACGAAGTTCTCGAGCTGCCGTGTTCAAGGTTTCGCGCCCGAGAATGGCCGAGGTCAGACCGGGCACCTGTTCGAGCCCGAACAGCTCATGAATGCGGGGTCGGCGCAGGTCTCCATCGATGACGGCAACGGTTTGGCCGGCTTGGGCCATGGCAACGGCGAGGTTGGCGGCGATGGTCGTCTTGCCTGCGGACGCACCAGCGGAAGTGACCTGGAGAATCTTGACGTCGTCATCGACGGACGCGAATTCGAGCGCAGCACGCAAGGTGCCAAAGACTTCGCTTTCTGGCCCCCCGGGATTGGTGAGCGTGACCATGTCGTTGCCCGAACGAAGAGCCGGGACCACCGCAAGCGACGGAACACCCGGGGTCAGGCTCTCGATGACTTCGCGCGAGCGGACCGAGCGGTCAAGACTCTCGAGCAGTAGCGCCGCTCCGACGCCGAGCAACAGGCCCAGCACGGCGCCGAGTGCAATGTTTCGTGAGATCTGGGGCGAGAACGCCGCACCGGGAAGGTTCGCCTGGTCGATGATGCGAGCACTCGACGTGTTGGACAGGTCGGCGGAGATGTTCAGCCGGTCGTACTGATCGGCGAGACCGTCGCGTAGCGAGCCGAGGCGGACAGCGTTTTCGGCATCGGCAGTGGCAATCTCGCCGTCAAGATCGCTGATTCGGTCGAGGAGCTGCTGCGCCACTTCGACGCGTTCGTTGACGTACTGATCGCGCCGGACATCGAGGTAGGACTCGGCGTAGGTCTGCGAGATCCGCTGGGCGATCACTGGATCGGGGTCCACGGCGCTGATGGAGATCACGTCGGCCCGGGTCTGCGCCGAAGCATTCGCTTCGGCCAGGAAGCCAAGCCGGCCTTGGGCCACGTCGTCGACGAGCTGCGACTCGATCAACGCGACCTCATTGGCGGCGACACGATCAGCGAACGCGGTGTTCTGCGTCGACTGGCTGTCGAAGATCTCGGCAGCGCTCGCCTGGTTGATGAGTACCCGGGCCGTCGAGCGATAGAGCGGCGTCTGCAGCGCCGAGTACAACACCGCAGCGATCAACGCGAGTGCGAAGATGGCCAGCACGACCCAAAACCGTCGGCGCAGCAACAGCACATAGTCGCGAAGTGTCAGCTCGGAATCCACAATGCTCCCTCGGTGCATCCTCAGTCGAGGTGGACCAGCGTGTCAGCGTATCGGCCGCGACGCTGCCGCAAGCGGCATCGGACGCTAGCGGCGTCCTGTTCGCATGGCTCGCTTGTGTTCCACGAAGTCGACGAGCACATAGTCACCAAGTGTCTGAGGCGTCGTGAAGAAGGCCCGGCCACCGTTCATCTGCGTGATCTGTTCGATGAAGCGGGTCAGGTACGGCGTGGCGTCGAGCATGAAGACGTTGATCCGCACGTCTTCACGCGTGCACCGATTCACTTCGATCAACGTCTTGTCGATCGTCTCTTGGATCGGGGGGTAGTTGAAGTGCGGACGTCCGTAGTCGTCGATGTGGGCGGTCGGCTCACCGTCGGTGATCATGATGATCTGCTTCGTGCCGGTCTGACGCTTCAACATGTCCCGGGCGAGCATGAACCCGTGCTGCATGTTCGTGCCGTAGACGAAGTCCCACTGCACGCTCGGCAGTTTCGTCGGCTCGATCACGGTGGCGACATCGCTGAAGCCGACGACACCCAGATAGTCGCGTGGGTATTGCGACGAGATGAGCCCGTAGAGCGCCATGGCGACCTTTTTGGCCGGCAGAAAGTTGTCGCGCATCGGCATCGACAGCGA
>CALLPT010000184.1 GCA_938015575.1 uncultured Acidimicrobiales bacterium
GATCGATCAGGGCGGCTGCTTCGAAACCTCGCACGCCACAACCCACGGCGAGCCGACCTACGTGGTCGACGGGGTCGTCCACTACTGCGTCGCCAACATGCCCGGCGCAGTCCCCGCAACGTCGACCTTCGCGTTGAACAACGCCACGCTGCCATTCACGCTCGCACTCGCGGACAAGGGCGCTACACAGGCGTGCCTCGCCGATGAGCATCTGCGCAACGGCCTCAACGTCATCGACGGCAAGATCACCGAGCCTTCGGTGGCCGAGGTCTTTGCAATCGACTATGTCGCCCCGCTCGACGCGCTCAGCTGACGCTGACGTAGAGCGATTATCTGCGCCGACACGCACACGTCACGCCGATCTGCAAAACTAGAGTCGTGGTCTATTCAGCGGAGATGACGGCGGGCATCAAACCGAATCAGTACGACGGCCGTGCTGGGCAACTTGCCGCTCATATGGAGCGTCAGCCCTACAACGTGCTGTACGAACGGCCGGCCACCCGCGAACTGATCGGCGACGTCGCCGGGCTCGACGTGCTCGACGTCGCGTGTGGGGCTGGCTCCCTTGCCTCTGACTTGATCGAATCCGGCGCTCGCATCGTTGGCTCCGATGCATCCCAACCCATGCTCGACCTCGCCCGCGCTCGAGTCGGACCCGACATCGCCCTCCACCACCAGGACTGCTCCGAACCGTTCGACTGGGCGAGCGCCGCTTCGTTCGATCTGGTGGTCATGGCACTCGCCTATCACTACGTCAACGACCATGCGTCCTTCCTCCAGGAAATGCACCGGGTACTGCGACCTGACGGCGCCTTCGTCATCAGCACGCATCATCCGACCGATGACTTTCGCCGTCTGGGCGGCTCCTACTTCGCGACCGAGCTGAACACCGATGTGTGGGGCACCGGCGATGCGGTCGTCTCGTGGCGGATGCCGCTGACGGTGATGACCGAGCAATTTCACGCCGCCGGATTCCTGATCGAGCGAATCGTCGAACCGCGCCCAAGCGCTGAGATGGCGACGAGCGACCCGCTGGTGTTCGACAAGCTTGAACAATGTCCGGCGTTCATCCTCTTTCGGCTGGTGAAACGCTGAGTTTCTGCGGCCGCGCGGTTGCCAGGACCTAGCCTGGATCCATGACCGAGCAGAGTGTCCAGCACCGCGTCAGTGCCGCCGTCGAGCGGGCCCGTACCGCGCAGCGAGCCATCGAGCACTACGACCAGGGACAGGTCGATGATCTCGTGACCGCGATCGCCTATCGGGCGACGCGGCCCGAAGTCGCCGCCGAGCTTGCCCGACTGGCGGCCGAGCAGAGCGGACTCGGCAATGCCGAAGACAAGACCCGCAAAATCCTGCGCAAGACCACCGGCACGTTGGCCGATCTCAAAGGCGCACCATCGGTGGGCGTGATCAACGTCGACGAGGCCAAAGGCGTGACGACGATCGCAAAACCGATGGGCGTGATCGCGTGCATCCTTCCGTCGACGAACCCAGGCGCGACGCCGATCAACAACATGATGATCACCCTCAAGGGCCGCAATGCGGTGATCTTGGCACCGCACCCCAAGGGCGAAGCGACCTGCGCCGAATCGGTGCGCCTCGCCCGCATCGAGCTTGCCAAGCTCGGCGCTCCCGAGGACCTGGTGCAGATGGTGAGCTTGGCGGCCGAGAACAAAGAAGCCGGCAAAGCAATCGCAAGCGAGCTCATGACGCAGTGCGACTACTCGCTGGTGACCGCCGGTCCGGCCAACGTCGATCTCGCCTATCGCAGCGGAACGCCTTCGCACGGCGTCGGGGTGGGCAACGCGCCAGTGATCATCGACGAAACGGCCGACGTCGATGCCGCGGTCGAAAAGATCGTGATGAGCAAGACGTTCGACCATGCGACGAGCTGCTCCAGCGAGAACGCGCTCGTCATCGACGCCAGCGTCTACGACCAGGTGATGGCTGCGCTCCAGGATCACGGTGGCTATGTCGTGCCCGCCGACCAGAAACCGCAGCTCCAAGACGCCATGTGGCCTGGCGGCAACCTCAACCGCAATGTGGTCGCGCAACCGGCCAGTCGCATCGCCGAGGTTGCCGAGCTGCCCGCAGCCGAAGCCCACCAGTCACGGTTCCTCATCGTCGAAGAATCCGGCATCGGCCCGGACCATCCGTTCTCGGGCGAGAAGCTGTCGGTCGTGTTGACCGTCTACAAGACCGACGACTTCGACCAGGCGCTCGACACCGTCGAATCGATCCTGGCGTACATGGGCGAAGGCCACAGCGCCGGCATCCACTCCGAGGTCGACGAGCGAGTTGAGGCTTTGGCCGCGCGAGCTCGTGTGTCAACGGTGTTGGTGAACCAGCCGCACGCCTACAACAACGGCG
Source organism: uncultured Acidimicrobiales bacterium (assembly GCA_938015575.1). Taxonomy (GTDB): domain Bacteria; phylum Actinomycetota; class Acidimicrobiia; order Acidimicrobiales; family UBA10347; genus UBA10347. The sequence goes on from CALLPT010000184.1 coordinate 2,371, forward strand.
GCAGTTTCGACAACGGTCTCGACTTCACCTTGTCGATGGGGGCGGGTACCTGGGGCGACAACGACACCTGCGAGAACCTGACCTACAAGCACTTCTTGAATTACACCTACCTGGCTCGGCCGATCCCCAGCACCGAGCCGACCGAAGACGAGCTGTTCGGCGACTTCCTCGTGCGTCACGGCTGATCGCCCGCTGACCAAGGAAGCAACTCGTGTTCATCGAAGAAGCTGATGCCAAGCAGCTGATCGCGGCTGGCGGTGTGCCGACCCCTGCGAGTGCCGTTGCGGCGACCGCAGAACAAGCGGCCGCCGCCGCGGTCTCGATCGCCGGCCCCGTCATGGTCAAGGCCCAGGTTCCTGCCGGCAAGCGAGGCAAGGGAGGCGGCATCATCGCTGCCGACGACCCCGACGCGGCCGCAGCAGCCGCGGAACAAATCCTGGGTATGCAGCTCGACGAGATGCTCGCCGAGCGGGTGCTGATCGAAGCCAAGGCCGACATCGCCCAAGAGCTCTACGTTGCGATCATGGTCGACCCGGCGACCGCCGGTCCCCTGCTCATGCTGTCCGCCGAGGGTGGCATGGATATCGAGGAAGTGCACGCCGAGAACCCCCAGGCGGTGCACCGAGCATCGATCGACATCCGCCACGGCATCGGCGCGGCCGACGCACTCGACGCCGCCGCTCGCATCGTCGATGACCCTGCCGCGCAGGCATCG
>CALLPT010000185.1 GCA_938015575.1 uncultured Acidimicrobiales bacterium
GTGGAGCTGGGGGGAATCGAACCCCCGTCCGCCAAGCGGTTACCGGCTGCGATACGACCATTCCCCGTTTACAGCGTTGTGGCTACTGAGCGGCGGAGTCCGTTGGCCCGAAGGCCTGCCAGCGGTCTTTCCCTGCGGTCAGCGGTCTTTCCCTGCGGTCAGCGGTCTTTCTCGCCGTCCTCCCCTGCTTCTGTTGCCAGGCTGCAGTGGTCAGGCCCCGCCAACCCCCTTGGGGGTCGCAATGTGTGTCGCTACGTCACCTGAAATCAGGCGGCGAGAGCAACACGGGCATCAGTGTTGGTGCCTTGTGTTTGTGTGCCCCGTTTAAAGAGTCTGGGCCACTCTGGTCGCACAGGTCGGCTTCCGTCCTCGGCGTCGAAACCAGTCAGCCCCGGGAATAGAAGTGACATCTGTACAAAGTCAGATGCACTTGTCAAAGAACGTCGCGAGCGTACCTGCGCAACGCAGGTGTAGTCGTGCGAATTCCGCAACACGGCCTGAACCGTTGGGCCTAGTGCGATTCGTGGGCCGTCGGTCTCATTTCGCCGTGTCGTATTGCCCAGATGTAACGCCGGAGACCCTGCGGCCGATGGTGCGACACGCCCATGCCGGCCGGAGGAGATATGACTCGCCCTTTTACTCTGCAGCAACGCCTACGAACCGTGATTCTTGTACCCGCTGTTGCGGGTGCGCTCGCGCTCGGAGGTCTTGCAATTGTTCAATTTGGTGATGGTTCGCCGCTGATCGGCATTCTTGCCGCAGCAGCTGCTGCCGTTCTCGTCACCCTGGGCTTCCTTGGGGCGTCACGAACGACCCAAGACGTCCAGGCTGCTCTCGAGGACACCATCGCCCGAGGACGAGCCATCGAGACTGGCGTCGCGCCATCACCGTCTCCCGCCGCCAACATGGAGGACCTTCGCCCGCTGAACGCGGTCCTCGAAGACATCCACGAACAGCACCGCGTCGTGCGAGCCCAGTCCGAGGCGATCGCTGCTGGTGCACTCGACTCTCCGATCCTCGATACGCCAACGCCAGGTCCGTTCGGCCCTGCTATTCGCGGTTCGATCGACGGCCTCCGGTCGACGACTGACCAGCTTCGCGATGCCGAAGCGGTCAAGGCCTCGATCATGGACCACGTCTCCGACGCCATCGTCGTCGTCGACGCGAATGACGAGATCGTCGCTTCGAATGCCGTCGCCAAGGTCGCGCTCGATCTGTTTGGCGGCAGCATGGACGACGCCATCCCTGGTTGGAAGGATCTCACGATCGGCGAGCACGACTTCTCTCGCACGCTCACCGACGGATCGCTCACGCTCACCCAGGTATCGACATCTCGCATGATGACCTCGAGCGGCGCGGTGACGATGCTCTGTTGGCGCGACGTCTCCGGCGAACGCGCCGTGCAGGCCCAGGTCGCCCACGTGGCTCGCACCGACATCGTCACCGGTCTCCCCAATCGCCAAGGTGTCCTGGCCGCCCACGATCGACTGCACGATCTGAGCCGCTCGGCCAGCGTCATCCACATCGATCTGGCCGACTTCTCCCAGATCAACCAGCGCCATGGTTTCAAGGAGGGCGACCGGGTTCTGCAGACGATTTCGAAGCGGTTGACCGAAGTCATTCGCACCAGCGACACCGTGGCTCGCGTCAGCGGTGACGAGTTCATCCTGCTGCTCGAATCCCAGGGCGACAACGTCGACGGACTTGCGCGCCGGATCCTTGATCGCATTGCCGAGCCCATCGAACTCGAGAACGGCGCCACGATCTCGCTCGCCGCACACGCTGGTTGGTCAACCGGCGAAGTCGACGGCGAATATGAACTGCTTCGGCGAGCGAACTACGCGCTTGCCGAAGCAAAGGACGACCCCGACTCGGTAAGCAGCTACAGCGCCGAAGTCGCCCAACGCGACGAGAACCGTCGTGAATGGGAGCAGCAGCTTCGCCGGGCAATCGCCAACGACGAGTTTGTGCTGTATGCCCAGCCGATCGTCGACATCTTCGAGCGTCGCGTTCTCGGCGTCGAAGTATTCCTGCGCTGGCAGCATCCGTCGGGACGCCTGATCAGCCCCGGCGACTTCATCGCCATTGCCGAAGAGAGCGAACTGATCGTCGATATCGACCGTTGGGTGATCGCCAAGACGATCGAGCAGGCCGCCGCATCGGATCCGTCAATCGTGTTCTCGCTCAATGTGTCAACGCGGTTCATGGCCAGCCCGCTCATGACCAAGTTCGTGACGACGACGCTCGCCACCCATGGCGTGCCGGCAGGGCGAATCCAGATCGATGTGACCGAAACGAACGTGGCGGCCGATGTCCGCGGGGTCATCGAGTCGATTCGCAGTTTGAACGAGGTCGGCATCAAGGTTGCGCTCGACGACTTTGGCACCGGCTACTCGTCGCTCGCCCACCTGTTGAAGCTGGCCGTGTCGACGATCAAAATCGACCGCCGCATGGTTTCGATGGTCAACGAGCCCGAGGGCCGTGGCGTGGTCGCGGCGATTCTGGCGTTCGCCAAGAAGCGCAAGCTCACCGTGGTTGCCGAAGGTGTCGAATCCGAAGAGGAAGTGGCGGCGCTCGCCGATCTCGGTTGCCGTTTCCAGCAGGGCTACTACCACGGCCACCCGGCCGACTTGGTCGAGATGCTCGATTCCCTCGACTCCATTCCGTTCCAAACCCTCGACGAGGGAGCCGATGACGACGAGGACGACGCCGACGGCGCCGCTGCGGCTACGGCTGCGGCTGCGGCTAGCGGTCCCGCTTCTGCCTCGGTTGCCGAGCAGCCCGGGACCCCCGCGACCGCTTCTGCGTGACACGACGCTGGTTAGCCATGAGGCCCATGGGGCCAGTGTTGGCAACGTTCATACTTGATTCGGACTCCGAGATACCGGCTGCGAGCTAGCTCCATCTCGCGCGTGTAGGTTGACCAAACCGGCTTCCTTGGAGGGGAGCCACAGCGGTGCATGCGTGCCGCTGGAACCGGTCAAGGAGCCCAACAGAATGAAGAAACCACTTCGCCTGCTGCTGGCGTTGCTCGCAGCATTCGCACTGCTCGCAACGGCCTGTGGCAGTGACAGCGTGAGCGACGTTGTCGACAGTGCCAGCGACGCGGCAAGCGACGCCGTCGATGCCGTCGAAGACGCGGTTGACGGCGACGACGACGCCACCGACGACGCTACCGACGACGCCATGGCAGATGACGACGATGCCATGGCCGACAGCGACACCAGCGTTGGTCTCGTCTACGACATTGGTGGCCGTGGCGACCTGTCGTTCAACGACTCCGCAGCTGCTGGTCTCGAACGAGCCCAGTCCGAGCTCGGCATCCCCTTCGGCGAAGCATCACCGAACGACGATGGCTCGAACCGCGCCGAGCTCCTCCAGCTCGCTGCCGACAGCAACGACATCGTCATCGGCGTGGGCTTCCTCTTCGAAGGCGACGCCGCAGCAACCGCAGCCGAAAACCCCGACACCAACTTCGCGGTCATCGACTCGGCCATGCTCGACTTCGCCAACGGCGCAGTCCCCTACGGCGACAACGTCGCCGGCCTCACCTTCGCTGAAGAACAAGGCTCGTTCCTCGTCGGCGCTGCGGCTGCCCTCAAGAGCGAGACCGGAACCATCGGCTTCATCGGCGGCGTTTGCTGCTTCGGCCTCATCGAGAAGTTCGAAGCGGGCTACATCGCTGGTGCTCGCGCCGTGAACCCGGACATCACCGTCATCTCCGAATACATCACCGAAGCGCCCGACTTCGACGGCTTCAACCAGCCTGACCGGGCCCAGGTCATTGCGACGACGATGTACGAAGATGGCGCCGACGTCATCTACCACGCCGCTGGTGGTGCCGGAAACGGCATGTTCCAGGCCGCCAAGGATTACAGCGACGACAACGGCACCAAGGTTTGGGGCATCGGCGTCGACTCCGACCAGTACAGCACCATTGGTGCGGTCGACCCGTCGCTGCAGGAGTACGTGCTGACCTCGATGCTCAAGCGTGTCGACGTGGCCGTCTTCGAGATCCTCAAGGCACAACAGTCCGGCACGTTCAGCGCCGGCAACACCGTCTACGACCTGTCCGTCGACGGCGTCGGCTACTCCACCACCGGTGGCTTCGTCGACGACATCACCGGCGAACTCGAGGCCTTCAAGGCTGCGATCGTCGCGGGCGAGATCGTCGTGCCGACCGACCCGGCTGAAGCTGCCGGCTAGCACGCGCTTGCTCGCCGTCCACAGCGACGGCGAGTAGCGACACGTCATCTGCGAGACCGGGCCCAACCATCAGGTAGGGTCCGGTCTCGTTCGTTGTAGGGGCCACAGGGAGGGGAACTGGTGGTTGCAGCCATCGAACTCGAGGGGATCACGAAACGCTTTCCGGGCGTCGTGGCCAATGACAATGTCAACCTCGTCGTCGAGCCAGGAGAGATTCACGCCATCTGTGGTGAGAACGGCGCCGGCAAGTCGACCCTCATGAAGATCCTGTACGGGATGCAACGGCCCGACGAGGGCACCATGAAGGTCAACGGCCAACTCGTCGACTTCTCATCGCCGACCGACGCGATCGACGAAGGCATCGGCATGGTGCACCAGCACTTCATGCTCGCGGACAACCTCACGGTGCTGGAGAACGTCATTCTCGGCGGTGAACCGCGACGCGACGACAAGAGTTTGCGCTCCCTGTGGTTCCCGGCGATCGCGTTTGCAGTCGCCGCCATCGCCATCCTGCTCGTCGCTTCGGGCTGGGGGCTTATCTTCTTGTTGGCGTGCCTCGCCATCGCCGCCCTCTGGTGGTTCCGTATCCGCATCGACTTCGAGAACGCCGAAGATCGACTCGCTCGGGTTGCGAGCGAATACGGGCTCAACATCGACCTCGATCAAGTCGTCGAGACACTCGAGGTCGGCGAGCGACAGCGCGTCGAGATCATCAAAGTGCTGTACCGGGGCGCCGAGATCCTGATCCTCGACGAGCCGACTGCGGTATTGGTCCCCCAAGAGGTCGAGGCCTTGTTCGACAACATGCGAGAGCTCAAGGCCAACGGGGCGACGATCCTCTTCATCGACCACAAGCTCGACGAGGTCCTCGAGATCGCCGACAGCATCACCGTGCTGCGTCACGGCAAGACCGTGGCATCGATACCCAACGATGGAGTGACCGCGCATGAGCTTGCGGAATTGATGGTGGGTTCGGAGCTGCCGACGCCGGAGACCGCCGAGTCGACCGTGACCGACACCGTTGCCCTCGATATCCGCAACCTCTCCGTCGGCGGCAACGCCGGGTCGGGCTCAGCCGCAGGCGCAGACGACACCGAGGGACGCCGAAGCCTCGACGACGTTTCGCTCACGATCCACAAAGGCGAAATTCTCGGCATCGCTGGCGTCGAAGGCAACGGCCAGGGCGACCTCGTCGACGCCATCATGGGTACCGAGGACACCAGCTCCGGCTCCATCATCTTCGAAGGCCAAGACATCACGAAGTGGAGCGTGCGCAAGCGACGCGAAGCCGGCATTGGTTACGTACCCGAGGACCGCCACCGCGAAGGCCTGCTGCTGTCTTCGCCGCTGTGGGAGAACGCCGCACTCGGGCACCAGACACAAGCGCCCTACGGGTCCCGGTGGTTCATCGACCGCGACGGCACCCGAGCCCAAACCGAAATCATCAAAGAGTCCTTCGATGTCCGCACGCCGAACATCGACGTTGCCGCTCATGCACTCTCGGGCGGAAACCAACAGAAGCTGATCATCGGTCGGGAACTGACCGCCGACCCGAGCCTGCTGATCGCCGCCCACCCGACCCGGGGCATCGATGTGGGCGCCCAGGCCGCCGTGTGGGACCAGATGCGCCAGGCACGCGCCAATGGTCTGGCGACCCTGCTGATCTCCGCTGACCTCGACGAGTTGATCGGCCTCTCCGACACCATCGTCGTGATGCTCCGCGGGCGCATCGTCGCCACCCTCTCCCCCGACGACGTCACGCCTCGCGACCTCGGGGCATACATGACCGGTGCCGCCGTCCAAGAAGCAGGAGCCCGCTGATGCGTCGCCTTGGATTCTCCCTCGCCGCCCCTGTCGGGGCGTTCGTTCTCACGATCATCATCTCGACCGTTGCGCTATGGATCTTCGGGTCGGACCCGCTCGAGGCGTACGGCGACATGCTCGGCCACGCCCGCAAGCTCGAGACGGTCGTCGACATCCTGAACCGAGCGACGCCGTTCTATCTATCTGCGGTTGCCGCCGCCATCGGGTTCCGCATGAACCTGTTCAACATCGGCGTCGAAGGCCAGTACCTGATCGCCTTCTTGATCGCCGCCCAAGTTGGCGGACTGATCTCGCTGCCGTCGGCCCTCCACATCCTGGTCATCATGTTGGTGGCCATGATCGTTGGCTCACTGTGGGCCGGTATCGCCGGCATCCTCAAGACGACTCGAGGCGTCAACGAGGTCGTGTCGACCATCATGCTCAACGCCATCGCCGTCGCCGGTCTGATTGCCTGGCTCCAGCGGGAATGGCAAGCCGAGCTCGGCGAACAGTTCAGTTCAAGCGACTTGGGCACCAACCCGATCGAAGAATCGGGGCTGCTTCCAACCATCAACTGGCTGCCCGAGATCTTCACCCGAGAGATCGGCCAAGGCAAGGAACTGACCGGCATGCTGCTCGTGGCGATCCTGGTCGGGGTTGCCTATCACGTGCTCTTGAACCGGACACGCTTCGGCTTCGATCTGCGCGCGAGCGGCCTCAACCCGTTCGCCGCTCGAGCCGGTGGTGTGCCACCAAAACGAATGGTCGTCGCAGCAATGATGCTGTCGGGCGCCGTCGCCGGACTGATCGGCATGGTCGAGCTCGCCGACCGAGGCAAGTTCCCGCCCGACCCGATCCAAGGACTCGGCTTCGCCGGGATCGCAGTCGCGTTGCTCGGCCGCAACCATCCCGGCGGCATGGTGTTCTCGGCGCTGCTGTTCGCCTTCCTCGACGTGTCCTCGGGCGTGCTGGACACGACCGGCGCTGCGTCACGCGAGATCGCGACGATCATGCAGGGCATCGTCTTGTTGACGGCGGTGGTCGCCTATGGCGTCGCCAACCGGGTTCGAGAACGCGAAGAAGCAAGATCGACCGCCGAGGCGCTGGTCACGGCGGGCGACGACGAACTCGCGGGGGCATCGGCATGAGCTCTCTCGAACGGCTGCGCAACTCTCCGGCATGGTTCCGGTGGTCGATGTACGCCTTCCTCGGCGTGCTGCTTCTCACGATCGTGCAAAGCATCAGCGACACCGAGCGCCTGACCCAGGTTGCGACGTCTCGCGAAATGCTGCGCTGGGCGGTCCCGATCTTCCTT
>CALLPT010000186.1 GCA_938015575.1 uncultured Acidimicrobiales bacterium
AACGTCCGAGCGCCCCAGCGAGACTCTTCGCTCCGCCAACGAGCAACGAGTGGTTGTCATCCAACCTCTCACCGGCGCGTCGTGCGACAGCAACAGAGGCCGCCTCATCTGAAGCTGACATCTCATATCCTGCGGCAAAACTCGCTGCGCCGATCCTATTCACAGCTACCCCTCTGCGATGTACGCAACCACTCCCCGGCGAAGGGTTACGGGGACAGCATCGCAGGTCCAATCGACCCGCGACAACACCATGCGTGACTATTCGAGCACAACGGCGGGTAAAATTGCCGCGAAGAGCGCGCAGCCGAGCACCCGCAGCGTGGTCAGCGGGCACCTCTCACCAGAACAACCGGGCGAACGGGACGGTGTTGCTAACGCTCGATCGGGCCGCTCATCCAGCGACGCATGCCAAGCGCCGTCGCACCAAAGGCCAACAGACCGGCACCGAAGTACGCCAGCACGAACGACTCGCTGCCGCTGTGCGCGAGCCCTGGACGGTTGTCGATCTCCGCTCCCGTCGCCGACACATCGACGGTTTCGACGGTCCCCTCGGGCGACCCACTGAACTGCATCACGAAGGCGGGCCCTGGCGTCGCGTCGACGCCGCCGAATCCGAACGGCGCTGACGACATCTCGGGCACATTCGTGTATGGCCCGGTGTAGGGCAAGGCCTCGGCACACGGATTTGCCAAGAAGTCGTACCAGGCAAGCAGCGACGCAAAGTAGTCGGTGACTTCCTGAATCGACTCACCGCTGAATCCTCGAGCGGTCAGCTGGAACAGCGTCACGCCGAGCTGGGTTTGCACCGATTCACCCGTGTTCGCATCGAGGTCGAACGCCAACATGACTTGTTGCGCGCCGCTTCGGACCGTGATCTCATCGTTCGGCGCAACCACCAGATTGCACTCTTCGACGGCGGCTACATCGGGAGCGATGACCACGCCGAGCACAAAGGCCGACGCCACGACTGCGGCACAGAGAAGCGAGGAAACAACGGTGACGAGTACGCGCCGCATGGGTCTCCCTTCGCTTCGGTCTACCGCTGGGTATCAGCGGTCACCTTGGTGAAGTTAGCAGTCATGTTGCGATCGTGTTGCGTTCATACCGGGACGAAAAACCGGTTGTACAGCGCATGCATCGCGACCCCAAAGAGCGTCCACTCGCGCCCACCCTCGTCGCCCAGGCTGGGCTCGCCTGCTCCTTGCAACTCAAGGCCGAACAGGATCTCTTGCTTCGATGTGTAGATGCGAGGGAAGAGCCCTTCGCCCAGCGCCAGGACAGCGGTTGTGAACTGGTGCCAGAACCATTCTCCGTCGAGGTCCGGTGACGGCTTGACCGACGTCAGTCGAGCGAACTCTTGGAACGAGGTCACCATCGTCTCGACGTAGGCGCTTTCGGCCTCTTGGAGCCATGCCAAGACCTCGGCGTCGATCTGTTCGTCGGGCAGCGACACCGACGCCGCCGCAAGCGCGTGACTGGTGCGATATCCCTGGCGATGCCGGGCGTAGTCGAACTGTGCGCCGGTCGCGACCCGGATCATCTCGACCGCCAGGACCGCAACATCGACCTCGTCACGCCGCGCCAGCACCGGCGCGATGGCATCGATCATCGCGCTGTTATCACGCGCCCCCTCGCCACCACCGATGAGGGCTTGGCGCAGGACCTCTCGCCGGAACACGGCTTGAGGTGTCTGGCCGTCGTCGGCGAGCTGTTGCCAAGCCGCGTAGGCGCTCGACCGAGGCACCCCGGCGTGACGCACCATTTCTTCGAGGCTGACCGAGTCCAGATTTACCGCTACCCCATCGCTATCGATGCGTTCGAGTGCAGCCTCGACCAACAACGCACGGGTTTGTTCGGCGGGAACGCGCCGACGGCCAGCAGACATGGTCCGACAGCCTAGGCCATCGCGTAAACACAGTGGACAATGGATACAGCATCCAGTACAGTCGGCGGCGCTGCGGTATCCCGAGCACTACCACCCACGGCAGCCAACCGACGTCGAGAACGCTCTGTCGGGCGTTCACCGCACATGTCGAAGTGGCCGCAAAAGGGTGGAATCTCGATGAGCCGAACAACGACACACTCCATGCGTGGCGGAAACCGTCGTCGTTCGGCTCATTGAGCGCGCCCGAACGCCGGAGATCTGCACGCGCTCTGGCGAGCACTAGGCCTCCTGACGCAAACTGCTTGACTTGAGCGACTGCTCAATTTAGTGTTCGTTGTGTTGAGCGACCGCTCAATACGGTTGACCAAATCAGCCATCTCAAGCCCAGCAAATCAAGCCCAGGAGAAGACCATGACTTGGCCCTACACCATCTATGCACTCTGCGCCGTCGCCCTGACCGTCGGCCTTGCCTTCACACTCCACCGCAACGGCAAGGTCTTCCTCGCCGAGCTCTTTCCAGAAAACGTCCGTATCGCGAAGGCCATCAACAGCTTGCTGGTGACTGGCTTCTTCATGCTCAACACCGGTTACGCATTCCTGATCAGCCGCACCGAACTGACGACCGATCGGTTCATCGCCACCGAGAACCTGATTCAGAAACTCGGTGTCCTGTTGCTCAGCCTCGGCATCATCCACTTCGTCAACATGGCGGTGTTCTGGAAGATCCGCCGCAACATCACCGAAACGGCCGGCGTGCCGGTGCCGTACAACACGATGGTTCCTCCCCCGCCGCCAACGCGGGCCGACGCGGCGTTCACCAGCGCGGCGACCTTCTGACCCGTGCGCCACGCCGCACCACCACCGTCAGGCGTCGACACGACGTGGCCTCCACGGCGCCTGACGGTCGTCTACGACGACCACTGCGAGCTATGCGTCCGATGTCACGACTATCTGGCGAAGCAGCCGACCCACGTCGAACTGCGGTTCCTCGCATCGAGCGACCCCGAGGTGTATGACCGATATGGCGACCTCCCCTGGTATCGCATCGAACTCATGGTCATCACCGACTCCGGGCACGCGTGGATTGGCCCGCAGGCGTTCATCATGTGCCTCTGGGCCACCGTGCGCTGGCACCAGATGTCGTACCGACTCAGCGGACGCAGCCTGGCTCCCATGGCCGAGCGGTTCTTTCACGCACTCTCTGCCAACCGGTCAGTAGTGTCAGGCATGCTGAGCCCGACGCGGTGCAGCACCGGTGCCTGCGCCCACACCCCGGGCGAATTCGCACCGGTTCCTCCCCCGCCTCCCCCGGCAGCAGCAGCGATTCCTCGACCCGGCATCGCGGCTCCGTCGTAGGAAGCACCGATGAACGTGATGGATACCGACGTGGCCAAGGCCAAACGCAAACCGAGCGCCAGCGGCGACGAGACCAAGGCGCGCATCATTGCCGCCACACTCGAAACCCTCAAGGCCGAAGGCATCGTCGGCACCAGCGCACGGGCGATTGCCAGAACCGGGGACTTCAACCAGGCGCTGATCTTCTACCACTTCGGCTCAGTCGACGACGCAATCATCGCTGCCGTCGGTCAGATGAGCGCCCGGCGACTCGAGAATCACCGCGAGAAACTGGCCCGGGCCACGTCGCTTCCCGAACTGATCCGGGTCGCCCGCGATCTCCATCACGACGACACCACGACCGACAACATGACGGTGTTGGCGCAAGCGTTCGCCGGCGCCGCTGGCGACGTCGAGATGGGCCCCAAGCTCTACGCCGAACTGGAACCGTGGAGCCAGATGGTCGGCGAGACCATCAAGCGCGTCGTTGCCGATGTGCCTGGTGCCGTCTCCGTTCCCACCGAACAGATCGCCAACGCAATCAGTGCCATGTTCCTGGGAATCGAACTGCTCGATGACCTCGACCCCAGTCGCGAACATGCCACGTCACTCTTCGACGCACTCGAGGCGCTCGCCGAGCTGCTCGATGACCTGCTGGCCACCCCACTGCTCGAGATGCTGTTGCCCAACCGCGACTAGCGACTGGCAGGTTCGGCCGGTGGGGACCGCAGGGCCCTCACCGATCGCAGCGTTTCGAGCGCAGCGAGAAACGCGTACTACCCCTTGGCAGCTTCGGCCGGTGGCTTTGGCTCCTTGGGCAGGCCAAGCACCATCTCGCCGACGATGTTGCGCTGCACCTGGCTCGTGCCCGCATAGATCGTGCCCGCACGGGCATTGAAGAACGTGCCGACCCAGCTCGCCGAGCTGTTCGGAGCGCCCGGG
>CALLPT010000187.1 GCA_938015575.1 uncultured Acidimicrobiales bacterium
GGGGCCGCCGCTCTCGACATTTGCTCGGTTGCCGACGGCACCTTTGACGGCTTCATCGACCTCTCGGTCGACGCGCATGGATCCTGGGACTACCTGGGCGCCATGCTGATCCTGCAAGAAGCCGGCGGGTCCATTGTCGACTGGCATGACCGCGATCTGGTCGCGCTCAACCACCACGATCGACGAACGCCGATCGCGGCATCTAACCCGGCACTGCTCGAGCAGTTGCGCCACGCATCTCGACATCAACACCGCTGAGCCGCGGGCCCCGCAACCAACGGTGCGGGCGAGCGCCATGTTCTGTTTGGGCTGTTTTGTTCGGTCCGCTCCAACGCGGAACCGCAACCACTAGAGTGACGCCCGTCATATTTGTTGGGGAGAAACCACCATGCGTAAGTTCGTGATCGCTCTAGCGGCGGTCTTTGTTGCCAGCCTTGGCCTTGTTGGCGCTGCCGGCGCCCAAGACGCTCATATCGGCACGATCGATGCCGATCCTGTCGCCGTTCCGGCTGCAGGTGAGCACACGCTCACGGCGAATGGTTCGGGCTGGCTCCCGGACACGTCCATCCTGTTGACGGCGTGCACCTCGCCGGCTGAAACGCTGGTTCCGGGTGTCTCCGACCTCGAGACGATCGTTGCCGCCGCAGGCGAGATCGAGCCCTTGATGCACTGCGACCTTGCGTCGGCCGTGCCCGTCGACGTTGATGGCGACGGCAACTTCACCGCCGAGCTCACTGCCGAAGTTGGCGACAACTTCTTCCTGAGCGCCGGTGCGCTCGACGGCTCCCAGGCCGGCGCAGCTTGGATTCCGATCGTCGATCCTGCCGCCGCAGCCGCGGCCGCCGACGACGCTGGCGATGATGCTGGCGATGACGCCCTCGCCGAGACCGGCGTGGAGACCGGTCTGCTCGCCGTCATCGGCACCGCCGTGCTCGGCGCTGGTGTGATGGTCGCCCGCGAGGCTCGCCGCCACAGCTGATCTTGTCGACGCACCTCGTGGTGCGTTGTTCAAAACGAAGAAGCACCCCGCCCAAACGGGCGGGGTGCTTCGCGTTCAACCAAAAGTCGAGGCGCTTCAGGTCAGCATGCGCTTGGCGGCCTCGACGAACAGCTCGGTGGTGAGCCCGATCGATTCGACATCGATGCGCTCATCGTTGCCGTGGAATCGGTCGGCGAACACCTCGGCCCGCATTCCAGCAGAGAAGAGCGAGGCCCCATAGGCAACCGAGCCCGCTTCTCGGTAGAAGCGAGCGTCGGTCCCGCCGGTAATCAACGATGGTTGAATGGCGGCGCCCGGATGCGCCGATTGCATGATGTCGCTCAGCACATCCCACAGCGGCGTGTCCATCGGCGATCGGGTGGCCATGTCCAGATGGATCGGCGTGACGTCGATGGCGTCGTACAACTTCTGGCCGAGTGCGATCCGAAGGTGCTCCTGCACGTCTTCGGGCGTCTCGCCCGGCAGGGTTCGGATGTCGAGCTCGATGATGACCTCGTCGGGGATCGTGTTCGTCTTGGAGCCGCCGCTGACCACATTGGGGCTGAACGTCGTGTGCGAGCACGCATGCAACGTGCGGGCATGCATCTGGTCGGGAAGATCGGCGAGCGCGTCGTCAAGGCGGTCCGGGTCGAGCATGGCGTCTTTGACGTCGTCGCTGAAGTTCAGGTTCGCGACTTGGTGGCGCCAGAGGTCATGGATGTTCGGGGTCGGTCGGTAGTCGGCCAGGCGCCGCACGACCTCGGCCGCGGTGACCAGCGCGTTGTCCGTGCCATAGGGCATGGAGCCGTGGCCCGGCGTGCCCTTGACGACAAGCTTCTGCCACGCCACACCTTTCTCGGCGATGTTGAGCGAGAGCGCCGTACCCGTCGGCGTGTCGATTGGGACGCCGCCCCACTCGGTGATCACGTAATCGGCGCGCACCGCGTCGAGATTGTTGTCGAGCATCCACTTGGCACCCCAGGTGCCACCCGCCTCTTCGTCAGCGACGCCGAAGAAGATCAGGTCGCCCTTGGGTCGGAAGCCCGTATCCGCAAGGTGGCGAAACGCTGTTGCCATCGCGGCCGTCTGGCTCAGCATGTCGATCGCCCCGCGCCCCCAAACTTCGCCGTCGATGAGTTCGCCCGAGAAGGGCTCGCGGCTCCAGCCTTCGGGGGAGACGGGCACGACGTCGGTATGACCCATGAGGCACAGCGAGGGGGCATCGGGGTCGCTGCCTTCGATGCGCGAGACGATGGACCGCCGACCAGGCGCCGAATCGAAGTGTTGGCAGTCGAGGCCGCTTCCTTCGAGCCAGGTCTCGAGCAGGTCGCTGTTGCGTTCCTCTTCGCCCGACTCGAGGGTGCCGTCGTTCACACACTCATTGCGGATCATGGTCTGCAAAAGCTCGGTCGCGGTGTTTGTGCGGGTGGCGTCGATCTCCATCGATACAGCATGACAGGTAGGGACACCTCCCTCTCGCCCGCGCCGCCAGGTTCTCGTACGTTCACGGCAACGAAACGGAGGTGGCCATGCCGCTGGTCAATGTGGTGAAGAAGATCGACAAGGCCCGAAACGAGCTCGGTATCGACACGAACGAGCGTGTGCTCGCCGGGTGCACGACAAACCCCAAAGGGACCGTGAGCCGAATGACAGCGAAACAGCTCGGCGGGGTGGTGGGTGCCCTCGTCGCTGATCGGGTGGCTCGCGTCGACGACTCGGATGTGGCGACGTCGGGTCTCGCCTCGGCGTTTGTCGCGGGCCAGAACTTCTTGGTCCTGACCGACCAACGCATGTTGCTGGTGAAGATGGGTGCGATGACGGGCAAAGCGAAGGAACTCGTTGCTTCGTGGGATCGCTCAGACCTGGCCGACGTGATCGTCGAAGAGGGCCGCCTCGCGTACCCGATGACGATCGTGTTCGGCGATGGCAGCGCGGTCAAGGTCGAAGGGGCAAAGGGTTCGGATCCCAAGTCGCTGGTTGCGGCGCTCCACGCCTAGCAACCCGGCGCTACAACCGCGCCGCTCCGGAATGGGCCGCTCCGGAATGGGCCGCTCCGGAATGGGCCGCGGCGGAATGGGCAGCGGGGCAAGCGGGTTTCCTTCGAGCGGCCGGGGGGCGTGCCCTACGATCGCCTGACTCCATGGAAGAACGCGACGCGACCCCGTCACGGCTTCCGCTGCTGATCGCGATGCTCGCAGCGGGTGCCCTGGTCACCTCACTTTTCGCGCTCGCCCGAGCCAACCGAGGCGACTCGGCCCCCGACCTCGCCGCCGAGCTCGAGGCGGCACTTGCGGCGGCTACGCCGGCGCCGGCAACCTCGGCAACCGTTTTTGCCCAGGTGGCCCCGTCGTTCGTCATTGTCGAGGTGGAGCGTTCCGACGGCGCAAACGACGACCGTGTTGATCGTGGCCTCGGCAGCGGCGTCATCATCGACACGCAAGGTCGGATTCTGACGGCTCGCCACGTGGTCACCAACGCCGACGAGATTCGTGTGACCTATGCAGACGGCACCCAGTCTCGCGCCCAGGTCTCGACCACCGATCCGGCCCGCGACATTGCCGTTCTGCAAACCGACCGCGGCCCTGACGTCGCGGTGCCTGCGGTGATGGGAAGCGTGGCGACGCTCAACACCGGCGACCCCGTCTTTGTCCTGGGCAACCCGCTCGGCTTCACGGCGTCGATCAGCGCCGGCATCGTGAGCGGATTCAACCGCACGCTGCCCCTCGACGACGAGACGTCGCTCGAGGGGCTGATCCAGTTCGACGCGGCGGTAAATCCCGGCAGCTCCGGCGGACCACTCGTGAACGAACGCGGTCAGGTCGTCGGGATCGTCACCGCGCTTGCCAACCCCGTTGCGACGACCGACGACGGGTCCGGCCGGTTCGGCGGCATCGGGTTTGCCGTCCCGATCGGCGTTGCTGCCGGTGCAGCCGGAGGTCCCAGCCAATGAACGTCGCCCGCCGCCAGAACGACTCCGCACTACCCATCGTCGCCCTTCGACCGACCGCACCCGAGGTGTAGCCATGACCACCGCACACCAGCCGACTGAACAGGTCCTCTACGAGGTCAAGAAGGTCATAGTCGGCCAGGATCTGTTGTTGGAACGTCTCGTCGTCGCCTTGCTTGCTCGCGGCCATCTGCTCGTCGAAGGTGTGCCGGGTCTGGCCAAGACCATGGCGGTGAAGACCTTGGCCTCGGCGATCGGCGGTGACTTCCATCGGGTGCAATTCACTCCTGATCTCGTGCCCGCGGACCTGATCGGAACACGGGTGTACAACC
This sequence comes from uncultured Acidimicrobiales bacterium, assembly GCA_938015575.1. GTDB lineage: Bacteria > Actinomycetota > Acidimicrobiia > Acidimicrobiales > UBA10347 > UBA10347. The sequence goes on from CALLPT010000187.1 coordinate 4,259, forward strand.
AGCGCACCGGCGACTTCTCGACGTCGTTCGGGCCGGTCTTCACCAACCTGCTGCTCGCCGACGAGATCAACCGAGCGCCAGCCAAGGTCCAGAGCGCGTTGCTCGAGGTCATGCAAGAGCGCCAGGTGACCATCGGCCGAGAGACGCATCCGGTGCCCAATCCGTTTCTGGTCATGGCGACGCAGAACCCGATCGAATCCGAAGGCACCTATCCGCTACCCGAAGCGCAGATCGACCGGTTCATGCTCAAGGTCTTGGTCGACTACCCAACGCTCACCGAAGAGTTCGTCATCGTCGAACGAATGACTCGTGCGGTCGAGACGGTGCAACGGATCATTTCGACCGACGAACTCCTGGCGATGCAGGCCGAAGTCGACTCGGTCTTCGTCGACCCGGCACTCATGGAGTACGCCGTCCGAGTCGCAGCCGCGACGAGGGAACCGAACCGCTACGTGACCCATGGTGCGAGTCCCCGCGCGTCGATCAACCTGATCTTGGCGGCCAAGGCCCTGGCCTTCGTGCGAGGCCGCCGCTACGCCATGCCCGACGATGTAGCCGACCTGGTCCACGATGTCGTCCGGCACCGGTTGGTTCTGTCCTACGAGGCCTTGGCCGACGATGTGGGTGCCGACACGATCGTCGACGAAATCGTCGCTCGCGTGCCGATGCCCGACGTGCCGCTCCAGGAGCCAGGGCGATCGAGCGAGTGACGACCACCGCTCGGGCCGAAAGCGGCCCCGTCCTCGGGACTGGAGCGCTGACCGCCGAACGTCTTCTTCAGCGGCTCGACATGCGCGTCGTCAAGCGGCTCGATGGATTCTTTCAAGGGGACTTCCGCACACGGTTTCTTGGCGCCGGTGTCGACTTTGCGGACCTGCGCGACTACCAGCCTCACGACGATGTTCGCCACATCGACTGGAACGTGACGGCGAGAATGGACTCGCCCTATGTGCGAGAGTACGTCGCCGATCGAGAGCTGACCGCATGGTTGTTGATCGATCGGTCGGCCTCGATGCGATTCGGTGCCAGCCCCGTGGGCGGATCGAGTGCGAGCGCAGATCCAACTTCGGGAGCTGGGTCGAACCGAAGCAAGGCGCTCGCCGTAACCGAGTTCATGGTCGTCATCGCCCGCCTGCTGACCCGCAATGGCAACCGTGTCGGCGCTGCGCTGTTCGACGAACGCGTCGAACACGTCATCGAACCGAAGAACGGCCGCAACCAAGTGTTGCGCCTGGCTCATGAGCTGCTTCGCCCCGCGCCGACACGTAGTGCCGCGGCAACCGACTTGGCAACGGCATTCGGCACGGCCGCGAAATCCATCACCCGCCGTTCTCTCGTCATCGTGCTGTCGGACTTTATTTCGATGCCCGGATGGGAACGCCCGCTGGCCTTGCTGGCCCGGCGACACGAGGTCGTTTGCATTCGCTTCGTGGACCCGTCCGAACGAGAGATCGCTGCTGCGGGCGTGCAGGTGTTCGAAGACCTGGAGACGGGCGAGCAGCTGACGGTCGACACTTCCGACCCGACATTTCGAGCCAGGTACCGAGCCGCGGTCGAGGAGCGCGACACCGCGCTTGCTCGGTCCCTGGCCCGCCTCGGCCTTGACTTGCTCACGGTCTCGACGACCGAGCAGCCGGCGGACGCAATCGTGAGACTCAGCGAGCGCCGGCGGCGGGCGGTGCGCTGACGTGTTTCTGCAATGGCCGCTGATGCTGCTCGGGCTGGTCGCCGTACCGGTGATCGTGTGGGGCGTGCTCGGACGCCGCAGCCGAAATGTTGCCCCGATCGCCGCGCTCGTCGGCCTGGGCCTGTCGCTGCTGATCGGCGCGGCCTCGCGCCCGCATGCGACCGTCACCCTGCCGCGAGTCGAGGGCACCGTAATCGTGGCCATCGACAACTCGAACTCGATGCTGGCCGAAGACGCGGACCCGTCACGGATCGCTGCAGCACAAGCGATCGCGAGTGAGCTCGTCGAGATCCAACCCTCGACGGTCAACGTCGGGGTCGTGTCGTTTAGCAGCGGGGGAGCGATCCTTCACCAGCCGACGACACGGCACGAGGTTGTATCCGAGACCATCGACCGGTTGAGCCCCGATGGCGGCACCTCGCTCGCACAAGGCCTGTTCACGTCGCTCAGCGCGGTGACCGGAGAACCGATCGCGGTCACACAAGAAGCCATCGATGCCAGCGACATCACGCTGTTGGATCTGGGCTGGCACGCGGGCGCGGTGATCGTTGTCCTGAGCGATGGCGAGAACCGGGCCGGTCTCGACCCGGTCGACGTCGCAGAGTTGGCCGCCAATGCCGGGGTGCGGGTCTTCACCATCGGCGTCGGATCTACCGAGGGCACCACGCTCACGCTCGAGGGTTTCACCGTCGCGACGGCGCTCAACGACGTGGTGCTTGCCGATATCGCCGAGACCTCAGGCGGTCAGTACTTTGCCGCGAGCGACGGCGTCGACCTCGAGGCCGTGAGCGATGCCATCGAGCTCGAGTTGACGCTGCGCGGAGAGTCGTCCGAGGTCACCGGCCTCGTCGCCATTGTTGGTCTCTTCGTGCTGTTGGCCGGCGCTGCCATGTCTTTGCTCTGGTATGGGCGGATCGCCTGATGGGGTTCCTCTGGCCGTACCTGTTGCTCGGGCTCGGTCTCGTTCCGGTCCTTGTGGCCGTCTATCTGTGGCTTCTCAAACGCCGACGCCGCTTCGCGGTCCCCGTCAGTGATCTGGCCATGATCAAACAGGCCGTGGCGAAGCGGCCGTCGTGGCGACGACATGTGGCGCCCGTTCTGTTGTTGCTCAGCGCAGTTTCTGCCCTTGTCGGACTGGCTCGGCCGACCACCGAAATCCAGGTTCCGCTGAATCAGACCAGCATCATTCTCGCGATGGACGTGTCACGGTCGATGTGCGCAACCGACGTCGCTCCCAACCGCCTCACGGTTGCGCAGCAGGCGGCGACCGAGTTCATCGAGTCCCAAGCCGGGGGCACGAAGATCGGTTTGGTCGCGTTCGCCGGCTTCGCGGAATTGATCGTCGCACCAACCGATGACACGTCGGTGCTCGTCGATGCGGTCGAACGGTTCAACACGTCATTCGGCACGGCGATGGGGAGCGCGACCATGCGATCGCTCGAGGCCATCGCCGAGAGCAACCCTGAGGTCGTGCCACTCGCCGTGGATCTCAGCACGACGATCGATCGCGACACGGTGTGGGCCGATGACGACAAGGTCCCCGACGTCATCGTCGTGTTGACCGATGGCGCCAACACCCAAGGGGCGGACCCGATCTTCGCCGCCGAGCAAGCCGCTGATCGGCGCGTGCGGGTCTACACGATCGGGTTCGGGACGACGTCGGAAACCACAATGGTGTGCAATCCTCAGCAGGCCGGGGCGGACTTCATCGCCGACCCATTCGGCGAGGTAGCAGCGGGCGAACACGGTCCGGCCGGCGACTTCGGCCAGATCGGCGGCTTCGGCGCGGTGAGCCAATTCCTCGTGATCGACGAGCCGACGCTGCAGAGCGTCGCGGCAATCACTGGCGGTGAATACTTCCGCGCCGAAGACGCCGAGCAGTTGCTCGAGGTGTTTCTCAACCTTCCGACGCAGCTGGAGCGACAACCGCAGCAGGTCGAGATCACGTGGATCTTCGCACTTGCCTCGGCCGTGTTCGCTTGCCTGGCGCTAGGCCTCTCGGCCCACGGATTTCGTCACTGATTTGGGGGACATGGGTGACTTCACCCGACCGTTGATCTCGGAGCAGGCGGCACCGACAGAAGCCTGTGGCTCTGTTAACCCCGAAAAATCTCTCGATGCGCGCGTGTTGCGTGGCCATCGTCTTCTCCCTCACCTTGGCGATGGCGGTTCCCGCAGCCGACGCGGCTGAGGATCGGCCCTGGATCGTCGTCTTGGACGAGGCGGCCAACGACGTCCCGAGCGTCGCCTTGATCCTGACCAACGTGTTTGGCGGCGAGGTCGGCTACGTCTACGAACATGCGCTCGAAGGCTTCTCGGTATCCATGAGCGAGACCGAAGCACAAGCACTGGCAGCATCGCCACTGGTCGCATTCGTCGAGCCCGCAATGCAGGTCTCTGTAGCCAACCAGACCACGCCGACCGGCTTCAACAGGATCGGCGCAAGCGAGAACCCGGATCTGGCTGTCGGCCAAGGGAACGGGGTCACCGTCGATGTGGATGTCGCCATTCTCGACACGGGCGTCGATCTCGACCACCCCGATCTCAATGTTGTTGGTGGCGTTTCCTGCGCCAGCCGGCCAGGCGGTGCCGTCTGCGTCCCGGGTGGCGACGATGACCAGTACCACGGCACCCACGTGGCAGGGATTATCGGCGCCCGTGACAACGGCCAAGGCATCGTCGGCGTTGCGCCGGGCGCCCGGATCTGGTCCGTGAAGGTCCTGGATGCAAAGGGCTTCGGCTCGACGGCCAGCGTGTTGGCCGGCATCGACTGGGTGACGGCAAACGCCGACACGATCGAAGTCGCCAACATGAGCCTCGGCGGGCTCGGGTACTCCCAGGCTCAATACGAAGCCATCCAACGCGCCGTCGACGCTGGCGTGGCCTTTGCGGTCGCGGCCGGAAACGACGGCGTGGCTGCGTCTGCCTACAGCCCGGCTGCCTTCGACAATGTTCTGACCGTCTCGGCCATGGCCGACTATGACGGTCTTCCTGGCGGCACAGCGGGCGGCACGTGCCGAGCCGACGCGGACGACACGCTTGCCGCATTCTCGAACCGTGGTCCCGCTGTCGAGATCGCGGCGCCCGGTACCTGCATCCAGTCGACCATCCCGGTCGCCTACGGCGGCTACGGCGTGATGAGCGGAACCTCGATGGCATCGCCGCACGTGGCCGGAGGACTGGCGCTCCTCGCCGCGGCAGAGGCCCCTACCGACGCCGAAGCGGTGCACGCGCTCTACGACCTGGTCATTGAGACCGGCAACGCCGGATGGACCGACAACTCAAACGATGGCTGGATTGAGCCGTTGCTCGACGTTTCGCGCTATTCCCCGGAGCGAGGACTGCTCGCTCCGACAGACAGCCTTGCGGGCTCCGGTGACGTGAACTGCGATCAGGCGACGTCGATCGTCGATGCGCTCGTCATCGCCCAATACGTGGTCGGCGTGCGGACCGACGCCGGCAGTTGCACGCTCGGCGACGTCACCACCGAAATGTTTGTCGGCGCCGGCGATGTCAACAACGACGGTCGAGTGGACATTGCTGATGCGCTCGTCATCGCTCGATGTGCCGCGGGGCTTGACGACTGCTAGCCGCACTGGGCGTGCGAACTACGGTCTTCGCATGTTGATGGAACTGGGCCAAGACGCAATCGACCTGGGGATCGTGGTCGCCGACAGCGAAGCTTCGCTGCGCTTCTACCGAGATCTGCTGGGTATGGATCACGAAGCAGACACACCCATGCCGATCGGTGGCGGCGGCACCATGCATCGACTGCGCTGTGGCACAACGCTCATCAAGCTGGTGAGCTTCGATGAGAACCCCGATGCCTCCGCCCCCGGCGGCGGGATTCCGGGCGCGCTCGGCTATCGATACTTCACCATCCACGCGAAGAACATCGAGCACGTGATGGAAACGCTCGAGGCCGCAGGCGTGCCGGTCGTCATCCCGACCAGCGAGATCCGGCCTGGTGTGACCATCGGGATGGTGAACGATCCCGACGGCAACGTCGTCGAGTTCGTCCGCTACGGCTGACGCCCTGTTCGAGGGAGCTGACGCCCTGTTTGAGCGAGCTGACGCCCTGTTTGAGGGAATCGTCTGGATTGAAGCTCGCCAAGGGAGGCCTTGAGGCTGGCTTGAGTCGTGGTCCGTAGACATAACACGTCACGACCACGGAGTTCACCCATGACGCAGTCACCCCTTCGCAGGGCTCTCAGTTCTCTCCTAATCCTCGCACTGTTGCAGTCGAGCCTGTTGCTCGTCTCTGCCGGCACGGCGGCCGCACAGCCGTTCTCGTGCACGTCTGGCTTCTACCAGGTCATTTCTGGTCAGCTGAATCAGTTCGATCCGGCGACCGATACCTACACGGCTATCGGCAGCCCCAGCTCCAACTACAACGCCATTGGCTTCCGAGCCTCCGACGGCTACCTCTACGGCATTCAGAGCGGCAACCTGATTCGCATCGACAGCAGCGGTGTGATCACCCAACTCGGCCCGCACGGCTTGCCATCGAACGCCTACGCTGGCGACTTCGGCGACGATGGCCGGCTGCACGTCTCGGCGGGCGGTCGCAATTGGCATGCGATTGACGTCGACACGGTTACGGCGACGCCGATCCCCGAACTGAGCGGTGACTTGAAGGTCGCCGACGTCACGAACGTGAACGGCAAGTTCTACGGCGTGTCGAACGGCGGGCGCCTCTACATCTTCGACCCGGTTGCCCTGACCATCAGCGATGGAGGTGCTGTCAGCGGTGTTGCCGGCAGTGGCGCATTCGGCGCCGCGTGGGCGACCGCCGGCGGCAACTTGTATGTCGGACGCAACTCGGGCGAGATCTATCAGGTCGTCGGCTACTCGAATGGCTCGCCCGCTGCGACCCAGGTCGCAACCGCCCAGCAGACGACGTCGAACGACGGTGGCTCGTGCCCATACGCTCCTCCGCCGACCGGTGTCCGTGACGTCGACGGCGCCGAGCCAGAGACCGCACCATCTACCCCCGAGGGCGCAGCCGCCCAGGCGCAGTGGGAACAGCAGTACGAGGCAGAGCAGGCGGCCGCCTACGAGTTCGAGGACGCTGGTGTCGGTGAGGGGCCAAGCTGCGCGGCCACGGTCGACGAAGATCGGCTGCCTCGCCAGACGGTTCAGGCGAACCAGTACGCCGACGGCACGGTGCTTTACAGCACTGGCTTCGACGGTGATGGCGACTACCTGATCCTGACCGGCAGCTGGGATGAGAGCGGCAGTTCGCTTAACCAGCTCAAGGACTGCGGCTACGACTACACCGCACTCTTGCGTACCGCGCAGGTCGAGTACTTCCGCTTCGAAACGACGCTGCGAGCCATCGAAGGCACCAACGGCGGCGGCGTCGTATTCAACCAGTCCAGCGAGCACACCCGTAGCGGCGCCATGGTGGTGGATCTCGCCAACAGCGGAACCCAGTTGCGCTGGGGCCAATACGACGCCCTGGGCTACTACAGCTACATCGGTGGCGTGAGCGTCGACGGCTCGGGCACTTCGTCGATCGCCGTCGAAGTTCGGGGCACCGCCATCGACATCTTCTTCAACGGCTCGCTTGTCGGATCGACCACCACCGATCAGCCGGGTGGCTATGTCGGCCTCGTGGCAACTCGCAGCAAGGTGGCCTTTGAGGATGTCCTGCTGACCGCGCTCGCCCCCAGCTAGCGCTCCATCAGCGAACCAAACGCCAGGAGTCCCGCCGGTCCGTCTGGGCCGGCGGGTACTTCTCGTTTTGGTTCGCTCAGCTTGCTCGGCTGACGCGAGTCAGTCCACGGCAGTGACTTTGACCTCGGCGAGTCCGTCGGGCATGGCGAGTTCGGTACAGCCGATGGCCGTCCACGCGGGCCACGGCTCCGACATCGCTGCATCTCGAGCGGCCATGAAGGTGCCGAGATGCTGCGACATGTCGACGTGGAAGGTCGTCATCTCGACGATCTTGTCGATCGAGGAGCCTGCGGCTTCGAGCACCGCTGCCAGCTGGGCAAAGGCGTCGGCGAACTGGGCCTCGGGATCGGAGCCGCTGCCGATGACACCGGAGACATAGACCGTCGAGCCGACTCGATAGGCCGGGGCAAAATGGAATCGCTCATAGGTCTTTTCGCTGCCGGCGGGGATGACGGGGCCTCGTTGTGTGCTGTTGTCCATGCTCCGTTCCTAGCGCATGTGCGCTGTGCGTTCCCACACCCGCTGGGCTCCGCCATGGAGCGGCTGATCAGCCCCGGCCAGCGCGAGCCCTGGCGGGCGGCTAACTTCAGACGCTCAGACCTTGGGGAGCCCTGTTGGACAGCGTCTACAACGTCATCGAACTCATCGGGACGAGCAGCGACTCGTGGGAACAGGCCGCAACCAATGCGGTAACCGAAGCGAGCCGTACCTTGAGTGACTTGCGCGTCGCCGAGGTCATTGAGCAGGACATGGTCATCGAGAACGGCCAAGTCGTGCTGTTCCGAAGCAAGGTGCGACTGTCGTTCAAGCACGACTCCGATGGCTGAGCCACCCAAGGGCCGTGCACACGCAGGCCCGACGGCGGGCCTCGTCGACGGTCAGGTCGACAAGGTCGTGCGCCTCGTCGCGACATCGTCGGTGTCGTGGGAAGACGCTGCGCGTAGCGCGGTACGCGAGGCCTCAAAAACGGTGCATGATCTGCGCTACGCACGTGTGTCGGAACAAGATGTCGCGTTGCACGACGGAGCGTCGACGTATCGGATCAAGGTCGAGCTTGCTTTTCAGCTCGACCGCAACCGGGTTGACGCTCGTGGCCTGGGTGTGCGTGTCCGTCGCGTGCTCGTGGTCGCGAACAAGACGCTTGCCGGGGATCGCCTGCTGGCGGTCGTGCGAAACCGCCTCGACGAGATGCCCACCGAATTCCATGTGCTCGTGCCGCAGCCGTCACCGACTTCGGTCTTCGTCGACCCGGCGACAGGCCTCACCGATCCGAGCTCGCAACGAGCGCATCTCGAGAGCCGCACGCTCGCGAGGGCCGAGGCCGAGGAGCGGTTGGCGACCTTCCGGGCGCTGTTCGCCGACATCGACACCGTGATGACCGGCGAAGTCGCGTTGGGCGATCCTGTCGTCGCCGCGCATCGCGTGATGCAACGCTCGACGTTTGACGAGATCGTCGTGTCCACCCTGCCTGCTGGGGTGTCGAAATGGCTCAAGCTCGATCTGCCGACCCGACTTTCACGTTCATTCGATGTGCCCGTGACGTCATTTGAGGGGCAACGAAGTTGATGCCCGCCGCGCCTGGTGCGCGACGATGCAGCGCATGAACTTCGCACCGAGCGAGCGCTCCCGCGAGCTGACCCAGGCGCTCGCCGCCTTTGTCGAGGAGCGGGTGATCCCGGCCGAGGACGCCTGGCGCCAGGAGCGAGCGTCTGCGCCACAAACACCTTCGCCGACCGTCGAGCGGTTGAGCGGCGAGGCCCAAGAGCGCGGTCTCTGGAATCTGTGCGTGCGCAATCCTGACTTCGGCCCGGGGCTGAGTTTCGTCGACTACGCACCGCTGGCCGAGATGATGGGCCCGCACCGGCTCGCGCAAGAAGCGACGAACTGCGATGCGCCGTCAAACATCAATGCCGACGCGATGATCGTCCACGGATCGGTCGAGCAGAAGGACCGATGGGTGCGCCCTCAGCTCGCTGGCCAGATCAAGTCGGCCTTCGCCATGACCGAGCCAGCGGTTGCCTCAAGCGACGCCAGCAATATCGCAACAACGGCAGTGCGAGACGGCGACCACTGGGTCATCAACGGCCGCAAGTGGTACATCAGCGGCGTGCTGCACCCCAAGTGCCGGTACATGATGACGGTTGCCAATACCGACCCGGGCGGGCCTCGCCACGCTCGCCACACGCAGTTCATCGTCCCGATCGACGCTCCCGGCGTCTCGGTCGTGCGCAACCTGGCGAAGTTCGGCTACGTCGACGCCGATGGTCATTGCGAGATTGTGTTCACCGATGTGCGGGTTCCCGACGAGGCGATTCTTGGCCAGGTCGGTGGCGGGTTCGGAATCGGCCAGGCTCGACTCGGCCCGGCGCGCGTGCAGCACTGCATGCGCATCATCGGCGTGACCGAGGCAGCGCTTGAGCTCATGTGCAGGCGAGCGCCGACCCGGTCGACCTTCGGCGCTGCTGTCTCGACGCGTTCGAACGTGCTCGACTGGATCGCCGAGGCCCGAATCGAGATCGACGCCGCCCGTCTGATGACGATGCGGACCGCGTGGATGATGGACACCCAAGGCGACAAGGCGTCGGCGCCCTACATGTCGCAGATCAAAGTGCAGGTCATGCGAACGGCCACGACCGTCATCGACCGTGCGATTCAGGTGTTTGGTGCAGCCGGCGTTTCCGACGACACACCACTCGCTCGGTGGTATGCGGACATGCGTGGGTTGCGCATTGCTGACGGACCCGACGAGGTCCACCTGATGGCGGTCGCCCGCCGGGAGCTGCGACGCTACGAGTCCGAGGCACCTCGGTAGGGCCCGTACTGGGTGAAGGCCGCCTCGAGCAGGTCGGCGGAGTCCCCATCCCACGACATTGCCTCTACCTGGGCTCGAGTGCGGCGTCCGGTCACGCTGCGCAGGAAGTCAACGGCGGTTGTAGCGAGTGCCAGCGGCTTGGTGCCGCC
>CALLPT010000188.1 GCA_938015575.1 uncultured Acidimicrobiales bacterium
CCGCTGGGGCGACGGCGCCGCGCACTTCCATGTTTGGTTTCTCGGTCGGCCCGCAGGAGCTTGGCAGTTCGGTGGCTTCACCCTGCCGTTCTGGGGCTTCACGCTGCCGGGCCTGTCGCCCGAAGAGCTTGCCTCGAACCACCAGATCGTCGCGGCGTCGTTGACCGAGGCTGCCAGTCGCTAGATCGCGTACCGTCCAGGTGTGCCCAACATTGCTCAGCCGCGAAAACCATGGCGCCGGTGGCTGACCGCCGTCGTCGGTGCCTTGCTGATCGCGGTTGGGATCGCGGCGATCGTCAACTCGGGCGAGACCGTGACCACACCGGTCGAGTCGCCAGAGCCGGTCCAAGTTTGCGATGCGACCGAGTACGAAGGGTGCCCGGCGCGATGGGACTATCTGATCGAATCCGGAGAGTCCGACGACTCGGGGGATTGACGGTCAATCCCACGTGCCGAACTGGAACGCCTGGGCCGGCAGTTCGAACCAGGCATCGATGACGCCATCTGAACCGGTCCGCTCGAGTTCGCCGTGCGGCCGGCCCCACACGGCCAGCAACAAGTCGACCGGTGCCCCGGTGAGCGTCGCCGCAGGTGAGACAGCGTGCGTTTCGGGCGCCCGTACCGCGATCGTTGCCAGCGTGTCGCCATCGACCGTTGCGACCGCATCAAAAGCACCAGGGTCCCTATCGGTAACGCGGCTCATCGCCGGCAAGAAGTACTGGGCCGCGTAGGTGAGCGCATCGATGGCCTCCTCGGTGCTGATCGAAGGATCCATGCCGAGCGCAGCTGCGACATCGAGGCGATGCACGGCCAGTTCAGAAGCCGCATGCCAGCCCCACAGAGCGACCGTGCCGTGGCCGCCGGTCATCGAGAAGTAGCAGGCCCGCTCCGTGTCATCAGTGTCGAGCGCATCGATCGCCGACAAGGCCCAGGAGCCAAGCGTCGCCGGCTCGATACCCGACCCTCGAGCCTCGGCGTCGGCGTAGCCGCGAGCTCGCGAATCGGGGTCATCGGGTGAGGCCTCGATCATCGACTGCCATGCGACACCAACGCGGCCGACATGCACGGCCGCGTTGTACACCGTCCAGGGCGCACAGTTGGGCACCGGAAGGGCCAGCTCGTCCTCTGATCGAGAGCAGATGAAGTTGATGGTGTCTCGAGCGGCCTGCAGGCGTTGAGCATGCGAGAGCATGCCAGCGACGCTAGTCCGAGGTCAGCTGACGCTTTCGAGTCCGAGCAGGCGGGCGAAGACGCTGCGCATCTCATCGAGTTCACCGCGGTGCTCGGTGAGGGCCAGGCTGGTGCGGCGGCGAAGGAAGTCGTCGACGGTCGACACCATTTCGGTTTCGCCGATCTGGATGACCTCGGCGCGCAGATAGCGAGGGTCGTCCCAGATGATCTCGCCCAGCGTCGGATCCGCATCGATCCGGTCGATCACGTCGAAGGCCCGGGCTCCGTACCGACGCCAGAGCAGATCGGCGGTCGGAGCATCGATGTTCTCGAAGCTCGTCGCTCGGGCCACGAAACGTCGATAGTCCGACGTCGGTGGTTCTCCGAACCACGACTCATCGAGTTCGCCGGCCGACACGCCGAGTTCCTTCACCGCGTCGAGCACTTCTTCGCCGACGTTGAGGCAGTCGGTGAGCTTGCCGCCGTAAATCGAAACGACACCACGGTCACGCTCGAGTTCGATCTCGTGCTTGCGTGACAGCTGGAGCCAGTCGCTCGTGTCGTCGCCGCCGTCGGCGGAGACAACCAGCGGCCGCACCCCGCATCGCTCGGCGATCACATCGCTTGGTTGCAGCGGCTCGTCGAGGTCCAGTCGGGCATTGATCTGGCGCAAGACGAAGTCGCGGTCCTCGTCGGTCACCGTCGTCTCGGGCGCATCCACCCGTGTGTCGGTGGTGCCGATGACCGAACGGTCGCCCATCGGGATCACGTAGTACAGGCGGTCGTCTTCGTCGAAGAACGCGAAGACCCGGTTACCGGAACCGATGCGGGGGACCACCAGGTGGATGCCCTTGCTCAACGCAATGCGGTGATCGGTGGTGACCTCGAACATCTCGTTGAGTCGGTCGATCCATGGTCCGGTTGCATTCACGATCACCCGGGCGGTCATCGTGCGGATCGAGCCGTCGAGTTGGTCGACCAGCTTGAGGGTCCAGGCTTCGTCATCGAAGCTGGCATCGCTGAGCGCGGTGTAGTTCACGGCGATCGCGCCTCGTTCGATCGCCGTCTTCACGAATCCGAACGTGAACCTTGCGTCGTTGTCAGGCAGATAGGCATCGGCGTACAACAGCCCGCCCTTGGCCACCGAGGTGTCGATGACCGGTTCGAGCTCCTCGACCTTGCTCGCCCGCAACATCTTGGGTGGCGAGGTCTTGAAGTTGCCGATGGCCCAATAGGCGGCGGCCCCCATGCCGGCGAGCCAGACGGGGTAGGGCGAAGCATCGTCGAAGGTGGCCAAGAACTCGATCGGCTCGACTTGGCTCGGATAGGCCTCGATCAGTCGATTGCGCGACTGGCAGAGCTTACGTACCAGGTTGAACTCGTAGGTCTGGAGGTACTTGAATCCGCCCCAGACGAGGTTCGAGGACTCCTGGCTGGTGAACGACGAGAAGTCGCCCTTTTCGATGAGAGCGACCCGCACGCCGGCCGCAGAAAGGGCGGCCGCTGAGACGGCACCGTTGATGCCCCCGCCGATAATGGCGACGTCGAATTCGGCCCCGTCGAGGTCGGCGAGGAGGTCAGCGCGCTGCGTTGGCATGGGGGGTCATTGGTCAGGCCGGTTTCCAGGTGTCGGTGTCGGCGTCGTGCACCAGTCTGCCCTGAACCGGGTCGTCAATGACCCACGCATGGAGAGTTTCGTCAAACACCGGAGCGGCCTGGACCGCGGTGTCTTCTACCGCATCTTGGGCATCGCCGACACGCATCATGACGGTCTCTTGCACCGAAGGATCCGGCGGGGCCGTCGGCATCACCGGCGTCTGGGCTCCCGGCGTCTGGGCTACCGGCGTATGGGTTCCCGGCGTATGGGCTACCGGCGTTTGGGTTCCCGGCGTCTGGGCTACCGGCGGCGCGGCAGCTCCCGGTGCGGCCAATGGCGCAGCGGCACCAGCATCGGCTCCGCCCGACTTGCGTTGGGTGAGGAACCACCAGGCGGCTGCCGCGAGCAGGGCGAGCACGGCGACGATGATCAAGATCATGCCCAGGCCGCCGCCACCGCCGCTTCCGGGCGCTGTCTGTGCGAACAGGCGGGTCTCAGGGTTATTCAGATCGATGTCCCAGGTGAAGCGGCCGCCATCGACCGACGTCGCGTTGTTCTGGCCGTCGATCGCCGTGCCGGGAAGGTCGACGATGAACCGCACGCTGGCATCGCCGAACAATTCCTCGACGAATGCGTCGGGTGCGCCGTCGGTCTCATCGGTGATGTCGCTGGTGTCCAGGCGGGTTTCGAAGATCCAGTTTTCGTCTTGCTTGAACAGGCGCGGGCTCCCGCCGTCGAAGACGGTCGCGATCTGAGCCGAGTGATCCGTCGACGCGTCGAGCGAATAGGTGACCTGGGCACCGCAGAAGCCGTCTTCTTGATACTCCTCGACCGTCGCCCCTGGCGGAAGATCGCCGGTGTCGTTCATCATTTCTTCGGTGAACTCGTCGCAGGCGTCTTGCGGGGAGCCTTCGGCAGCGGCTTCGCCGAATTCTTCGGCGATCGCCGCCAGGGCTCCCTCGCTATCGATCGCAGTGAGCAACGTGACATTGCCGCTGCCGTCGTCTTCGACGACGATCTCACCTTCGACCTTGATGCAACCGGTCGCCAAGAGCGCAATCAGCATGAGTGCACCGAGAGTTTTCAATCCCCGCATTGTTCTTCCTCGCCATTGTTCGTTCGGCGACGAGCTTAGGTGCTGACGCTCGGGGCCGTCTGGGTCCCTCGTCACACTCCCCAACGCTGGCGCTGATCGGGGCTACTCTCAGCGCCCGTGTCCGGCAGGGTCAAGGTCGTGCTTCAGGCCCTCGTGACGGTGCTTGCCGTCGCCGCGATCGGTGGCGCGTTGTGGTGGGCGACCCAGGTCCCAGCGCCGCCGTCCGACGTCGGTGTCCTCGCCACCCCGTCGCCCTCCGCGTCAGCATCGGCCGAAGGGGCGACTGGCGATGTCGAGTTGGGTGCGAGTGGCGAGGCCGATGCGACCGCGGCCCCAGCGCCAGACCCGACGGCCACGCAACCACCAGCGCCAACCCCGACACCGACACCGCTCCCGGAACCGGTGCCGTTCCTCGACCTCATCGGCCGTTCCGACCTGGCCCAGCAGGCCACGAACCCGCTTCCGGACTGCGGTCTGTTCGCGGCTGCCGCCGAAGACGTATCGATCGGGGCGGGAACCGTCGGGCTCAGCTGTGTCGAGGAATGGTCGAGCGTTGACGTCTTCCCGATTGCTGCGGGCCGCATCGTCGGGATCGTCCGCGAGCCGGCGCAGCCGATCGCCGCTGATGTGCCGGCCGCAGACTTCGGCCGCTGGTCGTGGAGCCACCAGCTCGCGCTCGGTCCGCACGTGATCATCGATCACGGACCGTTCGCTGGATCCAGGAACATGCAGACGGTCTACGCCGGGCTCGTGACGATCCCCGAGGACCTCGTCGTCGGTCTCTCCGTCGACTCGACACGCTCGATCGGGGCGCTCGCTGGGCCTCGACCCGTGCTTGGTTTCTCGCTTTGGGATACAAACGTTCGCCAAGACGGCGCCGAGGCGGTCGAACCAGGCCCTGATGTTGAGACACAGCGAGCGGCGGCCGCCGCACTCGGCCCGATCATCGGCTCACCGACCGATCCGCTGTGCCCGCTCAGCATCGCGGGCGGGCAACTTCCCGGTGCACCCCGCGGCTACCGCAACGGCACCCATCAAGGCATCGACTTCGGCTGCGGCACCTCGGACCGATTCGGTCGCGCCATCGCCGACGGCCGGGTCGTGTATCTGGTCGACGACTATGTCGACCCAACCGTGGCTGATCGGGAAGCCCTGCTACGCAACGCAGGCATCGCAGGGTTCACCCCTCACTGGACACTGGTGATGCTGTACGGCAACGTCATCGTCATCGATCACGGCGAGGTCGAGGGCGCAGGTCGGGTGTACTCGATCGCCGCGCACCTCGAGGCCGTCGACCCTGCCGTCGAACTCGGGGCGAACGTGAGCAAGGGCCAGGTGCTGGGCGAACTCGGCAACCGCGGCACGAACGCATCTGCCCAAGGGATCCGCGGCTCGGCCGACCCCTCGCTGCATCTGCACTGGGAATTGTTCATCGACAACTGGTACTTGGGTGATGGGCAGCCAGCCGGGGTTGTCGCCGAACTCGTCGCCACCGCACTGTGTGACGCGGCCCAGACACCAGGCTGCCCGGCCGCGTAGAGCCGCGGGAATTACGATCGAGGCATCGAACCGATCGATCTCGGCATTCCCGGGCTGACAAACATCGAACGAATTGGCGCTGGCGGCAATGCCGTCGTGTACCGCGCGTTCCAGCCGGACATGGATCGGCTCGTCGTCGTCAAGGTGTTGATGGCCGTCGATGCCGAGGCGACCCGGCGCCGTTTCGACCGTGAACGCAAGGCGATGGGCCGACTCTCCCAATCGCCCGGCATCGTCCCGTTGTACGGCAGCGGCTTCACACCCGGCGGCCAACCTTGGCTCCTCATGCCGTACTACGAGAATGGGAGTCTGCAGAACGTCATCGACGCCGGTGGCCCGATGGAGGCCGAGCGTGCTCGCCAGATCGGCGTACGGGTTTGCCGCGCCGTGCATGCCGCACACCAAAGCGGCGTGCTCCATCGCGACCTGAAACCGGCGAATGTGCTCGTTGGCCGCTCCGGTCAACCCGATGTCGCCGACTTCGGTATTGCGCACTTGCTCGACGAGACCTTGGGCATGTCCCAAGCCCTCACGATGACACCGCTCTACACCGCACCCGAAGTGTTCGATGGCAGTGACTCGGGCACGGCGGGCGATGTGTATTCGCTCGGCGCACTGCTCTACGCCTTGTTGGCCGGACGTCCGGCCTATTCGACCGACCGCGAGCAGTTGTCGATGCTGGCGTTAATGCGCCGGATCCACGAAGAACCCGTGCCGCCGCTTCCCGCCCATGTTCCCCCTGCGCTTGCCGCAATCGTCGACCAGACGATGAGCAAGGATCCTGCTCAGCGCCCCGTGTCGGCGGCGGCGCTCGCCGACATGTTGACCGCCGCCGATCTGAGTCTTGCTCCGACGCCACCGCCCCTCGGATCCTCGACCCCGTCGCGTCGAACTGGGCTTCTCATCGGCGCCGCGCTCGCGGTGCTGGTGTTGGCCGTCGGAGGCGCCGTGCTCGCGTCGAGCCTGCGGTCCGATCAAGCCTCGACCGACAACAATCGCGGCGAAATCGCCGTTCCCAACGTCGGCGTAACGGTCGCGCCCGTGGTGACGGCGGCACCGACGCCGACCAACGGCGGCGAGACGAATGTCGGCGGCTTCAATCGCGCCCAGGCTCTTGTTGCCGCCGGCGAGATGCTCGTCGAAGTCGAGGGGTTCAGCTGTACCGGCGCCCAGAGGTCGGTCGGGGTGCTGCTCGACGATGGCACGGTGTTGACCGACGCGGCGATTCTGCGCAGCCCCTGGCATGTTGCGGTCACCCACCAAGGCGTGTCGTACGTGGCGGTCGCTGAGACCATGGACCTGAACCGGCGCCTCGGCATCGTCGACATCGTGGAACCGGGCGCCGAGGCGCTGCCCGTATCGACGATCGGTGTGCTCGAAGCCGGCGACACCGTGCTGCTTGCCGAGAGCGCGACCCAGGTGTGGGAAGCCACCGCCGCTCGCAACGATGCACAACGGTTCGTGGCCGACCTGGCGCTGGCCGACGCCCTTCAGGTCGACCATGGCGTGCCCGCATTCGACGAGCAAGGAACGCTCGTCGCCGTCGCGCTCGAAGCCGATGACGAACTCGGTCTCATGCCCGCGGCGACCATCTTCGAGGGCTGGAACCAGACGCCGCCGCGTCGATCGTGTCCAAGCATCGTGCGGGAGCTGTCTGGCGAAGACGCAGCCCGAGCAAGCAGCCCGCAGATCCAGGAACTGTTGTTGCTCCAAGCACTCAGCGACGCGCTCGCTGACGAGGACTGGCCGACCGTTCGCACGCTCGAGCCGGGCAAGGCACGGCTCACCGACGACCAGTTCGTGGCCGGGTGGCGGCCGCTTCGCCAGGGTTTCGTCTACCCGGTCAATCGCACCCCGCTCGAAGGCGATCGGGCACGGTGGCGCATCGGGCTCATCGGCCACGAGACCTGGAACGGCACCGACCTGACCACCTTGTTCTGTGTGAGCTGGGAAGTCGATCGCCGCGCCGCCGAGGTCGTGCAAACCAATCAGGACACGATCCGGCTATTCGGCTCCCAACCGGGCGAGGTCCAGCGTGCCGGCTTCGAAGACCCCGGTGCGCTGATCGAGTTGATCGACGAGACCTGTCCGCTGTGAGCTGACTAGCTCATGGACTCGAGCCGGCTGGCGAGCGTCTCCCAGCGCAGTGAGAGCTCGGCTGCTTCGTCTTTGGCGGCATCGAATGCCTTGGCGAGCTCCGCGACCTTGGCACCGTCTTCGTAGACCGCGGGATCGGCAAGCTCGGCCTGGAGTTGCGCAACGCGATCTTCGGCCTTTTCCCACTTCTTCTCAACCGAGCGGATCTCGTTCTTCAACTTCTTGGTGTCCTGGTGCCGCTGGTTGCGTTGCTGAGCCTGGTCGCGCTTGGCGGCTTGGCGGTTCTGGTTCGAGTTTCCTGCCTTGTTCGAGCCGGTCTTGTTCGAACCCGGCTGCTTCGATGGCTCCTTGCGGGCTTGCACGACGTCGGCATCGCCGGGCATCAGGAGGTCTTCGGCAACTCCGTCGTGCCAGGTGACCTTGCCGTCGCGAACCTCGACGAGTGCTTCGGCGACATTGCGGATCAGGTGCCGGTCGTGCGTCACGATGATGACCGTGCCGGGGTACGCCTGGAGCGCTTCTTCGAGCAGGTCACATGACGGCAGGTCGAGGTGGTTCGTCGGCTCGTCGAGCACGAGCAAATTCACCGGGTGAATCATGGTCTTGGCCAACGCCAGACGGGTGCGTTCGCCACCGCTCAGCTCGCCGATGAGGCGATCGGCGGCATCGCCAGAGAAACCGAAGCTGCCCAGGATGGTTCGCAGATTGCGGGTGCCGAGGTCACCCATGGTTGCCATCAGCTCGGCGTGACCGCTGCGCGATTCGTCGAGCACCTCGGTTTGATGCTGAGCGAACGTGGCGACGTCGACATTGTTGCCGAGCGTGACGGTGCCGGCGAGCGGTTCGAGCTCGCCCAGCATCATCTTCACGAGCGTGGATTTGCCGGCGCCATTGGGGCCGATCAGCGCGATCTTCTGGCCACGCTCCACGACCATGTTCACGTCGGTGAGCAGCGCATTGCCGTCATAGCCAGCGTCGACACCATCGAACTCGACGACGACTCGCGACGAGCGGCGAGGCTCGGGGAAGGCGAACTTCGCCTTGACGGCCTCGCGAGTCGGGACCTCGATGCGATCCAGCTTCTCGAGCGTCTTGATACGGCTCTGGACCTGGCGCGACTTGGTAGCCTTGTAGCGGAAGCGCTCGATGAATCGCTCGACGTCGGCGATCTTGCGGGCTTGGCCGGCGGCGGCTGCTTCGGCGGCGGCGATGCGTTCTTCGCGCTGCACGACGAATTCGGCGAACCCGCCCACGTACTCGGTGGTCGTGCCCCCAGCGAGTTCGATGACCCGCTCGGCGACTGCGTCGATGAAGTCGCGGTCGTGGGAGACGAACAACAACGCGGTCGGCCAGGCGGCCAGCTGACGTTCGAGCCAGGCCACGCTGTCCACGTCGAGGTGGTTGGTGGGCTCGTCGAGAATCAGGATTTCGGGCCTGGCGACGAGCAGGCGAGCAAGCGCAGCGCGCATGCGCCACCCGCCGGACAGTTCAGCGAGGGGGCGGTCGCCGTCGCTTCCCTTGAAGCCAAGACCCGCCAGGACACGGTGTGCGTCTGCCTCGGCCGAGTAGCCCCCGAGCTGTTCAAAGTGGGCCTGGGCGTCGCTGTAGGCCTGGATGATCTTGTCTTGGTCGTCGGCGCCCGATGAGTCGGTCAGCTGGGCTTCGAGTTCGGCGAGTCGGGCTCGAGCCGCTTGCATGCGTGCGTCGCCGGACATGGCTTCTTCGAGGACGGTGCCTTGTGGATCGTCGGCCAGGTCCTGTGGCAGGTAGCCGATCTGCATGTCGTTGGGCCGATGCACCGCACCTTCGTCGGGTTCGGTCTCGCCGAGGAGGATGTTGATGAGCGTTGTCTTGCCGTTGCCGTTACCGCCCACGAGGGCGACACGGCGACCCGGCCGCAGCTCCAGCGTGACGTCGCGAAACAGCGTGCGCCCACCGAACGATTTGGAGAGTCCCGACGCCGTCAACATCGCAGCGCAGGGTAGTTAGCCGGGCGGCCCTTCCGTCACTGTCGCCAGCGCCTGATCGAGCGCTCGGTGCAAGACATCGGCGATCAGCAACAGATCGCGGGCGAAAGCTGGGCCGTCGCGCCGGGCTGCACCGGCCACGCTGGCTTCGAGCGCTGCCGCGGCTTCTTCGCGAGTCGCGACAAGCATGGCAATCGCCATGGCAATAGACCGTTCTGCTTGCTGGATCTGCTCCGCGTCGAGGGTCGCATCATGGTCGGCCTGGACCACTGCGCCGAGCTCGGCGACGACGAGCTCCAACGACGCGAGCGCCTGGTGTGCGGGGCTGGCAGGTGACTCGGTCACGGTGGCGAGAGTACCGTCAAGGCCATGCCGGAGTACCCCGACGTGGTCAACTACCTCGAGGCCCTCGACCGTCACGTCGTCGGGCGGCCGATCGAGAAGATCCGGATCACCGGCATCTCGGTGCTCAAGAGCTTCGATCCGCCGATCAACACCCTCGAGGGGATGGCCCCGACCGGCACGCGCCGACTTGGCAAGCGGCTGATTCTGGCGTTCGACGACGACCTGTTCCTGGTCATCCATCTGATGGTTGCGGGCCGCCTCTATTGGCGCGAGGCGGGCAAGAAGGGCGGCAAGACCCAACTCGCGGCGTTCGACTTCGAACACGGCACGTTGCAGCTCACCGAGGTCGCAACGAAGAAGCGCGCCTCGATCTGGGTCGTGCGCGGCGAAGACCAGCTGCTCGCTGACCATGATCGCGGTGGGTTGGAACCGCTCGAGATCGATCTGGCGACCTTTTCGGCTCGACTGACCGAGCAGAACCGGACCCTCAAGCGGGCCCTCACGATGCCCGCGATCTTCAGCGGGATCGGCAATGCGTACAGCGACGAGATCCTGCTGCACGCAAGGCTCTCGCCGGTCAAACGAACCAGTCAGCTGAGCGACGAGGAGATCGAGCGGCTCTATGCCTCGGTGCAGTCGACGCTGGTCGACTTTGCCGACCGAATGCGGGCCGAGATCGGCGATGGGTTTCCGGAGAAGGTCACCGCATTTCGCAAGGACATGGGCGTGCACGGCAAGTACGGCGAGCCGTGCCCCGTATGTGCGTCGCCGGTGCAGCGCATCGTTTACGCATCGAACGAGGTCAACTACTGCGCGACCTGCCAGCTCGACGGAAGAATGCTCGCCGATCGCTCACTCTCTCGGCTACTCAAGGACGACTGGCCCAAGACCATCGAGGAACTCGACGGCCAAGAATGAGCTGAGGTCGAAGTTGCTGCGACGCCAGTTCGACGAAGTCGAACGGTGTAAGTGAGGCCGAAGGCCGAACGACTCCGACGGCAGTTCGACGAAGTCGAACTGTGTAAGTGAGGCCGAAGGCCGAACGACTTAGACGGCAGTTCGACGAAGTCGAACTGTGTAAGTGAGGCCGAAGGCCGAACGACTTAGACCTCGAGGCCGAGTTCTTCGAAGATCTCCATACGGAGCAGTTCGTAGGTGTCGTTGTCGATGCCACCGGCCTTGCGGTGTTCCTTGATCATCGAGAACTTTTCCAGCAGGTCACGGTGCTCGCTGGTGCGAGGCGTGAAGTCCTCGATCAGGGTGTCGAGGCTCGGGTTGTGCGGCTTCTCTACCGTTGCCGTGTTCACGAGGGGGCCGTTTGGCGGCTCCGTGCCCTGACGACGGGATCGCTTCACTGCTGCTTTTTCTTGGCGACGACGCTCACGTTGGCGCTTGTCGAATGTGTCTCCGCGACGACTAGCCATTGTTCGACCTCCGAACGATTCTCACCGGCTGGGCTCTACATCAGCTGATGTTGGTGGGGGGTTTGCTTGGGTAGAAGCACCAGGTACGAACGATTCAGCTCGCTTGCGTCTTCCCCCGTGCAGTAGGGAGCCCGGCGAGAAACCATAGCGAGCGGGCCTGTTCAACCGGTGGCACTACGGGCGGAAATTGAGTGGGATCCGTCACGAAGCCCACTTCACCGCCGGTGGTTTCACCTAGCGTGCTCCATGAACGCTCTGGGTGGCCGCTTATTCCACGCGGACGGCGATCGTGTGCCAGCCAGTAGCGCCGTCGGGTGCGACATCGGTGCGGATCTCGGTCTGGGTCTCGCCGGCGCCGTCGGTGGCGCGCACCCGGATCAGGTGATCGCCGGGTGGTGCGTCCCAAGCGACATGCCATTGTCGCCAGGCGTTGTTGGTGACGTCGGCGGAGAGTTCGGCCTCGATCCAGTCGCCGGGCACAGGTTCATTGTCGATGAGCTGGGCGATCTGGACTTCGACCTTGGCAATGCCGCGATCGGGAGCCCACGCGACGCCGGCAATCGGACGTGTGCCGGCGGTGAGTCGAGCATTGGCGTTGGGCACGTCGACCCGCGATTGGGTCTTGATCGGGCCGAGTTTTGACCAGCCGCGCGGGATCCAGTAGCCATCGAACCCCTCGAGTGTGGTCAGCTCGATCTCTTGGAGCCACTTGGTGGCCGACACGTAGCCGTACAGCCCGGCGACGACCAGGCGGGCCGGGAAGCCATGCTCGATCGGGAGCGGTTCTCCGTTCTGTGCCAACGCGACGAGCGCGACCCGATTCGGGTCATCGAGGTATGCGGTGGGGAAGCCGCCGGTCCACCCATCGACGGACCGACCCACAATTTGGGTTGCCCCAGGCTGCACGCCGGCCATATCGAGCAACTTTTTTATCGGCACGCCGAGCCATCGGGCATTGCCGACGAGGTCCCCGCCGACGCGATTCGAAACACACGACAGCGTGACGTATTCCTCGACCGGATCGAGCGCCAACAGGTCGTCGAAGGAGAACTCGAGTTCGGTGTCGACCATGCCGGTGATCTTCATCGACCAGGTTTCGACATCGAGTTGGGGGACCACGAGGGCCGTGTCAATGCGGTAGAAGTCGTCGTTGGGTACCACGACGGGCGTGATTCCGTCGATGTCGTCGAGGTTGTCGTTGATCGACGCCGGGGGAGCGGAGCCGCTCAGGTCGGGTTCACCGTCTGGCTCGGGCGCACTGGTCGGTTCGGGCGTCGGCGTCAGCGCATCGAGCGCCGACGCCACGAGTTCGCGGTCTTCTTCGGTCGCTTGCGCGTGGCGGCCGCGTAGTGCGCCGCCCATAACGGGCGCCGCGATGCCAACGGCGGCGACCGCCGTCGCCGCGCTGACGAACGTTCGGCGACTCGAAGGCGGGTCGACGGCGTCATCGCCGGACCCGTCGCTTCCTGGGCTGAGAAAGTTGGAGCGAGCCGATCGCAGCAAGAGCGCGAGGGTGGCCACACCAGCGATCGCCGACAGGAACGCCGACATCCATCCGAGGACAACCGATCGCTGCGGGTCCGAACCAGCCGCGAGCGCGCCGATCAGGCCGAACAAGCCGAAGACGGTCCAGGCGGATCGGAATTGCTTGCTGGCGGCAATCCCGGTGGCCGCGCCGATCAACAACGCGATCAC
>CALLPT010000189.1 GCA_938015575.1 uncultured Acidimicrobiales bacterium
CTCCATGACATGCGCATCGGCATCGTGAATGACGCGATCAGTGACATACGGCATGCCCCCACGATGCCACGGCCAACCCTGCTGCCCCCAACGAGACGCTGGGGTCGCAGCCAAAACGCTGCACCACGCGCTAGCAGCGGCGGAACCCACCGATGAGATTGGCCAGCGCTGCGTCGGGATCCCACGGGTAGATCTCTCTCGGGCCGACGAGGTTCGAGATGGCGCGGATCTCGAGCGCAGCGACGCCGAACGACCGGGCGGCGACCGCCACGCCGATGCCTTCCATGGCTTCGACCGGTGCCTCGGGGAAGTTGCGGCGCAGCTCAGCGATCCGTCCGGCTTCCGCAGATAGGCGGGTCACCGTGAGGATGTCGCACGGTCGCGCCGGCAACCGCTCGCCGAAGTGAGCAACCAGGGCAGCGTCGCAGCTGACCGACGCCCCGGTCCAACCGCGCGACGCACCGGTCTCGAAGCCCGTGCCCGTCTCCATGCCGAGATCGGCGTCGACGATCGAGGTCGCCACGACGAGGTCGCCGACCTCGACGCCGGAATCTGGGAAGGCTCCTGCGATGCCGACCGACACCGCCGCGTCGAACGCCGTGTCGGTCGCCAACACGCCCGCGGTTGCGACCGCAGCCGACACCGGACCGATGCCCGCACGAGCGATCACGACCTCGAGCCCTCCCAGTCGCCCTTCGGAGACCGTCCCTCCGGGGACCGAGGCCACGGCGCCAGCCTGCGCTGCGTCGCGAAGCGCGTCGGCCTCGGAGTCCATAGCCGCCACCAGCAACAACCGCATGCGACAAGCTACTCCGCCACCCGGGGCCCAAGTTGCGGGTGTCAGAGAAGCGCAGTGCGAGGAAGTAGCTTCGTGCCCGCACTACCCGCTACCCCCGGAGAAGGTTCCCATGTCGAAGCCGGTTGTTCTCATCACGTCGGCGACCGGTCGCATTGGCCGCGAGCTGGTCGCTCGGCTCGCAGCGGCTGACCAGTTCACGGTGCGCGCCTGCTCCTTCAGCCCCGAAAAGGCCGACACGTTGCGTGAGCTCGGCGCCGACGATGTCGTCCACTTCGACCTGAACGACAGCGCTACCTGGGATGGGGCGCTCGACGGCGTGAGCGCGGTCTACTCGGCATCGCTGGATCCGATGCTCGAAGGTCACCTGGCGTTCTCCCGGGCGTTGGGCGAACGGCGCGATCAGATCAAGCACGTGGTGCGGATCAGCTGCATGGGTGCGGACACGAACACCGCTTCCTATGACCCTGACAAGCATTCGTCGCGGGCCGGGGCTGCGATCCCGCTCATGCTGCAGCACTACTGGTGGGGTGAGAAGTCGCTGATCGATGCCGGACTCAACGTCACGGTGCTGCGCAACAACTTCTTCATGAATCACCTGCTGAAGACGGACAGCGAGACGATCGACAGCGAAGGGTGGTTCTCGAATCCGCTCGGTTCGGCGCGCAACTCGTTTGTCGCGACCCGCGACATTGCCGAGGCAGCCGCGGTGATCCTGTCCGAGGGGCCCGAGCGCCACGGCGACAAGTTCTATGACATCACCGGTCCGGAGCCTCAGAGCATGAATGAGATCGCGGCGGACCTCGGCGCGGCGATGGGCAAGCCGATCGAGTATCGGGCCCAGTCGATGGAGGACTTCGAGCGCGACTTCGGCAGCACTCGAGCCGAGTTCTTCGAGTATCTGACCAATGGCTTCTATTGCCGCTGCAGTCCCGACTTCTACAACCTGACGGGCCACAAGCCGACGTCGTATGCCGACTATCTGGCGACGCCGGGCGTGAGCGGTGAGACCGGGCTCGAGGAATTGTGGCAGGGCAACCTGTGGAAGAAGGGCGAAGACGCGATGAAGGACGCCGCGCAGCTCAAGCAATAGAGCAGACTCCAGCACCTGCGCCGAGTGATCGGAAGCTGTCGCTGCGCCCGGAGGGCGTGCAGCGTTTTGGCTGCGACCCCGGAGGTATGCGTGCAGCGTTTTGGCTGCGACCCCGGCGGGACCGGCGGGACGGCGGGGTTAGGGGGAGGCTCGGTGCATGTACCAGTCGCAGAGCTGGGTGCAGAACTGTTCGTCGGGAGCGAAGGGCCCGGGCCGGTAGTACGCCGACCGGGCGCCGGCGGTCATCGACTGACAGAGGCCGACGTCTTCGGCGTTGGTGACGAGCCAGACATCCATCAAATGGTCCAGGTCGTAGTCGACACCTTCGACCGCGTCTTCGTGCACGATCCAGCTCGTGTACAGCGCGCACCGTTCGCCGCCGATCGGTAGCACCCAGTTGGTCGCGATGTGGTCCGAGGTGAAGTGGACCCACGCGTTCGGGTTGAACCACATCGACAGCGTGCTTTGGTCGTGGGTCTCGAACGGCCCGATCGTCTTTGCACACGCGGGCGCCCCGTCGAAGGTGATCGAGTCGAAGCCGTCCTGCATCGGATAGCGGGCGACGCGGACACTGTCGTTGGGTGCGAACGGCTGCTCCTGCCACGCAAGACCCAACGCTTCCCACCGTTCGATCGCCCGATCGAACAGCGCCTGATACGCCGGGGTGGTGGCGCCGTTGAAGCTCGACGGGTCGAACAGTTTGCATAGGCCCTTGTGATTCGCCCGGCAGTGGCAGCACTCGCGGTTGTTGACCATGACCAGCAGCCAGTTGGCGTCGACGACCTCGCGGTGATGCGCGGCGAGCTTGTAGCCGCCTCGGTCGAGGCCGAACGGGTCGGTGTACGGGGCAAGGATGGGGCCGAACTCGTCGATGTGGGCCTCGTCGGGGTCGTCGCCGAGGCAGGCGAAGACCATGCCGGCGACTTCGCGCACCGCGATCTGGTCGAGGCCGTGGCGGCACGCGTCGGGCCCGTCGACGAAACCGTCCGGCATGCCGGTTGCCCGCAGCAGGCGTCCGTCGGCCGATGCATACGTCCATTGATGATTCGGGCACACGATGCGCTCGCCGGTGCGACCCGTTGGCCCACTGAACAGGCGAGCGCTCTGGTGAGCGCAGCGGTTGACGAAGCAGCGGATCGTTCCGTCGATGCCGTGGACCAGCGTGTATTCGTCGTCGAAAAGAGCGAACGTGAACGTGTCTTTTGGCTGGGCAACATCGCCCCGCGTGCCGACGAAGAACCAGCTCGCGGCGAGCACCTGGCGTGCGAGATCGACGTCGAAGAGCACATCGGCACCAAGGCCGTATCCCGAGCGATAATCGGTGCTGCCCATAGTCACGGCATTGTGCCAGAGGATGCGAACGCGACCTGCATGACAAAGAAGCCTGGGCTTATGGCGGCTACTACGGTCGCCCTATGAGCGATTGGCGCGAGCGAGCCGGAACCACATTCACCCCGTTCAAGCAACCGGCAACAGGTTCGCGAGGGATGGTGTCGACCAATCATCCGCTCGGTTCGGCGGCCGGGCTCGAGATGCTTGCGATGGGTGGCAACGCGGTCGATGCGGCGATTGCGGCCGTGTTCGCCCTGAGCGTGGTCGAGCCGATGATGGTCGGCCCGCTCGGCGGCGGCTACATCAACCTGCGCAAGGCCGACGGCACATCGTTGTGCATCGACAACTACACCATGGCGCCGGGCGCTGCGACCGCCGACATGTACACGCCGGTGTCGGACACGTGGCCCGACTACCTGCTCACGGTCGACGCCGAATCCCAGGTCGGCCACAAGGCCGTCGGCGTGCCCGGCAATCTCAAGGGCTGGGACGAAGTCCATCAGCTGCACGGCCGGTTGGAATGGCCGACCCTGTTGCAGCCGGCGATCCGCTATGCCCGATATGGGTTCGCCTGCTCGGAATACCTGAGTCGCCTGGCCGCCGACAACGAAGCCGACATTGCTCGTTTCCCCGAGACAGCCAAGACGTTCCGTCCGAATGGGCGCATCGTTGCGCCCGGTGACCTGGTGCGTCAGCCCGACGCGGCCGACTCGTATGAGCTGATCGCCGAAGAACGTTCCGAGGCGGTCTATGGCGGCGCGCTCGGCCAAGCGATCGCCGACGACATGGCTGCCAATGGCGGGCTGATCACGCTCGCCGATCTCGCTGCGTACACGACCGTCCACAACGATCCTGTCCGGGGCCTGTATCGGGGTCACGAGATCTCGGGACCTCCGCCGGGCAACAGCGGCATCACGCTCATCATCGAGATGCTCAACATCCTCGAAGGCTTCGATATCGCTGCGATGGGCTTCGGTACGCCCGAGAGCTCGCACCTGCTGCTCGAGATCCTCAAGATCGCGTTCGCGGACCGGTTCGCGTATCTCGGCGATCCGCAGACGGTCGACATCCCGCTCGAGTGGTTGACGTCGAAGGAGTATGCGGCGAGCCGCCGTGACGACATCGACATGACCAAGGCGTCAGCTGCTGTCGCAGGCACGCCGGCAGCCGGGTCGAACTACACGACGCACCTGACGGTCGCCGACGGCGAAGGCAACGTCATCGCCATGACCCAGACCATCAACGAACTGTTCGGGTCCAAGGTGACCGTGCCCGGCACCGGCCTGCTGCTCAACAACACCCAGGCTTTGTTCGATCCGCATCCGGGTCAGCCGAACTCGATCTCGCCCGGCAAGCGGGTGGTGAGCAGCACAGCGCCGACGATCGTGAGTCGCAACGGGCGCCCGTGGCTCGGTATCGGCACACCGGGCGGCGTGCGCATCTTCCCATCGGTGTTTCAGGCCTTGGTGAACATCATCGATCACGGCATGAGTCTGCAAGAAGCGGTCGAGGCGCCGCGGCTGTGGACCCAAGGCCAGGTCGTCGAACTCGAGTCCGGGTTCGACCAGTCGTTGCGACAGGAATTGGCGGCGCTCGGCCATCAGATCGAGGTCGTGCCAAACGTGGCCGGAGGCATGAACGGTGTGCAGATCGATCTGGCCTCGGGGCACATGATGGGTGCCGCGTGTTGGCGAGCCGATGGAAGCCCGGCTGCGTTGGCCGGCGGGGGCGCCAATGCCGAGGTCCGCTTCAACCCACTCGTCTCGGAATAGTCGGCGGAACGGGCTCGCCGCGCTCTACGGTGCGCCGATGAGCAGAACCGCCGCGACCATGACCATCCAAGTCGACGACGGGCATGTGCGGGTTGCCCGATGGGATTTCCCGCCGGGTACCGAGACGGGCGATCACGTGCATGAGTTCGACTACGTGGTCGTGCCGATCACCGACGGTGAGCTCACGATCGAATTGCCCGACGGGTCGACGATGCCGTCGCCGATCCTGGTCGGGGCGAGCTATGCGCGACAGGCCGGGGTTGCCCACAACGTGGTGAATCTGAGCGACGCCCACGTCGCGTTCGTCGAGATCGAGCTGTTGGATCGTCCCAGCGCCTGAACGGGCGAGCGTAGTGTCACGGCCATGCGAACTGCGTCGAGCATCTCCGAGGTCGTCGAGAACGGGCTGTGCATTGGCTGCGGCTTGTGCGAGTCGGTGACCGGCGGCCGGGTTCCCATGGTGATGGCGCCGATCGGTTCATTGCGACCGAGCCGCACCGATGACTTTTCCGCTACCGAAGAAGCGACGTTGCTCGCTGCCTGTCCGGGCGTGATTGCGCGTCCCCGTCAGCTCCTCGACGTCGAGCCGGATCCGGTGTGGGGTGCGCACGGAACGATGCGGCTCGCGTGGGCGGGCGATCCCGATGTGCGGTTCGAGGCTGCGACCGGGGGAGTGCTCACTGCGCTTGGCATGCATCTGGTGTCGTCGGGCCAGGTCGCGTTCGTGCTCCATGTCGGCCAGGAGCGTGGCGATGGCTTCGACAACCAGTGGGTCATCAGCGAGACGGCTGACGAGGTCTTCGCCAACAAGGGTTCGCGCTACGCCCCGGTCGCGGCGCTGGCCGGTCTCGAAACAGCATTGAGCCGAAACGAGCCGTTCGCGCTCATCGCCAAGCCGTGCGACGCAGCTGCGGTGCACGCGTTGGCGGCCGTCGACGAGCGCGTCGATCGCCTGTGCACGCACCGGATGGTGATGGTGTGCGGAGGACAGTCGCGTCTCTCCAAGAGCGTCGGTGCGGCCGCCGGGTTCGGGCTCGACGTCGACGACGTCGACTCGATCCGCTACCGCGGCCACGGCAATCCGGGGCCGACCGTCATCTTCGATCGCGACGGCCATGAGCATTCGCTGTCGTACCTCGAGATGTGGGCCGATGAAGGCACCTGGGACTTGGACAGCCGTTGCACGGTTTGTCCCGATGCGTTGGGCGAAGCTGCTGACATTGCGGCATCCGATGCGTGGCCCGGGGGAGCGCCTGTCGGCGAAGACGAGGGCTTCAATGGGGTGACGGCCTACAGCCCGGCGGGCGAGCAGCTGCTGCGCGATGCCGTGGCCGCTGGCGACTTGGTGCTGGGTGACCCGATCTCGCCGCGCGAGTTCGACGCGTTGCAGCCTCACCAAGTCCGCAAGAAAGAAGCCCTGAGCGCACGGTTCGAAGCCCTCGCCGCGGCGGGGAAGCCGGTGATCGACACCACGGGTCTGCGCGTCGATGAGCTGGGCTCGCGCCTGAGCGCAGAGCAACGCGTCCGCGAGGTCGAAGGCACGGCGGTACGTATTGGTCGGGGACGCTACGACGGCTGAAGTCGGTCGTGTCGACGGGACTACCGTCGCAGTGTGGACCCCCAGCAGCGGCTTGCCGAAAGCGTGCAACGACTCGGTGAACTGATCATCACGCGACCACTCGATGACGATGCGGCGAGCGATCTGGCCGAGCGCATCGAGGGACTCGGTGACGCGTTCGTCGGCATCGAGGCGCTCGAAAAAATGGAGCGATTCGGCGGACGTAATCGAGTGCACGAGTTCATGGAAACCGGATCGTGGCCGGCACCGCCACCTGATGGCGAAGAGATGGACTTCGACATCGGTTCGGCCGTGGGCGGCGAGTTCA
This sequence comes from uncultured Acidimicrobiales bacterium, assembly GCA_938015575.1. Taxonomy (GTDB): domain Bacteria; phylum Actinomycetota; class Acidimicrobiia; order Acidimicrobiales; family UBA10347; genus UBA10347. Next base: position 6,880 of record CALLPT010000189.1, read on the forward strand.
ACCCGTTCAGTATCGGGACGAAGTACTTCCGGGACGGCGACGAATCGGTTGGTCGAGTGCGGGTGCCGCGCTGCTTCGAGGGACCGCCGGGACGGGTGCACGGCGGGTTCATCTGCGCGATCTTCGACGAGGTCATGGGGACCGTGTTCCGTGCGACCGGCACGTCGTCGGCGTTCACGGGCGAACTCACGGTCCGGTTCGAAGGACCCGCACCGATCGGCGTCGATCTTGAGTTCCGGGCACGAGAGGTTCGTACCGAAGGGCGCAAGCGCTTCCTCGAAGGCACCGCCACCGGGCCCGACGGCCAGTTCGCCTCGGCCAAGGGCACCTTTATCAACATGCGCCCCGAACAGCTCGGCTCCCAGGTCCTGTAGCACCGGCACCACTTGGCGAGGACGGCGCCCCGAACAGCCCGGCCAAGTCCTGTAGCAACCCGGCACCCCTGGGCGAGGTTGGCGCCCCGAACAGCCCGGCCAAGTCCTGGAGCAACGGTGTCCCTGGGCGAGCACGACCTCGCCAGACCACCCACGCAGGCGCGTCGGACCGTCGCCGGCCCGCGTCGGGACGGCCAGGTCTGACTTGCTCATCGGGTCGGCTGCGTGAGCCAGATCATGGGGCTCACTCCCGCGGCGGGTCGTGACCGCTTCGTGAACCGCCATCTCGTGAGCCACCGCCTGAACCGCCGCCTGGTGAACCGCCACCGCCTGAACCGCCACCGCCTGAACCGCCACCGCCTGAACCGCCATCTCGTGATCCGACGGGTTGGGATCCGGTCGCTCGGTTCTGGCGACTCGACCCCGGCCCGAAGGTGGGCGGCAGCTCATCAGGCGTGGCCGGTCGTGTTTGCCCGTGGCCGTTGCGGTCTCGGTACAGGGTCTGGCGGTCGGCG
>CALLPT010000190.1 GCA_938015575.1 uncultured Acidimicrobiales bacterium
TCCGACAGCGACCTGCACACCTTCGGCTACCAGTTCAAGCCGTGGACCGGCACGCCGATCGCTACGGCGGAAGCGATCCTCGACTACATGGGCGAAGTCATCGACGAACACGACCTCGACCGGCGTATCCGGTACCGCTCCAAGGTCGTCGCCGCCGACTGGTCCGAACGAGACCAGCGCTGGCAGGTCTCGATCGAGCGGCTCGACACCGGGGAGACCACGCAGGTGTCGACCCGGTTCCTCTACATGTGCCAGGGCTACTACCGCCACCGTCAGGGCTTTCTGCCCGAGTGGCCCGGCATGGACGACTTCGCCGGCGAGATCGTGCACTGCGAAGAGTGGACCGACGACATCGACTACGCCGACAAGCGAGTGATCGTCATTGGGTCCGGCGCGACGGCTGCCACGGTCGTGCCGGCAATGGCCGGCACGGCCAGCCACGTCACGATGCTGCAGCGCTCCCCGACCTACTTCCGCACCGGCCGCAACGAGATCGAGTTGGCCGAAGAGCTCCGCACCCTCGGCGTTGACGAAGACACGGTGCACGACATCACCCGCCGCAAGATGACCTATGAGTCGTCGCAGTTCACGGCCCGCTGTTTCGAAGAGCCGGCCGAGGTCAAGCAAGAACTCATCGGCATCATCCGCGAACTCGTCGGCGACGAGGTCGACGTCGACACCCACTTCACGCCCTCGTATGACCCCTGGACGCAACGCATCGCGTTCGTGCCCGACGCCGACCTGTTCGAGGCGATCAAGGCCGGCGATGTGTCGGTCGTGACCGGGCACATCGAACGCTTCGAGGCCGAAGGCATCCGGCTCACCGATGGTCGACTGGTCGAGGCGGACCTGATCGCGGCAGCAACCGGTTTCAACATGAGCGTGATGGGCGATATCGACTTTGCGATCGACGGCGAACCGCTCGACTGGCACGACACAATCACCTATCGCGGCACGATGTTCACGGGCGTGCCGAACCTGGCGTGGGTGTTCGGCTACTTCCGGTCGAGCTGGACACTGCGCAGCGAGTTGGTCGCCAACTTCGTGTGCCGCCTGCTCAACCACATGGGCGACCATGGCTACGGCAGGGTCGAAGCCACCCTTCGCCCGCATCAGCGCGACCTCGAGCCGATCGACTGGATCGACGAGAAGGACTTCAACCCCGCCTATCTCAAGCGCGCCGCGCACTTGCTGCCGCAGCGACTCGACGACCTCGAATGGCAGCACAGCCAGGACTACTGGCGCGAAAAGGACGAGTTCCCCAAGATCGCACTCGACGACGGCGTGTTCGCCTATGCCGCCGCGGTCACGCTGGCTGGTTCGGGCGTGTCCGGTCCCGGCCGACCAGCGGATTGAACCGCACCCGGCGAGGAATGTCCTCGGCCCCGACGATGCCTCGCTCGACCATGAACGGCTTGAGCGCCTCCATGGCCTTGGGCTCATCCCAGTGCGGGATCGTCGGATACATGTGGTGAATCACGTGCGTCTGCATCGACTGGAACAGGAACCGCGGGAGCGGAATCGTCCAGTAGCGAGTGTCGACGTAGCGCCCGACCTGATCGCCTGGGCGGTGCGGCTCCCATGCGAAGTAGATGTACAGGTACGACAGCGCGATCTTGCTCGGCAGCCACCAGAGGAACAGCGTCTCGATCGGAAACAGCACCACCATCACCAGCTGGGCCAACGACAGTGCCTTGGCGATCGGAATGCCCTTGGCCATGGCAGCCGCAAACTTCGGGTCATGCTCCATGTGATGCATGATTTGGGCCGTGCCAGGATCGCGGTGAATCGACAGCGCCGGGTCCCACCAGTTCTCACCGAGGCTGTGGTAGTCGACGTCGAGCACAGGATCGTTGGTGTGTGCATGGTGCTTCATGTGGGTGACACGAAGCACCTCGTGTGACTGCTTCAGCCCAAGTAGCGAGATCTGGCCGACGACCGGGTCGATCCATTTCAGACCCTTGCGGCGTCCGGACAGATTGCGGTGCTGGCCTTCGTGAGAGGGCAGATACGCCAAGCAAAGGCAGACCGTTGCGATGATGAAACCGAACCAGATCGGGACGGCACCCGTGATGGCCAGGACGTAGGTGACGATCCAGACGACGGCTTGGCCAACGCCGATGAGGATCATCTCCCACTGGATGCGTCCCATGAACTGGCGGGCGACGGCGCGCTCGGCCTTCATGGAGAGGTCCATCGTCGAGTCGGAGCCGGTGTCTGCGGTCGCGGTCACAGCCAGTACCCCCGGAGATGTGCGGCGACACCAGCGCCGAGCCCGATCGCGAGTGCGCCGACGAGCAGCGGCAGAGAATCGGTGTCAGGCCAGACCCGTCGGGCAACGGCGAACAGAACGCTTCCCCAGAAAATCAGCCCGAACCACACCTTGCCCCAGGTCTCGGAGTGTTCGATCGCGGCGACCAGTACGCGCACTGCACCTGTTGGCTCTGTCACGGTCGCTGGTTCCCCCATGGCTGGACAGCCTAGCCAGAGGCGACAGCCCGCTCGCTAGCCGTTCCGGCGCAGCACGCGCCCTCGGTGTGCGCCGGTGCGTTCGCCGTCGGAGAACACCGCGGCACCATTCACGAGCACCTGGTCGATGCCGCTCGGGTACACGGTCGGGTTGGCGAACGTCGAGTTGTCTGCAAGCCCGTCGAGGTCGAACACCACGACATCGGCAGCGGCGCCCTTCTTCAGATAGCCGCGATCTGAGAAGCCGAGCCGGTCCGCTGGCAGTCCGGTCAGGCGGCGCACCCCGTCTTCGAGGCCGAGCACGCCTTCGTCTCGCACGTAGTGGGCGAGGAAGCGCGGCACCCAGCTGAATCCGTGCAGGCCGAAGATGCGTCCGGCGAGCGGGCCATCGGTCGCCATCGCCATGGTGTCCGACTCGACTGAGCACAACGGGTGCTGCAGCACCATGCGGTTGTCCTCTTCGGCAAATGCATCGCTCGTGAGCAGCATGCCTTTGAGCCGTGGGCCCTCTTCGATCAGGAGCTCGAACAGCGTGTCCCAGCCGCCACCGGTGTTGCGAAGCTCGGTGATTTCGGTGATCGTCTTGCCGACGAGGTCACGATTGGCGGTGGAAGCCAGCAGCCGGATGCGGTCCCACTGCTCCTCGGCGACCAGACGCCACATCGGCAATGGGTTCTTACGCAGCCGGTTGCGGCCGTGCGGCGTCTTCATCAAATCGATCAGCTCGTCGTTGGACAGGCCGAAGGCCCACGCCGGGAACATCGAGGTCGCCGCCGTGTGATTCCAGTTCGTCGGCATCATGTCCATCGCCACGTCGATACCTTCGTCGCGAGTCCACTCGATCATCTCGAGGGTGTTGCGCATGGCATGGTCGGGGCGCCCGTACTTCGGGTTGATATGCGAGATCTGCAATCGCACCCCACTGACCCGGGCCGCGTCGAGCGCTTCGCCGAACCCGACGAAGTAGCGGCTGTCTCGGTTCCGGGAATGGGTGGCGTAGATCGCATCGGCATCGGCAGTAGCCGTGCAGAGGGCGGCGATCTCGTCGAACGACGCCGTCTTGCCCGGGTGGTATTCAAGCCCGGTCGTAAACCCGAATGCGCCTTCGTCGAGCGAGTCCCGCAGCATGGTCACCATGTCAGCGACCTCGTCGTCGGTCGCCGGTCGAGGCGCATCGGGCCCCATCACGGCGGTGCGCAACGCTCCGTGGCCAACCATCCCGACGACGTTGGTCGCGATGTCGGCTTCGTCCATGGCAGCCAACAACTCGCCATAGGTATGCCACTCGCCGCGCTCTTTGGAACCGGTCGAGGCGAACAGCGCCGTCCGGTGCTCGGGCGTACAGGGGCCCAGGCTCATGCCGCACTGGCCAATCGCTTCGGTCGTGACCCCCTGGCGGATCTGGCTCTCGGCTCGCGGGTCAACGAAGTGGGCGAAGTCACTGTGGGTGTGGATGTCGATGAAGCCGGGCGCCACGACCTTGCCGACTGCGTCGATGTCGTTGGCGGCTTGGGCGGCACTCAGGTCGCCGATCGCCGTCACTCGATCGCCGGAGATGCCGACGTCGGCGGTGTAGCCCGCGTCGCCGGTGCCATCGATGACACGTCCGCCACGGATGAGCACATCAAATTCGGCCATGGTCAACCGTAAACCAGCGCGGTCCCGCACCCCGACACTCGATGCGGGCGGCTTCTAAGCTCGACCCGTGGGGTTCGAATCGTTGCTGTGTCCGAAGCTGCCGGCGTGAGCATCCCGATCATCGATGCCTCGGCGCTCTCGAACGACGACGTCGCAGAGCGACACGAACTCGTCGCCGCATTCGGCGACGCGTATCGCAGCGTCGGCTTCAGCTACCTGGTGAACCACGGGGTGTCGACCGACCTGATCGATGCGGTGTTCGAGGCCTCTCGGGCGTTCCATGCGCTGTCGATCGACGAGAAGATGCGGATCGAGCTCAGCGAAGCGAATCGGGGGTTCCTTCCGATCAACGCCTCGACCGACACCAACACCACCTTGGCCGAGGTCACGGCACCCAACCAGTCCGAGTCCTTCATCGCCATGTGCGAGCACGACCACGACTCGATCGAGATCCGCCGCGGCGACTACCTGGCCGGCCAGAACCAGTGGCCGGAGCTGCCCGGGTTCGCCGACGTCGTGATGACCTACCACGCCGCAATGTGCGATCTTGGTCGCCAGATGATGGGGATCGCCGCCGAAGCCCTGGGCGCTGATCCCTCGCCGATCGTTGGCGCATTCGACAGCCCGATCGCCACCGTTCGCATGCTGCGCTACCCGCCGCATCCGACCGAGGCCCCGGCGGGCATGTTCGGGTCGGCTCCTCATCGTGACTATGGCTGCCTTACGTTCCTTGCCCAAGACGACGCCGCCGGCCTCTCCGTGGCGACCCCCGACGGGGAATGGATCGACGTCGCGCCCATGCCCGGTGCGTTCGTCGTCAACGTCGGTGACCTGCTTCATCGATGGAGCAATGGCCAATTCATCTCCACACCGCACCGCGTGATCAATACGTCGGGGCGGCCCCGCTACTCGATCCCGTTCTTCTTCGATCCCCACGATGCGGCCGTCATCGCACCGTTGCCCAGCTGCGTCAGCGCCGAGCAGCCGATCGCCTTTGAGCCGGTGCACGTCGGCGCCCACCTACGCGCCGAGTACGAGGCGGGCTTCCAACATCATCGAGCTCCGGAAGCGCCCGGCGGACCTTCGCAAGCGTGAACTCGCCCAGCTCCCCAAGCCCGCCCTAGCTCGCCCAGCTCGGTGCGGCACGTGAACCGAGGCAAGGGCCGAGGCCAGTTCCCGTGCCAATCTTGGGCATGTTCGATTCATCGTTCGTGATTCACGACGCCGCCGAGCTACGCGAGCTGGTGCCGAGTCCGCGGCCGGCGCAGGAAACCAAGGTGCTTCGCTCACTCGATCACCACGGCCGGGCCTGGATTGAGCGCAGCCCGTTCGTGGTCATCGCGAGCCGAGACCGTGCTGGCCGCATGGACCTCTCCCCAAAGGGCGATCCGGCGGGCTTCGTACGCGTCCTCGATGACCAGACGCTCGCGATTCCCGATCGACCTGGCAATCGGCGCATGGATACCTTCCTCAACGTCCTCGAGACCGGGTCAGTTGCCGCCATGTTCATGGTGCCGGGCCGCGGCGAGGTGCTCCGGATCGCTGGCTCGGGTCAGATCGTCCGCGACCCTGACCTACTGGCCTCGATGGCCGAACGAGGCCGCAAGCCGGCGCTCGCGCTCGTCGTCACGATCGACGAGGTCATGTTCCACTGCGGCAAATCGGTGATCCGATCGGGACTGTGGTCCGCTGACGCCTGGCCGAACATCGACGGCTTGGCCAGCTACGCCGAGTGCCTGGCCGACCAGACGACCTCTGACGAGACGGTCGACGAGATGGAAACCCGCTTCGCCACCTGGCACGACGGCAAC
>CALLPT010000191.1 GCA_938015575.1 uncultured Acidimicrobiales bacterium
CGAACCCCCGGTCGACGCCCAGCAGCCGATCATCGACGCCCACCACCATCTCTGGCATCGCGACGACAGCACGTACCTCGCCGCGGAACTTCGAGCCGACGTCGAGGGATCACACAACGTCACCCGAACGGTCTTCGTTGAGTGCTCGGCCGGCTACGACCTGACCGCTCCCGAACATCTTGCGCCGGTCGGCGAGACGAGCTTCGTCGCCGCGCAAGCGCTCGACATGGCAGCGACGAGCCGGGTCCGCATCGGCGCGATCGTCTCCCATGCCGACCTGACCCTCGGCGACGCCGTCGAAGAGGTCCTCGCGGCTCACAACGATGCCGGCGCCGGGCTCTTTCGGGGCGTGCGCCACGGCGTGAACTGGAGCAGCCACGCGTCGGTGAAGAACGGCCACCACAACCCCCGCCAAGGTCAGATGGGCGAAGCCGGCTTTCGCCAGGGTGTCGCCCAGCTGGGCCGCATGGGCTTCAGTTTCGACGCGTGGCTGTACTTCGATCAGCTCGGTGAACTGGCTGAGCTCGCCCGCGCCGTGCCGGACACGACGATCATCGTCAACCACCTCGGCGGCCCGCTCGGCATCGGTCCTCATGTCGGAGCGGGCCGGTTGGAGATGCTCGAGGTGTGGCAGGCGGGCATTGCCGACGCGGCGACGTGCCCAAACGTCGTGTTGAAGGTCGGCGGGATTGGCATGGAGCACTATTTCGGAACTCCGTGGACGGATCTGCCTCGCCCACCCAGTTCCGATGTTGTCGCTGCCTGGTGGAGCGAAGTGGTCCGGTTCGCGATCGATACGTTCGGGCCCGAACGGTGCATGGCCGAATCGAACTATCCCGTCGATCGACAGACGCTGCCGTATGCCGTGCTGTGGAACGCGTTGCAGATCATCACCGCCGACTACACGACGGCGGAGCGCAACGCGATCTTCCACGACACGGCGGCGCGCACCTATCGAATCGACACCACGCCGTCGCCGACGCCGATCGCGACCTGATGGCTGCCCCAGACGGCTTCAACTGGACGTGTCGCAAGAACGGCGACGTGGTGATCACGCACCACGGTCGAACGGCGACGGTGCTGCGCGGGCGCAGCGCCGTCGACTTCCTCGACGACGTCGAGGGCATCGATGAGTCCTCGGCGCAGGAACTGATGGCGCGCCTGACAGGCAACTACCGCCGCGGCAACGAACGCGAATCGCGTAACCATCCGAGGAATCGCCGTTCGCGCTGACGCCGGGCGATCCGCGCCGGACGATCCGCGCTAAGAGAGCAGCGCGGTATCGATGTTGTAGAGGTCGACCACGTTGTCCCAGACCATTGCCTGGGCCTCGGCGTCGGGAACGTCGGCGAACACCTCGTCGAGGACCGCCATCGAGTTCGGCCAGATCGAGTCGTGGTGCGGGTAGTCGTTGCCCCACAACATGTTGGCCACACCAATGTCGTAGCGAGTGGCCATGCCCTGCTGATCATCTTCGAACGTGACCCAGAAGTTGCGATCGAAGTATTCGCTCGGCTTCATGGTCAGGTAATCGACGAGCTGATCCGGCGTGCGATACGCCGCGTGATCAAGGCGCTGCTTGAAGTGCCCGACCCACCCGGTCTCGTACTCGGCGATCACGAACTTCAGACCGGGGAAACGCTCGACGACCCCACTCGCGATGAGGTCGATGATCGAGTTCACCACCGTGGTATGGGCCAGCGTGTACCCCTTGAGCGCGCCGCCCGGCGTGCCCCAATGCGTCGGCAGCCCTCCATCGAGGGTGACCCCGGTGAAGATGTGCATCGTGATCGGAAGATCCATGTCCTGAAGCAGAGCCCACAATGGGTCATAGGCCGGGTCGCTGTAGGGCAAGTCCAGCCCGGCGTGGGCGGGGATGGTGAAGCCCTTGACACCGAGCTCACCCGCACGTTTCGCTTCGGCCACGCACGCGTCGACATCGGGGACCGGCAGGCAACCGATGCCGATCAGGCGCTCCGGATTGGGTGCGCAATAGTCCAGGATCCAGTCGTTGTGTTGACGAAACGCGGCGGCCTTGGCTTCGTTGTCCTTGATTGCATAGGTGAACATCGACAGGCTCGGATACATGACCTCGCCGCAAATTCCGTCTCGGTCCTGCTCGGCCATGCGCTTGGTCGAGTCGACGACGCCAGGGTTGAGCAGGTCGTAACCCGCCAGGATCTTCTCGTCGGTCTCGGGCAGGCCGAGCTTGTTGCCGGCAATGCCGAAGCGCCCCACCGATACGACCGGGAAGTTCATGATGTGGAGCGCCAACCCCTTGTCCGGGTCATGGGCGAGTCGGGGAGCTTCGTCGCCGAAGTGGTCAGCGAGCCCCTCGAACACCTCGGCGCCTTCAACCACGTGCGAATCGCAGGAATAGAACTGCATGAATGATCCCCCTTGTCCAACAAAACCAACCTAGTCAGACGCGGGTGATCGGGCGAATACGGCGGCTTGACTCAGGCCGAGGTCAGAGCCGGGCGAGGTCGTTGAGCGGCCAGACTCGCAGGGCCGCGCGTCCGACAATCGTGTCGATCGGCACTGGCCCGAAAACCCGTGAGTCGTCGGACGCGCCTCGGTTGTCGCCGAGCACAAACACGTGACCATCGGGGACCGTGCAGCTTGCGAAGGTGGGAGCGGCACCCGAGCAGCCCGGGATGCGTCGTGATCCTTGCCTCGTCCCGGTGTTCGGAGCGAGGTACGGCTCGATCATCAGGAGCCCGTCGATGTAGACCGCTCCGTCACGCAAGATGACCGTCTCGCCTGGCAGCCCGATGATGCGTTTGATGAAGACGTCGGCGTCGCTCTCCTGATTCGGTGGCGTGTCGAACACGATGACCTGGCCGCGTTCGAGTTCCCCGACGCGATAGCTCAGGCGGTTGACCATCACCCGATCGCCGTCGCCGAGTGTGGGCATCATCGACGCGGACGGGATCACATAGGGCCTGGCGACGAATAGTTGGATCGAGAACGCGATGACGATCGCGGCGGCGACAACCAACGTCCAGCGTCGGACAGCCCCCGGCTTGACGAAGCCTGATCGATGATGTTCGGCCGCCTCGTCGCGCGGATCGTCCTCCACGCCAAAAGCATGCCCGACAAGCGCGCCCAAGTGAGCGCGCCCAAGCGAGCGCGGCCAAGTGTGCAGGGAGCCGCGGCGGGTCAGAAACCGGCGTGCTTGTCGACCACACCTTCAAAGGGGTCGCCGGACTGAGCGGCTCGCAAGTTCCGGACAAAGCGATCGACGTTGCGCCCGGCCCGAAGCTGCGACGCGCCGGCGGTATGAGGAGTCATAGCGACGTTCGGAAGCGTGAACAAAGGGTGATCGCTCGGGAGCGGCTCACCCGGTGCGACATCGAGCGCCGCTCCTGCGAGGTGGCCGGATTCGAGCGCCCGCACGAGCGGCTCGTCCTGGATGATTTCGCCTCGGGTGACGTTGACGATGAAGCTGCCGCGTTTCATCTTGGCGAACGTCGCGTCGTCGAACATCGCGTTGGTCTCGTCGGTCAGCGGAAGACACACGGCGACCACATCGCTCTCTGCGAGAAGCTCATCGGTGCGATCAAGCCCCCAAACTTCTTCTACGCCGTAGTCGGGGTTGGCCGGATAGCCATCGACGGCGATGTTGCGCATACCGAACGCCTGCGCCCGTTTGGCGATTGCCCGGCCGGTTCCGCCGAACCCCAACACGCCCATGGTCAAGCCTTCGAGTTCGATTTCTCGCATCCGCATGTCGACCCGGTGGTTCCAGGCGTCGGGCCCGAGCTTGATGGCGGTGTGAATCTGGCGGGTGAGCGCCAGCAGAAGCCCAAACCCGGTGTCGGCCAGGTGGCCGCCAACGAGGCCCTTCTCGCCGGTCAGGACAACGTCGCTGTTGATGAAGTCATCGAACATGAACATGTCGATGCCCGACGCGGTCGCGTGGACCCAACGAAGATTCGGCGCTTGCGCGTAGAGGGACTCGTTGATGATGCCGAGCACGATCTCGGCCTCGCCGAGCAGGGGTGCTGCGTCACGCATCGTCGCCGCGACCTGGACCGTGCTTCCCGCCGGGACGGCCTGGGTGATGGTGTCGACGAACGGCGAGGCGTCGGGAAGTGTGAGTGTCTGCATCACCAGAACGTTCGTGGGTCCCGTGAGATCGATGCGGTCCATGCGTGCCTCCGAAGTGTGAATAGGTGCCGTGCTCAGGTGATGTGGGCTTCGACGATGCCGATGCCGCTGAAGTCGCCGACCCAGTGATCGCCGGGCGCTGTTGGCATGCGAGCGAACGCTCCGGTGATCACTCGCTGGCCGGCGCGCAGCATCAGCCCGTGCCGAGCGAGCTGTTCGACGAGTCGACAGAGCGAGATGGTGTGGTCGTCGACAAAGTCGCTCGACACGCCACGGAACACTTCTTCGCCATTGCGGCTCATCGTGATCTCGCTCGCCGAGAGCGAGGCGGCGTCGACCAGTTCGCCCGGCGCCCCGTAGACGATTCCCCAGTTTGTCAGGCAGTCGGTGACCATCGAGAAGAAGTCGGGTGTCGCCGAACCCGTCCGCGCTTCGTTCAATTCGAACCCTGCACTCACCGAGGCGACATGTTCGAGTACGCGGTCCGGTGTGATCATCGCGTCGTCGATGTCCGTCCCGATCGTGAAGCACATCTCGGTTTCGATCGACAGTCCCGCGACGTGGGCACTCGAGATGTGGCTTCCGCTTTCGAGCACCCGTTCTGCGGGGACGAAACCGAACGGCCGCTCGTCGGCACCGAGCTTCTGCCGAGAGGCTTCGCTCGTCAAACCGACTTTCCAGCCGCCGACCTTCATGCCTCGACTGGCTTGGTCGTCGAGCACAGCAACTTGGAGCTGAAGCGCCTGGTCCAGGTCGATCGTGCCTGCCATCCACTCGGGGAAGTGGTCGCCGTCGGCACGCGAAGCCAAGAGTCGTTCGGCAATGCGCCGGTCCACGGTCGGCGTGTCTGCGTTGCTCATCAGTTCTCCAGAGAAGCGTCGGCTTCGGCGATGACGGGGTTGCGAAGCACCCCGATGCCTTCGACCTCGATCTCGACGGTTTGGCCAGGCACGAGAAAGCGGGGCGGATCGAATGAGCCGCCGGTGCCCTCGGGAGACCCGGTCGCGATGACATCGCCCGGTCGCAAGGCGATCGCCTGGGACAGATACGCAATGATTTCGGCGACGGAGAAGATCATGGTCGACGTGTTTGCGTCTTGGCGGATCTCGCCGTCGACGCGGGCAACCAGCCGCAGGTTCTGCGGGTCCGCAATCTCATCGGCGGTGGTCATCCACGGGCCGATCGAGCCCGATTGCTCGAAGTTCTTGCCGGCGTTCACGCTGTGGCGTTGCCAGGCTCGTACCGAACCGTCATTGAGACATGTCCAGCCCACGACATGGTCCAGGGCATTGTCGACACTGATGTGGCGTCCGCCGATGCCGATCACCGCGGCGAGTTCCGCCTCGTAATCGAACGACTCGTGTGCGGCGGGGGCGATGACCGGTCGGTCGTGTCCCACGAGCGTGCCCGGCATCTTGGAGAACCACGGCGGATGGGTGGGAGTCGGCGGCTGTTTGCCTGCCGGGTATTTCTTCTCGTAGTTCAGGCCGGCTGCGAACACTCGCCCAGCGGTGGCGAGCAGCGGCAGAAACTCGATCGCGTCGTACGGGTGGAGCCGACCGGTCTCGTCGTTGAGCGAGGCCAGCGGGGTGCCAGCATCGAGTAGCCCTTTCAGGCCAGTGGTGCTGGCGAGTGGATGGATCTCGCGAACACCATCGGCATCTGCGACACCGACACGGATCGGTTGCTCGACGGGGTCGTCACCAAGGCGGAACTCGACGATGCGCACATCGGCGACCTTAGTGACCGGCTCACCTCGCAACAGGTGTCAGACCCCGTTACGTCCCGTTGCACCAGCGGCGCTGGCGGGGTCAGCGGTGAGCGACGGCGACTCGGGGGGTTTGGCGGTAGTCGGCGCGCAGCGTCTGGGCGACTTCGACCGAGACCAAGGCAACGAGGCCGCTCACGAACCAGACCGGTCCGACAAAGGCGAGGGCGACAAGCACCAGGTTGCTCGCCACGAGGTAGCTGACGAATCGGGGGTCACGGAGTGCTTCGGCCATGCAAGGTTGTTCGGCCCGCTCGGGTACGCCCTAACCGATCTGTCCGGAGATGGTGCAAGGTGCCCAACGAGCGCGGCGGCGCCATTGGGTGAACGCACCCAGGACTTTTCGGATTCGTGACCCGTTTAGGCGAGAACGCGCGATTTTGGCCGTTCGGTGCCCGCCACCGTCACTCGGCGCATGACGCGCCGCTCATTGGCGATGTCGTAGGGAAGAAGCCGGTGCAGCAGCGTGCGGTTGTCCCACACGAGCAGGTCGTCGGCCTGCCATTGGTGCTCATAGACCACGTCGTGAACGCTGAGCTGGGCTTCGATCTCGGCGAACCAGTGGCGGCTTTCGGCCGGGTCACGTCCGACGATGTGCGAGGCGTGGCCGCCCATGTACAGCGACTCGGAACCATCGGCGTGGGTGCGGATCCAGGGATGCTCGACCGGCGGGTACTTGGCCCGCTCGTCTTCGGTCATGGGGTTCATGCGCCCGGGATTCATCGACCGGGACCACTCGTAGCTGTGCACCAAGCGCAGCGAGGCCATCTCGGCGCGTTGTTCGGCCGGCACGAGCGACAGGGCCTTGCGCATTTCGGCGAACTGGGTCTGGCCACCACGTTTCGGCACCTCGACCGCGGCCAGGATCGTGCACAGCGCGGGGATCTCGCGAAACGAACTATCGGTATGCCACCGCTCGGTGCCGCGCAGGAACACGGCCTGGGGTTCGTCGAACTCGACGATCTCGCCGTCGGCACGGACATTGCTCAGGTTGAAGATCTCGGGATGATTCGGGTCACGCTTGTCGGGTTCGGGAAGAATCTCGAGCTCCCCGAACGCTCGGCCGATCGCGACGAGTTGAGACGGGCTGATCGTGCGGCCCCGGAACAGGAGCAGTCCGTGCGCCAGCAAGGCGGCTTGCAGCGCTTGCACCTCGTCGGGGCCCAGAGCGTCTGGGTCAGCGCCGACGACTCGGGCACCGAGGGGCGCGTCGAATGGTTCGAAGCCAAGACCGGTCATGCGAACGCAAGGATGCAGCCGTCGTCGCCGGCTTCGACCGCAGCGAAGTCGCGGGCGGCGTAGTACTCGGGCCGTTCATAGGTCTCACCGCGGTTGTCGGTTGGACAGACGTTCACGTACAGCAGCAGTCGCCGCAACGGACTGATGTTTACCGAGGACCCGTGGACAACGGTCATGTCCATGAACAGCACCGAACCGGCGGACCCGGTGATCGTCTCCAGTCCGTACTCGTCGACCAGGCGTCGCATCGTGTCGTCGGTGATGTCGTAGCGGTACTTGGACACGGCTTCGAAGTCGGCGCTGTTCGGGTCGATTTGGGCCGTCGAGACAAGACCTTCTCGGTGCGAACCCGGCACGGCCAGCAGCGGCGCGTTCACCTGGGTCACATCGTCGAGGAAGACGGCGATCATGATGCCGCGTGGATCGGGCACGCCATCGACGCGGTGATAGGTGCCGAAGTCCTGGTGCCAGGCGACGATCGAACCGTTCGTCTGTTTCATGTTGATGCGCGACTGGTGCACGAAGAAGTCCGTGCCGAGCAGCTGCTTGGTGGGATGCACGATGGCGGGATGGCGCACGAGCGCCCCGAGTCGCTCGTCGAACAGATGCATGCCCCAGCACACGTGGGGGCTTCCGTCGGCTTCGCGCCCGACCTCGGGTCCAGGCCGCTCCATGACCTGGAGTGCGGCGCTTTCGAGCACGCGAACCTCGTCTGGCGAGAACACCCCGTCGATCACGGTCCAACCTTGCTCGCGGTAGTCCCGCACGTTCGCGTCGGCGAGCTTCATGTCGTCTCTCCTTTCGTGCCGGCGGTGATCGCGTCGATGCCGCCCCGAAGCGCCCCGGCGAGAAGCCCAATGTCGTAGCTGACCGACACCATGCGGAAACCACGCCGCACCCAGTCGATACCCGTCTCGGTGTCACCGGCAAGGCATGCGGCGGCCTTGCCGTTCGCCTCGCAGGCCGCGAGCAGTTTGTCGATGCCGGCTTGGAGACGAGGATGCGCCGTGTCGCCGGGGATCCCGAGCGAGAGCGACAGATCGCCATGGCCGAGGTGCCCGACGTCGACCCCGGGCACGGCCATGATTTCGTCGGCATTCGCGATGCCCTGTTCGGATTCGATGAGCGCACAGACGAGGGTCCGCTCATGCGCACCTTCGATGATCTCGGGGACGGTCTGGCCGCCATAGTCGTCGTGGGCGCCGCCGAACATCGCACCTCGCTGGCCCGACGGCGGGTACCTGGTCAGGCGAACGAGTGCCTCGGCCTGCTCGGCGGTCTCGACCATCTGAAACAGCATGCCCATGGCGCCGAGGTCGAGCAGCTGGGCCGTGTGTTCGTGGGTGGTCGCCCGCGGTCGAACCAACGGGACGATGTCGAGACCGCGACACAGCGCCAGCTGGGTCTTGATCTCGGCGTACGAGAAGCCGCTGTGCTCCATGTCGTAGAAGACGAAGTCCGCCCCGCCTCGTTCGAGGATCTGGGGCAAGCCAGGTGACAACAGCTCGAACACCATGGTGCCGAAGACGGTTTCGCCGGCGGCCAGGCGTTGTTTGACTGGGTTCGGGCGCACGCGCCGAAGTTACTCGACCGGTGCGTCGGGGCTTTCTTCGCCGGTGGCGACGCTGGTTCGGATCGTTTCCGCCCGGCGGTGCTTCAGATCGATCACTGGTTCATCACCGGCATCGGCGGCGCTCGTCGCGCCGCTCGGGCTGCTCGGGCTGCCCGGCGCCACGTCACCATCATTGGCAGCCCTAGAACCGACAACCCCATTCCCGACAGCCCTGCCGGCGGCGATGGCATTGCGCCGTTCGACCTCGGCGGGGTCGTCGTGTCGCTGGTTGTATTCGACCATGGTGAGTGGTTGCAGCGTGACGGCGGTCTGAGCCCGCACTTGCGCTGAACGAGGGAAGCCAAGCAGCGGGCCCAACTCGCCGACATAAGCTCCCGCAGACCGGCTGGCGATGACCGTTTCGGTGCCATCGCTCAGCTCGCGCACGACATCGACCGTGCCGTCGAGAATGTCGTAGATGTAGTCGCTCTGGGTGCCTTGGCGGAAGAGGACCTCGCCAGGAACCAGCGTGATCTCTCCTTGGGTCGCCGTGGCGGCTTCGTGCTCGGGCGTCATGTAGACGACCTGATCCATCGCGGGAAGAAGACGATCGTCGTGGGTCGAAATGATGATCGTGCGCCCTCGATCGCGTAGCGAACGCAGGAGCTGGACGACCGCTTCGGCGCTGATGTGATCCAGGTTTGCCGTCGGCTCATCGGCGAGCAGCACCTTGGGATCGCCGACCAGGCCACGGGCGACGGCCACGCGCTGCTGTTGGCCACCGCTCAGGTGCTTGGGCATGTGATCGGCCCGATCGTCGAGGCCGACTTCGGCAAGGAGCGCATCGGCTCGAGCCAGGGCTTCTTTTCGTTTGACGCCGGCGACCAGCAGGGGAGCAGCGACGTTCTCACGTGCGCTCAACGAAGGGATCAGATTGAAGCCCTGAAAGACGATGCCGATGGTCTTGCGTCGGTAGTCCTCGAGTGCGGAGCCCGAAAGCGAGAGCACGTCGATGCCATCGACGACGACGCTGCCCGACGTTGCCGGGATCATGCCGCTGAGAATCGAAAGCAGGGTCGTCTTGCCTGAACCCGACGGGCCGAGCAAGGCGATCAGCTGACCCGGGGGAGCGTCGAGCTCGAACCCGTCGAGCGGGCGAACCGTGTAACGCTCCGAGGCGTACTCGACGACGAGATTCTCGATGCGTACGAGCGACGGGCGAGCATCGGTGGTTGCGGTGCGTGGACTCATCCGAATGCCTCCGCGGGTGAGGTGCTTCGGACCTTCATCACGCCCGCCATGCCCGCGACCGCGGCCACGATGATCGCCACCAGCGGGATCTGCCACCACGAGGCGCTCGGCACCCGCACGATCATCGGGAACGCGGGAGCGACGAACGACTGTAAGGCGGCGGCGATACCGACCGCGAGGGCCGTCATGATCACGCCCTGCACGAGCAGCGAGCCGGCCAACTCGCGGGTCTTGCCGCCGACGGCTTTGAGGACCGCGAAGTCTCGGGTGCGTTCCAAGGCGGTGATGTAGACGATCGCGGCGATCACGATCGTCGTGATCAACCACAGCAATGCCTGAACGAGGGTGACGGAGCTGATTGCATTCTCGAGTGGTTTGAGGGTGTCGGCCGAGACTTCTTCGCTCGACATCACCTGGAACTCGGCCGGCAGCGTTGGTGCGGGATCGTTCGTGATGATGGCCATCGCAATGTCGTTGCCGCCCGCGACCGCCCGCTGCGCGAAGTCGATCTGCGCGAACACCATCGGCACGCCGGCGAGCACGGTCGCATCATCGACGATGCCCACGACGGTCACCGGTTCGGTGCCTAGCAGCGCGCTCGCGCCGAGCGACAGGCCGGTTGTCGCATCGACCACGACCTCGCCAGGCCCCGTCGGCATGCGGCCTTCGTCGAGGTTCCTCTCGACCTCGCTTGGTCCGGCGAATTCGCGACCGGCCACGAAGACTCGCTCGCCGTCGAGCTGGCTCGGCTGGAACAGCACGGCTTCGCCGTCGGAAACAGGTGGAAGTGCGGGCCGAGGTACCGCTTGGGGGTTGGTGATCGGGCCGCCAGCGCCGGCTGGAACGACCCAGTACTTGTCATCGCCGGCGAATCGAGTGGCCAATTCCGGCTCGGCATTGAACTGGCCCACGAGCCCGGACATGATGAACAGCAAGGTCATCACGATCGCCATCAACACGACGGTCAGCAGCACGCGCCACCGCCGATATTGCAGGTCGCGCAGCAAGATCAAGCCCATACCGTCGCCGCCTTTCGTCTGCGAGGTGTCGCCCACCTCGGCTCTTCCCGTTCGGGCGACCATACACGGGCCACGGTGTTGCGTCTGAGAACCGCGACACAGATGATCGACGAAATTGCCGATCGGCGGTGTCGGCCAGATCATGACTACCCTCGATCCATGTCTGCGACGGAGTCCGAGCCGGTCCATTTCAACCCGCTGCTGCCGGGTTACATGGAAGACCCCTACTCACATCACGCCGAGGTGCGGGCGAGCGCCCCGGTGCAAAACATCTTCGAACGCTGGGGGCTTTTTCGCTACGACGACTGTTTCCAGTTGCTGCGCGACCCGTCGATGAGCGTCGAGGATCGCAACTCCGACATCCTCGAAGGGGAGCGGGCCGCCCAGGCCGATGCCGTGGCCGAATCGCTCGGCGTTTCACCCGAGCGCGACCTGTCGATGCTCAACGTGGATCCTCCCGATCACACCCGCCTTCGTCGGCTCGTCTCCAAGGCGTTCACGCCCCGTTCGATCGAGGAGCTACGCCCGGTGATTCAACGCCTGGTCGATGAACAACTCGACACGGTCGCGGCCGACGGCGGCGGTGACCTCGTGGCACAGCTCGCCTTTCCGCTTCCGTTCGATGTCATCACCGAGATGCTCGGCATGCCCGACGCCGACAAGGAGACCATCAAAATCTGGTCCGGTCACATGGTCAAAGCCATCGATCCGATCATTTCCGAAGAAGAGATGCGGCTGGCCTTCGAGTCGGGCATCGAGATGGATGCCCACATCAACAAGGTCATCGAATGGAAGCGAGCCAACCCGGCCGACGATCTGCTGACTCGCATGATCGAGGCCGAAGAAGATGGCGACCGTCTCTCGACCGCCGAGCTCAATGCGCAGATCACCCTGCTGTTCATCGCCGGTCACGAGACAACGGTCAACCTGATCGGCACCGGCTTCTATGAGCTCATGCGCAACCCGGATCAGTTGTCGGTGTGGCGCGACGACCTCGATGTTGCGGTCAACGCGGTCGATGAGTTGTTGCGCTACGTCAGCCCCGTGCAAATGTCGCGCCGCGTCGCGCTGACCGATGTCGAGTTCAGCGGGGTGGAGATCCCGGCCCGCGCCTTTGTGCTCGCGGTCCTTGCTTCGGCGAACCGTGACCCCGAGAAGTTCGGTGCTGACGCCGACCAGCTCGATCTGCGGCGGGCCAGTGCCGGTCAGCACGTTGCCTTTGGGAGCGGTGCGCATTATTGCCTTGGCGCATCGCTGGCCAAGCTCGAAGCCCAGGTCGCGTTGACCTCGCTGGTCGAGCGCTTCCCGCATGCAACCCTCGCCGGCGACCCGATCTGGAACGGGCGCATCAACCTCCGCGGTCTCGAGTCGCTTCCCGTCAGCGTCTGAAGTCGTCGCCTCATCGTTGCGTAGCTTCGTTGCGTATCTCTGACACCCGCAACTGACGCCCGCAAGTAGGCGTCGACCGCGTGCAGCGAGTCAGGTGGTCTTGACGATCATGAGGTCGCACGGTGCGTCGAGGGCGAGATGATCGGGAACGCTGCCCATCAGGCGGCGAAAACCCTTCGCTCGGAGGTTACCGACAACCAGGAGCTGCGCGCCAACTCGCGATGCGTGGTTCGAGAGCGCCAGGCCGATGCGCGTCGTTGCCATCTTCTCGG
Source organism: uncultured Acidimicrobiales bacterium (assembly GCA_938015575.1). GTDB lineage: Bacteria > Actinomycetota > Acidimicrobiia > Acidimicrobiales > UBA10347 > UBA10347. Next base: position 12,604 of record CALLPT010000191.1, read on the forward strand.
TGAACACTTCGAGATCAGGAAACCGATCACCGACGCGCTGGCGGGCGTCGGCCAGCGCCTGGTCCAGGGCGGCAGAGTCGGCGCCGGAATCCACACCGACGATGTGCACCGGAACTCGCAGTCCTGCGGCGACTTCGGTGGCTCGGTCCATGGCCGCGATCGAAGTCGATGACCCATCGACCCCAACACCAACCGGTGCCGCATTGCGCGTGTTCATACTCGACTCCGCATTTCCATCAGCCTTTTCTGGCCGCCCGCACGAGAAACTGTAGGACACCCGTGGCGTCGAGAGGGGTCGCGACTTGGACTGGCAGCGTCGAGCCAGCAGGCTGAGCGCATGGCCTACGAAGAGATTCTGACCTCGGTCGACGACGGCGTGCTGACCGTGACCATGCATCGTCCCGATCGTCTCAACGCCTGGACTCGCACAATGGG
>CALLPT010000192.1 GCA_938015575.1 uncultured Acidimicrobiales bacterium
GCCAATGGCACGCCGTACGTCAAGATGACTCGCACACAGTTCCCGGCAAACGGGGGCGATGAAGAATCGTCGGTCATCCTCCACAACATCAGCGCGTATCAGCGAAGCGCACTCTGGGATGCGGTCGGTGAGTGGTTCGACGGCGGCGCAGCGCCGGCTGGCCCACTCGATGCCGACGCGACATTCGTGAAGTCGTTCGAACAGTGGGATGAGACGAACGAGTATTTCGGCTGGATGATCATCCCCGAAGGAGTCGAGGACGGCGAACCCGAGTACCAGATCGACTGGTCGTCGATGGTCCGGGTCGACCTCAGCGACCCCGACACCTTCCGCTACCGCTGGAACCTCGATCTCGTGGAGCGGACGGACGGCTACTTCGTCCTCCCCGAGTACTTCCGGCTCGACGTCGATCCGACGGCGGAGTTCGGCAAGGTGTGGACGCCGATCGTCGAAGCGGACCTGCCACCCGAGACGGGACTCGCCGAGCACGTCTTCGAAGAGATCGACCTGCCGCAGTTCAACCAGGACCCGTTCGAGACGCCGACCGAGCCGGAGAGCCCGTGGCAGTCACCCGGACCTTCGTCGGAGACGTTCGAGGTCGCACTCGGTGACGGCTCGATCGTCGAGTACGCCTGGTACCGGTTCGTCGACCAGCCGACCATGCGCCACCACTCGTTCACCGATGCCGAGCGAGCAGTGATCCAGGAGCGGGTCGAGATGATCCATCGGGAGTGGCGTCCGGACCGGCCTTACCTCGCTCCCCCTACGGCGGGCGGGCTCGCGTCGCTCGACGACGCTGTGCTCGTGACACCGCCAAAGGGCATGGAGATCGGCTACGTGCCGATCGTGACTCGCCAAGCGTTGGCCGACGGTTGAGCTCGCGCATGTTGTTATGCCATTTGTGCTGGCACTAGTTTGATGCACCGACGCGAGGAGCAGGAACGTGGAAGTCACGAACGAGGTCCTACCGACCAGCCCGGAACGAATTGCCGACATGATGGAACCGGGGCCGGACGGCCCGATCTACATGCTCAATCTGCTCAAGTTCAAGGAGCACGCCGAGTACGAAGACGGCCGTGAGACGAACCTGTCGGGCCGCGAGGCGTACGAAATCTACGGCCGCGAGGTGAGCAAACTCATCGGCGAATACGGCGGCGAGGTCACCTTTGTCGCCGACGTCACGTTCCTGGCACTCGGCCAGGTCGAAGACCTTTGGGACGAGGTCGCTATCGCCAAGTACCCGAACCGGGCGGCGCTCTGGGAGATGTCCATCTCGCCGGAGTGGCAGGCGATCGGCGTGCACCGAGCGGCCGGGCTCGCCGGCCAGCTGAACATCGAAACGGTGGCTTCGGCGTTCGAAAGCTAGATGATGCCGAAGTCGAGGGCGGGATTGGTGCGGGCAGAGACATGGTCGAGGCGGCGTTGGATCGCGTCGGAAACGGCGTCGCTACCGGGCTCGACGATGTAGAGCTGGTTCTCGACAACGGCGTCGAAGACGCGGTCGCCGATCGTCTCGGGCTGGATCATGGATTCGCGCATGGCCTCGAGGGCTTCTCGGCGTTCCGCTCGTTCGGCCGACTCATCCAGCGCCGGCTGGCCGTAGCTCTCTTGGCGGTTCCGGTCCGAGTCGTAGATGCGAGTGTTCACGAAGCCGGGACAAAGCACCGAGACGCCGATCGAATGCTCGGCCCGTCCCAGCTCGAAGTAGAGCTGCTCGGATAGGGCGACGACGCCGAACTTGGCGACGGTGTACGGGCCTCCGACGGCACCGCTGATCAGACCGGCGACCGAGGCGGTGTTGATGATGTGGCCCTCTTCTCCCCCATCGATCATGCGCGGAACGAACGCGCGGATGCCGTGGATGACGCTCCACAGGTCGACGTCGATGACCCATTGCCAATCGGCTTCGGACAGCTCCCACATCGCGCCGGGACTTCCGCCTACGCCGGCATTGTTCGCCAGGATGTGCACCGCCCCGAACCGCTCGTAGGCGGCGTCGGCCAGCGCGTCGAGGTCGCCGCTCAGAGCAACGTCGGTGCGGCGGCCGACGACCTCGATACCAGCTGCTTGGAGCGACGCTTCCGCATCTGCGAGGGCGCCGGTCTCGATGTCGCCGATCACGATCTTCATCCCGGCGGCTCCGAACCGGCGCGCCATCGCGAGACCCAGCCCGTTGGCGCCACCTGTGATCACGGCAACCTTGCCAGCGAAATCCTGCATGCTCATGCTCCCCTCAAGATCACGACGACCCTAGATGGCGGTGGTCATGTCCCGTCAGTGCCCTGCGCTCGGCCGACACTTTTTCGGCTGCACCGAGGTCGGCGATACTGAGGCGACACCGGCCTCCCAGGGCTTGCAAGGTGACTGCATTTCTGCGTGGCGGAGGCGGGGTCTTGCGCATCGGGCTGTGCCCGAGAGCATGGTCGCCACGCAGATCACGATCGAAGGTCCGGACGGTTTCCGCTGCGAAGCACTCGAAGCGCCGCCGACCAAGCCGCTGCAGCTGCCTGCTATCGACACCCCGCTCGAGGTGTGGGACGGCACCATCGACTTCGTCACCCCGGTCTATGCGAGCCCCGAACTCACCAAGGTTGTGCGCAGCGACGACCCGTCGATCGAGGTGCAGGTGCACGTCCGGTACCAGGCGTGCGACGACGAGCAGTGCTTCATCCCGAGGACCGAAACGATCACCGTCGAGGTGCCGATGTCGGCTGGCGTGGTGCCCGGCTTCAGGATGATGGAGTGGGCCGGAAGCGGCGTCATCGACATGAACTCCGCCACCCAAGTGCGTCGACTCATCGACCGCCAAGCAAGCGCCAGCGCCGACGGGGGGTTAGAGGCTGACAACAACCGGCCCAGCGGGCCCATCACCGCTTGAAATTGTTGGAAATCCACAGGTTTTCCACTTGTAATCGAACGTGTGTTCGATTTAAGATGGACCATGGCAGCAACCGCTTTCGACCAACGAGCCGACATTGTCGGCACATTGCGCGTCGTTGCAGAAGAAGCGGTCAACCACAGTTGGAGTTC
>CALLPT010000193.1 GCA_938015575.1 uncultured Acidimicrobiales bacterium
ATGTTCGCGAGTCAATACGCGGCATACGACGCGCTCTCACCCGCACTCAAAGAGACCTTGCTCGGCCTGTGGGCGGATCACTCGAGTCGTCATGTGTTCGGTGTCGACCGTGACGGCATGTTCAACAACGCCGATGCAGCGAACCAAGACGCCGTGCATCCGGTCGTCATCGAACACCCGCTCTCAGGACGCCCGGCGCTGTATGTGAACCTTGCGTTCACATTGCGCTTCCATGGATGGACCGATGCCGAGTCAAAGCCGCTGCTCGACTTCCTGTATGAGCACGCGGCCCGACCCGAGTTCACGACTCGCTTCGAATGGAAACCAGGCTCGATGGCGATCTGGGACAACCGGGCTGTCCAGCACAACGCACTCAACGACTACCACGGCCACCGGCGCCTCATGCACCGAATCACGATCGAAGGATCCGATGTCGGTCCGGCCCGACCCCAACCTCGACCCGAGCTCATCGCCACCTGACTCCCTACCAGCGACAAACGACCGTCACCGGTGTCAGACACCGTTACGGTTTGGCGGTGAGGGTGTGGGTGGGGTGAGCTGGCGGGGTGAGTGACGAAACGTCCCAGGGGAAGCAGATCACGGGCTATTGCGTGCCGTGGTCACTACGGGCTGGTGAGGCGGTCCGTTTGCACGCGTCGAGCCATACGCCCGGCGACGCCACCGTCGACATCGTGCGCCTGAGCTGTGGCGATCCGACTCGGTCCGGACCCGGGTTCGCCGAATCGGTCGCAGCGATTGCGCCCAGCACCGTCGACCTCCACGACCAGGCGCTCAACCCGGGCTCGTGGGGCCGCATCAACCTGGACGGGCTGGTCGCCGAGCGCCGACTCGTCTGGCGGTTTGCGGTTCGGGCCACGCGCCCCTCCGAAGCCCAAGACATTGCATCGGTCGCCGACCTCTCCGTCCATCTCGACGACGCCGGCGCCTTGGTTGCCCGGCACTCCGGCGTCTCACACGTGGTTCGTTCCCAACCGCTCGATCCTCGCCGCTGGTACCGGATCGATATCGCCGTCAACTGCGACACCGGGCGGGTCGACATCACCGTGGCGCCGAATGCATCGGCCTCGCCCGGACGCGATGCGCTCGAGCGGTCGATCTCGGTGGCTCGAATCGATCGCGCTCCAGGTCCGGTCCAGCCGATCGAGATGCTGCTGGGCACGGCGTCGCCGGGAAGCGGGAACTTCGACGGCCGTATCGGCGAGGTCTCCTTGTCGATAGACGACGAGCGGCTGCGATGGGATCTCGGGCAGGCCATGGATTCTCCCAAGATCGTCGCCATCCGCGGCGGCCGACACGGCGAACTGTTCCAGCTCCCCACACGGGCGATCACTGGCCCGAGTTGGACCGGTGACGAACAACGCTGGCGCGACGCGCCCGACCAGTACGACGCCGTCCACTTCCACAAAGACGACCTCTACGACGCCGAGTGGGACACGACACTGGACCTGGCACTCCCCGCTGACCTGGCCAGCGGCATCTATTGCTTCCGGATCACCCAACCCGTTGATGGCGAGGACCCGCAGATCGACCGAGTGCCGTTCTTCGTCCGCCCCGCGGCGGGGGCTGCGACCAACGATGTGGCGTTGCTCATGTCAAATGCGAGCTACATCGCGTATGCCAACCATCGCCAGCTCATCAACGGTGCCGACTTCTTCGGTGCCCGCACCAACCTGCGACCCGAGCACGAGTACGTACGCACACACCCCCAAGTCGGACTGTCCATGTACGAGAAGCATCCCGACGGCAGCGGGGTCATGTTCAGCTCGCGGCTTCGTCCGGTGCTCAATCTGCGCCCGGGGGCCGACGGCTGGAACTTCACCCCCGACACCGACATCAATGCCTGGCTGGACTGGACCGACATCGGCCACGACGTCATCGGCGACGAAGACATTCACATCGACGGCATCGGTGCACTCGCCCCGTATCGAGTGATCGTGACCGGCACCCACCCGGAGTACTGGTCGACGGCGATGCTCGACGCGCTCGCCGAGTGGCAGCGCCAGGGCGGGCGCCTCATGTACCTGGGTGGTAATGGGTTCTACTGGCGAGTCGCCTTCAGCGACCATTGGCCGGGCGCCATGGAGCTGCGACGAGCCGAAGACGGTGTGCGCAATTGGCAGACCGAAGACGGCGAGAACTACCACGCCTGGGGCGGCGAGTACGGCGGCATGTGGCGCCGCAATGGACGCCCGCCCAACGAGATCGCCGGCATCGGGTTCGCCGCCCAAGGGTTCGAGCGGGCGACCTACTTCGACGTAAACGACGCATCGCTGTCTGGGCGAGCGAGCTGGATCTGGGACGGGGTTGAGATCGACGAGGGCCGCATCGGCACCTCGGGCATCGGCGGTGGTGCTGCTGGTCAAGAGGTCGACCGCTACGACACCCGACTCGGGTCCCCCGGCCACGCCGTGGTGCTCGCGTCGGCGACAACCTTCGGTCCCGACATGGTCCGCACGAAAGAAGAGTTCGAAGGCTCGGTCGAATATCCCGACCCCGACCCCTACGTGCGAGCCGACATTGTCTTCTACGAAACCGCAGGCGGAGGCGCCGTGTTCTCGGTCGGATCCATCTCGTGGTTCGGGTCGCTGGCCCGCAACGGCTACGACAACGACACCGCCCGCATGTCGACCAACGTCCTCCGGCGATTTGCCGACCCAGAACCCTTCGCCGCTCCCGAGGCCGACTGATGCACGATCCTGCGATCGTCGAAATGCCCGAAGATCCGAGCTCGGGCCTCATGCCGCCCTATCGCCGGCTGGTCACCTGGACCGAAACCGAGGTAGCCGGCCTGACCGACGCCCAACTCGACCTCGATGATCTGTCGCCAGACAAGGAGTGGATGTGGTGGTCGATCCGTCGCCAGGTCTCCCACATGGCGTGGGATTCGCTCGTGTTCACCTATCGGCGTTGCGGGCACCTGCTGTGGCCCGAGGGCGAAGCACCCGAGCCGATCGTGTGGGCAGACCACCGCATGGGCCCTGACGGCAAGTGGGACCGTGTCCTCGACGAGGACCTCTTCTGGGCAGTCCCTGATCTGATCGACAAGCTCAGCGTCGGTGTCTCGTGGCTCGAACGAGTCGTGGCCGAGCAACCGATCGACGCCCTGCGGTCCGACCTGACGAGCGTGCACGCGACCCATTTCTGGAAGTACGCAACCAGCACGCTTCCCCGAGGAGTCGAGACGGACCCCGAGGCGCCGGAGAAGCTCCGCTATTCGCTTGAAGCATCGCTGTGGATGGTCTTCTATGAGATCCTGACCCACATCCGGACCATCCAGCGACTGAAACGCCACCAAGGCCTCCCGCTCGCGCAGGACCTGCCGCGGGTCGGCTACCTACGGCTTCCCGAGTACTGGGGCGACACCGACGCCAACGGTCCGTCGATGGAACGCATAGCTCCCGAGGCGTGACGACACACGAGACGCTCGATCACCGTTCCGTCGGAATCCTGGGCGTCCTGACCATCTGTACCTACGGCTGCTGGTACTACGCCTTCGGCGTGCTACTCGACCCCATCCTCGAAGACACCGGATGGCGAGAGTCGACGCTCGCCGCCAGCTTCTCCGCCGGCCAGATCGTCATCGGCTTGTCCTCGCTCGCCGGAGGGCGCCTGCTCGATCGCGCCGGCCACCGATCCGTGTTCGGGCTCGGCGCGACGCTCACGTTCGCTGGTCTCCTCACCGCATCGTTCGCCCAAAGCGCGCCGGTGTTCTTTGCGGGAGCCACGATCGGCATGGGCGCGTGCGGCGCCCTCGGCTTCTATCACGTCACTATGCCAACGGCGGTGCGATTGAACCCGGACAGCCCACGCGCCATCACCGTCCTCACGATCTGGGGCGCCTTCGCATCGGCCATCTTCTTGCCGGCAACCGCGTGGCTGGTCGAGGGGATCGGCTGGCGGCCGACGGCTCGTGTTCTGGCCGCGGCTGGCGCTGGCGCATTCGCCGTCGCCGCGCTCATCTTGCCCGCGCCGCCGAGCACCGAAGCGAGACAAGCAACCTCTCTCCGCACGATCGTTGGTGGACTGACCGACCGGCTCGAGACCCGCCTCTTCACGGCCGCCATGGCCTTTGGCGGCATCGCGATGGCGACGATGCTCGTCTATCAGGTGCCGACGATGACCTCGTTGGGACTGGCGGCTGGAACCGCCTCGACCATCGCGGCGCTGCGCGGCTTCTGCCAGTTGCTCGGCCGCATACCGCTCACGCCCATCATCAACCGTTTCGGTCTCGACCGTTCGCTTGCGATCGCGTTCGCCGCGGTTGCGGTCTCGGGAGGACTGCTCAGCGTGTCATCCACGGTGCCGACCGGTGTCGCTTTTGCCATCATCGCCGGGTTCGGCATCGGCGCGTTCTCACCGCTGCAAGGGATGAAAACCGAGGCCCTGTTCGACCGCGAAAACCTGGGCGCAACGATGGGCCTCTACGCCGCAGTCCTGCTCCTCGCCGGATCGCTCGGCCCGTTCTTCGCTGGGCTCATCGTCGAGGCGACCGACGATCGTCGCTGGGCGGCCGGGATCGTCGCCGGTTCCGCCACGGCCGCGCTCGTCTGCTTCGCCGCCATGTTGCAGACGAACCGAACCCATGCACAAAACTTGTCTCGGTAGCCGCAATCCTTGTTGGCCCACGGGTGCGGGATCAGCGAGAGTGTGACGATGGTGCAGACCCGTACCAGGATGCAGCGCTCCAAGGGGTACGACCCGGAGCCAATGGACGTGCCGCCACTGTTTCAGTCGCCGCCCCGTTTCTCGTACTGCCGGGTTCGCCCTACATCGCCACGTTCTGCCTGATGTACCTGATGATCTCACCGTCGCCGTCGCACTCGGGTTTCGACCGATTCAAGCTGGGCGATGGCGCCAACTTTCACGGCGGCGATTACTTCCACAACCTGCACCATCGCTACTTCGAGGTGAACTACGGAATGCTGCTGCTTCCACTCGACAAATGGTTCGGCACCGTTCACGACGGGAGTGTCGAAGCGCATGAACGCATGAAGGACCGTCGGCGGGCGTCGGCCGAAGCATGAGCGAATCACGGCTCGAACGAGCGCTCACGGCAGAAGAGATCGAAACGTTTCGTCGCGACGGCGTGGTGATGCTTCCGGCGATGTTCTCGACGGACTGGATCGACGTGCTTGGCGATGGGCTGGCCGCGCATCTCCAGGCACCGACCGAGCGTGCTCGCATCTGGGATCGCGACGAGCAAGGTCGCACGATGTTCTGGGATTCGATGGCCTGGCATGACGTCGAGCAGTACCAGCGCTTCGTCCACGAGTCACCGGCAGCGGAGCTCGCTGGCCGCTTGCTCGATTCGCAACGCGTGCATTTCTATTTCGACGCGGTCTTTGTCCGATCGCATGGGTCGCAGTTCGCGACGCCGTGGCATCAGGACGAGCCGTACTGGTCGGTCAGCGGCCATGACACGTGCACGATCTGGATGCCACTCGTTGCCGTACACGCGGCAAATGCGCTTGCCTTCGTGCCCGGGTCACATCTCGGCGCCCAGGTGTTCGACCAGCCGGACTTTGGCGAGCTGAACCCCGACGCCAAGGACAACGTGGACCGAAGCGACTTCTCGGCCATCGCCGAAGCCGCGATCCCCGACATCGCCGCGGACCCTGACCGCTACAGGGTGGTGAGCTGGGACATGGTCCCCGGCGACTGTGTGGTCTTCAACAGTCGGATCTTGCACGGTGGGTCGGGGCAGCTTCCCGAGGATCGCGAACTGCGGGTGTTCACCTCGAAGTGGCTCGGCGACGACGTCCGGATCGCGTTTCGAGATGTCGGCATGGACCCCGACTTCAGCGACATGATGCGCGCCCACGGTTTGGCCTCGGGCGATCGGCCCGGCACCGATTTGCTTCCGGAAATCTGGGCGGCTTCCTGAGCGGCCGAGGCCGCGGCGCCACACTCGATGTGGGATCGTGGACGGCGTGAGCGAACCCTGGACCTGTCGTCACATTCGCCTGTCGAATCCTGCTGGGCCTGGTGAGCCGAACGTGCCTCGCTTGCTTCGGGCCGTTGCTGATCTCATCGAACGGATCGGCGACGACATCGAGGTGCTCGACATGGCAATGCACACCGACGACCACCCCGACGGGGTCTGGACGGCCATGAACATCTACTACCGACGCGGCGCTCCCCGCCGCCCCCGCCCGCAGTTCGGCGACCACTAGTTGCGGGTGTCAGAGCAACGCAACTGGGTGCGCGTGGGTTGCTAGGGGACACCGAGGATGCGCTCGGGGATCACGAGGATGGCGGTGCGGCGTTCTTCGGCCATGACTCGGTCGTACTCGTCCCAGTCGTCGTGGGTGCCGCCGCAGGCGACGAAGACATCGCGCAGGAGCTGGGCGACATTGACCGCATCGGCCGGATGATCAGGGCCGATGAGATCGGCCGGGCCTTCGACACCTGCCCATTGCCAGCCGCGTCGGAAGGTCACCGAGACCCGCTGACCAGCGGCCACACGACGCACCTTGACCGAGTCGCCTCGGGCAACCAGCGCAATGCAGTTCTCGCCGGTGCGCGGGTGCACGAACGGGCCGGCGTTGACGACCGACGCGTGCGGTGAGCCATCGGCCCGCACCATCGAGACGACGCACAACCCCGTGTCGGTGCCTGCCATTGCTCGAACATCGTCCCAAGTCGCCATCGTGGTTCTCCTCAGCCGGTTCCGTGTCGCAAGAGCTTGCCAGAGAACACGTCGAGCATCTCATCGTTGGCGATCGTCTGCTGTCCGTTGACGATGACGGCTTGGTAGCCCTTCGCCTTTTGGATGCGGCGCCATTCACCCCCGGGCAGATCCTCGACGACCTCGTTCGGGCCGACCTCGAGATGCTCCGGGTCGTAGACGACGACATCGGCTGGCGCGCCCTCGCGCAACACGCCCCGGTCCTTGAAGCCGGCGAGGTGCGCCGGCAGCGCACTCAGGCGACGGTGCGCTTCTTCATAGGTGATCCATTCGTTCTTGCGCACCTGGTCCACCAGGGTTTCCGTCGGGTACCGGCCAGCCGTCAGGAACTTGGTGTGTGCGCCACCGTCGCTCACACCGAACAGCATGTGCGGGTACTGCACGATCTCTTTGAGCAGATCGCTGCTCCCCTGCGGCGGAGCTACGAAGAACAGCGTCTTGAGGTCGTCTTCGACGGCGATGTCGAGCATGGCATCGACCGGGTGCTTGCCGGTTCGTTCGGCCACTTGAGCCACCGACATCTCGCGGTACTGCTCGGTCCCAGCGGTGCGAGGCGAGAGCACCGTCACGGTGTCGATCGGCGCGGTTGCCGTTTGCGGCAGGTTGTTCCGCAGACCAGGACGCCGGTCAGGATCGGCCAGCTTGTACTTGCGTTCGTCGAGCGTGCCGGTCGTGGCTTCCATCCACTGCTCGCTGTCGTCGTACAGGTTCCAGTCCTCGAGCGTGAAGGTGAAACCGGCATCGCTGGTGACTCCCTGGCCATAGACCGGGATCCCGCGCTCACGGCAACGCTCCAGCCACTCGATCGCTCGCCGATGGATGTGTGGCTTGGCTTCGAATGCCTGCACGACGTTGTGCAACAACGGGCGCCCCGAGGTCGAGGCGATCTGTTCCAGATGGGCGAGGTCGTGTTTGATGTCGTCGGTGGTGAGCGTCACCTGCTGCACGCCCTGGTTTCGCTCCGCGAGCACCTGGGCGAACACGAGCGCCGTCTCGTCGTTCATCATGTCGGTCGGCATCGGGGTGCCATCCCAGTCGCGCTGCACCGCCGCTGGGCCCGTCGGAGGAAGGCGTTGCGCGGACCAACCACAACCGCCGGCTTCCATCGACTCATGAAGCATGGCCGCCAGGCGTGCATGCTCGTCGTCGGTCGGCATGCGGCCGGCCTTGGCATCGTCGAGCCCGAGAACCTCGACCAGCATCGGCCCGGCCGGCACATACGGCAAGATGTTCATCGCCTTGGCGGTGCGGTCCAGGCTGTCGAGATACTCGGGGAACGTCACCCAGTCCCATGGCATGCCGAGCTTCATCGAGTCGTAGGGAATCGCCTCGACGCGTGTCATGGACTTCATCGCGTACTCGCGCATGTCCGGTGCCACCGGAGCGAAACCGAACCCGCAGTTCCCGATCGCGACCGACGTGATGCCGTGCCAGCCGGACAGCGTGCAGTACGGGTCCCAGAAGACCTGCGCGTCGTAGTGCGTGTGTAGGTCGACGAAGCCCGGAGCGATATGCATGCCGGTCGCGTCGATGACGCGATCAGCCCCCGATGCGTCGATGCGACCCATCGCAACGACACGTCCGTCGGCAATCGCTACGTCGCCGCGCACCCGCGGCGATCCCGTCCCATCAAAGATCAAGCCGTCCTTGATCACGATCTCGTACTGCACACCACTCACGACAACCCCCATTGCTCGCTCAAGCCAGCACCAGGCCCGAGGCCCATGCGGTGCCTGCGTCGAGTTTCATTCGCGTCCGCCCCGCAACCCAAATTAGGGTCGCGGCATGCCGATCTACGAGAAGCGCACCTACGACATCAAAGTCGGTCACATGACCGACGTCGTCCGCCTTTACCGAGACGAGGGAGCACCCGCACTCGAAGCCGGTGGGTTCATGACCAACCTCGTGGGTTACTTCACGAGTGACACGGGTCGCCTTCATCAGCTGATCCATATCTGGCGCTTCGACGACGACGCCGCTCGGCGCGACTTTTGGAAGCGGTTGTTCGCCGACGAGGACTTCATGAAGTTCGCGGTGCAGATTCGACAACACATCGACGCCCAAGACGTGCAACTGCTCAACCCGGCGCCGTGGGGCCCGAACCCGTAACGATCTCGACCCACCAATGAGTTCTCGGGCCGTATTGGCCGTCATTGTTCTTGTCGCCATGCTGATTGGCGGCAACTTCAGCGCGCTCAAGTTCGCGCTGGATCACACGACACCCTTCCTGTTGACCTCGCTACGCACCGTCGTTGGCGGCACCTTCCTGCTCGCGTTCGCACGCTTGCGGGGCGAGGTGTTCCCCACCGAGCGGCGCGACCTCATCAACATTTTCGTCGTGTCGTTCAGCATCACGACCGTGTCCAGTGCCCTGCTGGTGTTCGGTGTCAACCGCGTGCCCGCAGGCGTGGCTTCGTTGCTTGCAAGCACGATGCCGCTGTTCACGGCCGTCCTTTCGCTCGTACTGATGAGCGTGCCGATCAGCCGGATGGCGGCGGCCGGTCTGGCGATCGGGTTCGGCGGCACGCTCGTTCTGGCGTCGCCCTCGCTGTCGGGGTCCGCGGCGACGATCGGCATCGTGGCGCTGCTGTTCTCCGCGCTCGCATGGGCGTTCGGGAACGTCTACATGAAGTGGCAGGACATGACCAATGTCTCGCCGATCATGCTGGTCGGCGTGCAGCTATACATGTCGGCGGCCGTCTTGGTGCCCTTCGCCCTGCTCGTCGAGGGCACCGCCGACACCGAATGGGGCCTGGGCCTTTTCGTACCGCTGTTCTATGCCGCGATCCCGGCCAATGCGGTCACGTTCGCGTTGCTCGCAACCGTCGTGCGGCGGGCCACACCGACCCAAGCCGCATCGAGCGCGTATCTCATTCCTGTGTTCGGCGTGTTCTTCGGCTGGCTAATCCGTGACGAGGGTCTGGGGTGGACCGAAGCCGCCGGCGGGGTGCTGGTCATCATCGGCGTCTACGTGCTGGTTACGGCGACCGCCCGCCAGGCGGCGGCGCTGAAGAACTAGTCCTGGGCGACCCGACCGCGCAGCGCCAGCATCGCCATTGTCTGGCTGGCGATGCCGAGCAAGCCGATGGCGAGCAGTGCCTTGCCGATCGCGGTCCAGTCCCAGCCGTCGGAGAGCAACGAGCGCATGCCCTCGAGGACATAGGTGATCGGGTTCCAGCGAGCGATGGCTCGCATCCATCCGGTCAAGTTCTCGAGCGGCACCGTCGACGACGTCAGGAACGCGAACGGGAAGAACAGCAAGAAGCTCGAGGCCACAGCCCCGGGGTTCGCGGTCTTCAACGCGATCGCATAAGGGAAGCCGGTAAAGGCCAACCCCCACAGCGCACCGATCAGGATGAACATCAAGACACCGAGCACGCCGGTGCCGAACGACACGCCCAGGATCAATCCCAGAACGATCACGGGGATGCACAGGCCCACGACGAGCACGAAGTCGGCCACCATCAACCCGAGCAGTAGCGGCAGACGCCGCACCGGACTCAGCAACAGGCGGTCGAAGTAGCCGGTCTGAATGTCGGTGACGAGTGCGTTTGCTCGACTGATGCCGGTGACGGCAAAGATGATCGCGGTCGGAAGCTGGAAGTTCCGGTAGCTGAATCCCGAGGCGCCCGGAATGGATTCGGTGAGGTCTTGGAGCGCCCCGATGTTCACCACGAAGAAGAACGTCGGGATGAACAAGGCGGGCGCCAAGACCTCTGGCTCCCGTGGGATCGCCCGCAGCGCTCGTTTCGCGACCGTGATCAGGTCCTTGATGAATCCGGAAGGCCGAGCGCGCACATCACTGCGCACCAGTCCATTCGACGGTGCCGTCACGGTCATGCCGATACCTCGATTCGGTCGCCGGTGAGCTCAAGAAACACGTCGTCGAGCGTCGGGGTTCGCAAGGTGAGTTCCCCGACCGACACGCCCGCCGCGTCGAGTGCGACGACGACGGGTGACACCGCCGCTGCGCCGTCGGTTACCGAAACGAGCAGTGCCCGTGGTCCGCGTTCAACCCGTTCGACGACGGGCAAGGCTTCGAGCGCTGCGAACGCTGCCTCGGCGTCGTCGACCTGCACCTGAATGACGTCGGCACCGATCGCTCGCTTGAGGTCGTCGGGGGTTCCTTCGCCCACGATGAGACCACCGTTGATGATGCCGACACGGTCGGCGAGCTCATCGGCTTCTTCGAGATACTGCGTGGTCAAGAAGATCGTCGTGCCGAACTGTTCGTTGAGCGAGCGGACTTCTTCCCACACCATCGCCCGGCTGGTGGGGTCGAGTCCGGTGGTCGGCTCGTCGAGGAACAACAGGTCGGGGTTGTGCATGAGCGAAGCGGCCAGGTCGAGGCGACGCCGCATGCCTCCGGAGTACGTACCGATCCAGCGATCGATGGCCTCGTACTCGACGAGCGACGAAAGCTCCTGAATGCGCTGGTCGGTTTCGGACGGGGTGAGGCCATAGAGCGCGCCCTGCATCTGAAGGATCTCGCGACCGCTCTGCTTCTCATCGAGCGATGCATCTTGTAGTGCGGCGCCGATGCGCAGCCGGATGCGGTCCGCTTCGGTCACCACGTCGTGGCCAAGCACCGTTGCCGAACCGCCAGTGGGTCGCAGCAAGGTGATCAGCATCTTGACCACCGTCGACTTGCCGGCGCCGTTCGGGCCAAGGAACCCGTAGATCTCGCCCGCTCGAACACGCAAGTCGACGCCGCGCACCGCACGCACATCGCCGAAGGACCGCTCGAGCTGCGCGGTCTCAATGACAAGGTCGCTCATACGGCGCACGGTAGCCCGGCGTGCCATGCTCGTGTCGACTGCATCGGGAGGGGTCGTGGTCCGGGATACATCGTCACTGACCGACCTGCGGGTGGTCGAGTACGCGGGATCGGTGGCGGGCGCGTATTGCGCGCGAATGTTCGCCATCCAGGGGGCTGAGGTCATCGTCGTCGGGGCTGGCGCCCTCAACCCACACCAGCAGCGCTACCTCCGCGCCGGCACGACACTCATGTCCGAAGCCGAGGTCGACGCACTCGACCCGTCATCGGT
>CALLPT010000194.1 GCA_938015575.1 uncultured Acidimicrobiales bacterium
CCCGACTTCGGCTACAACAGCGCGTTCACCGTGCGCCAACTTCTCCAGCACACCAGCGGCCTGGCTCCGTATCAGTCATCGCCGAACTGGCGCCAAGACATGGAACTCAACACGCTCACGGCGCTGGCACTCGCCGACGACATACCGCTCGAGAACATGCCCGGAGCCGAACGGGGTTATTCAAACTCGGGCTACCTGTACCTCGGGTTGTTGGCTGAGCAATTCACGGCCACCCCGTACCACGAACTCGTACAGAACCGGATCGTTGCTCCGTTGGGCCTCGAGGCGACCCGCATCGACGGGGCACGCCGCCCTGGCTGGGTCGGCTACGCGGCCGGAGGCCTGATCTCGAGCGTGCCGGATCTTCTCACCTGGGGATCGTCCCTGTATCGAGACGGGACCATCCTCGAACCCGCACAGCTCGACGCCATGCTCGACGTCGACAACGAGCACAGCACGGGCCTGGGCGCCAACGTGATCTGTCCTTGTGGGCTGACCGAAGGCCGCCTGTGGTACACCTCGATTGGCCACGATGGTGGCAGCGTCACCCTGCAGTTCTCCCCCGCTGACCAGATCGTGACGTCCGCCAAGTTCACCGAGTCCTTCTGGACTCAGGACCTCGCGCAACGCGACGTGCACCAGCTACTGCGGGAACTTCGCGCCGCGCTCCTGCCACGGTGAGGCCGCCCCTTTCCACACCGGATATGGGTCTGACAAGACGCCAATTCCTGGTTGCCCTCAGCGCTGGTCTCGCCGGAGGCACGCAACTCGACCGTATCGCCGGACTCGACGACGGAGCCCGCGCCTCTTCAACGTCGTTGATCCGGCAGCGGACTCCCGCGCCCACCTCGACCGCAGTGGAACCGGTGGCCGCTCCTGAAGCGGCGGCGGCTGCTACGCCGACGGCTGCGCCGTCCCCCGTCCCAACCGGGGCGTCGGGCGAGGCCGCAAACAAGCTGTCGTCGGGCAACATCACGCAGTCGACCGATGCGACTGTGTCGGTACGAAGCCCGTCCCGCACCGCCGATGCCTGGCCCGAGGTAAGCCATGATGAGCTCGCCGTCACCGAGGCCCAGGCTGCATCTTCGGCTGAAGGGGACGATGCCGATACGACACAGAATGAGTCCTCTTCGCCCGCGGCCGGTTCGGCCAGCGCCGCTTCTCGAGCACTTGCCGGCGCCAATCTCGAGGGCTGGCGTACCGTGCTGGGCGATTCGCGACACACCGCAGCCGGCCTCTCCACTGTCAACGACGGCGACATCGTGACCGAACACCTCGGTGATCGATCTCAACTCATCGCCAACCGCCACGGACGAGGTGTGATGGCCCACAACACGACGTATCTGCGCGTCGTCGACGATGCGGCGCTCGACATCGTGCACGAGGCATCGGCACACGTTCGTACCCCCGTCACCCCGGCCCAGGTCAGCGGTCTCGCCAACGGTCAGACCGTCGAAATGGCGCTGTTCGTGTGGGACGGCAAGGAGTCACGCCGAGACATCGGTCTGGCGATGCAGTGGGTCATCAACCCATGGTCAGAACACTTCGGCGCCCTGCGCACCTGGACCAGCTCCGGTGATCAGAGTCGATGGTCACCCGACCCCGTGGCGTGGCTCGACCCTTCGGACGATTGGCAGTTCGTCGAGATGAGTCTGCACCCTGCCCGCCGCGAGGCCGCGATGCGCATCAATGGCCTCGAGATCCCTGCCCAGTGCACCGAAACCACCAAGCCCGACAATTGGGCCTATGCGACCGCTGCGGCGGTCAGCGTGGAACTCATCAGCATCTGGCCCGACGACCGAGTCACCGCACCCACGACCAAACTGGAGTGTCGTGACTGGGCCTGGGACTGGAAGACGCCGGTCTAGAACCGCGCCAAGATGTTGTCGGTCACCTGGTCGACGACGGGATCGAGTCCCAGGCCGTACACCCAGTCGGTCGTGCCTGCGGTCACGACCGTTCCCCCGGTCGCTCCAAACGGACGGCACGTCGAGAGGACCGCGGTTCCTTGGCGAACCCGTCGCTTGGTGTCGTCATTGAGCTCGCCGTAGAACCGTTCGGCGAGAAACTCGAGATCGCCTTGGTCCGACAGGGCGGCGATCGACTTGGGGTAGTCGCCGACCCCGAGGTTGCCGGACAGAGCGAGCCCGACAATTGTGACATCGTCGGGCATACCGGCCACCGGTCGCACTTGGGGCTCGTGGTAGTCGTCGAGCTGGATCGGACAGCCAACCGTCTCGTAGCCCACGATGCCGTGATCGGCGCCAAGAAGGTCACCCCACCCCAGGTCTGTGTCTTCGAGCATCCAGTGGCCTGGCTTCATGATGGTGAAGCCGCCGGTGCCGTTCGCGAGTGCGTTGCCGAATCGGTGGTAGAGGCCAAACACCGAGCCGGCCCCGATCGTTGTCCATTCGGGTCGGCCCACGAGCGGGTCACACCACAGGCCCGCCATTGTGGCTTCGGCTTCGGTACCCACGACCGGATCGTCGAGATGGGCCCGGTATTTGTGACACACCATGTGGTCGAGGCCAGGGCCTCCTCGGTCGTCCTCGAGCCGGACTTGCCAGAACATCGTGTTGCCGCTCAGCGAGATGTAATGCCCTCCGCCTTGAATGTGGGCGTCGACGGCGTCGCGGGCCTTCGCGGTCCAGTATTCGTCATGACCGACACCCAGCACGACGTCGTAGCCGTCGAGCGCACCCGGTTCATCCAGGTCGGACGAGACGGCCATGTCGAACTCGTAGCCACGCGATTCGGCCCATTCGACGAATCGGCGCTCGTGGGTGAACCAGCCCGTCGAGCCGACCGCAGAGGTGTAGCCGTTGGCCATGCGCCAGGCCTGGAAGATCTCGCCATCGGCATCGTCGGCTTCGCCGAACCGCACCGGGCGCGCCTTGCGATCGTCGCGCTCCTCCTCGACTCGCCACAGCAGGCCGCGCGCCCACGGGCGCCGGAACGACACCCGATGGCCGCCCGTGTAGAGCGAGCGACCGCCCCAGGTGTTGTAGGCATTCCAGGTATTGGTAGCCAGCACCAGCAGCATCCGCTGGGTCGGGCTCGGCGGCCGCACCACAAACCCGGCATGGGCGACCGAGCGTCCTTCCGCCGCTTCGGCCGCGGTGAGCGTCACCAGATAGAAGCCCGGGATCCAGTCCGACGAAGTTGTCAACTCCAGCGACACCGGCCAATGGCAACCCGCAGCGTCGGCATCGGGCGGCGCGCCGACGTGGCTTCCGTCGACGCCGTCGACCCGTGACACCACGACTCGTTCGCTGCCCCAGCGCTCGACCACGACGTCGAAGCTCGAGGCTCGGGTCGAGACATGCAGCGGCATGGGGTCGCCTGCGCGACAGCTCAGCGCTCCCGCGTATGCCTCGATCTCGTCGTAAAAGGTGATGTCGTCGGCCACACAACGACCTTAGGACCCGTGCAGCCAAGCGGCGGAGAAGCTGCGGCCTTATCGGGCCAGTAATCGCTTCCGAAGCTCGTTCAGTGCGGTGATGCAGGTGAACTCGCGGATACGGCGTCGATCGAAGGGCCATTCGACCCGCAACACCCGGGTCTCGCCGTCGAGATGGGTCGCCATGAACACCGTGCCGACGTCGTGCCCGCCTGCCGGTGACGGGCCGGCAACGCCGGTCACGGCGATCGTGGCGTCCGCGCCGAGCGCGCGTGCGGCACCCTCGGCCATCCGGATCGCGCCGTCTTCGCTGATCGCGGGCGCGCCGTCGATTCCCAGAACATCGTTCTTGACCGAGTCTGCATACGACACGATGCTGCCTTGGAACACATCGCTCACCCCCGGATGTTGGGTGATTCGCTGCGCGATCAATCCGCCGGTCAGCGACTCGGCCAGGCCGAGTTTGAGCCCGTGCTCGCGGCACAGGTCCACGACGACGGTTTCCATCGTCTGATCATCAAGCCCGAACACGATGCCGTCGCCGATGATCGCCCGAACGCGGACTTCTTCGGCATCGAGCAACGCGATGACCTCGGCCTCGGTGTCGGCCTTGGCGGTCACCCGGACCTTGAGCCCCTCGATGCCGCTCGCGAGGAACGCGATCGTTGCTTCGCCCGACTCGTCCAGGCGGTCGATCTCGTCGCCGAGCATCTCGGCGAGGCCCGACTCGCTCTGGCCCCACGTGCGGATGACGCGGCTGCGGATGACCGACGTGATCCCGGCCCGTTCCCGCAGGTCGGGAAGCACGAACTCGTCGATCATCTTCCGCATCTCCCACGGCACGCCTGGGACTGCGTAGATGACCTGGCCGTCGCCGAAGGGGCAGACCAAGCCGGGCGCGGTTCCAGGCATGACCGGGATTGGTTCAGCACCCGCGGGGACTTGGGCCTGCAACAGATTGTTCTTGGGCATCGTTCGGCCACGCGAGCCGAACATGTTCTCGATGCGTTCGACCAGATCCTGCCGTTGCTCGAGCTCGACGCCCATCACCTCGGCGATCACGTTGCGTGTGATGTCGTCTTGGGTCGGTCCGAGACCGCCACACAAGATCACGGCCTCGCTGCGGCTCAGTGCCAGCTCGATCGATGCTCGCATGCGATCCGCGTTGTCGCCGACCTTGGTCTGGAAATGGCTGTCGATGCCGACCTCGGCCAGCTGCTCTCCGATGTAACTCGAATTCGTGTCGACGATCTGGCCCAACAAGAGCTCGGTACCGACAGCAATGACCTCACAACGCATACGCGAACCCTACGAGGTGCGCCGTGGCTGCGGTGGGTCAGACGCTGGAGCGGGCGGCGGCTTCGCCGTCTCGCAAGTACTGCGCCCCGGTGAACAAGGTGAGCGCTACCGCAGCCCACACGGCGATGTCGACCACGAGCTGTTGGTTCTCGAGCGCCGGCATGACGGCGAGCAACAAGGCCGCCCCTTGCACGGTGGCCTTCCATTTGGCCAGCGGCCGAGCCGGGATCGAGATGTCGCGCATGGCGAAGCGCACCCGCATGGCGCTGATCAGCAGCTCACGGATCGCGATGAGGGCGATGGGCAGCAATGCCAGCCGATTCACGGCGACGAGCGAGAACCCGACACCAAGGATGACGATCTTGTCGGCGAGCGGATCGAGGAACGCTCCGCTCCGGCTGTAGCCGTTGGTGGCGCGAGCGACCCGGCCGTCGATGAGATCCGTGAATGCCATGAGCAGGCCGATGGCAAAAGCGCCCCACGAGGTACCCAGACTGGCCTCGTCGGCAAGCACCATCGAACACAGGAACGGGGTCATCACGATGCGGCTGAACGTGACCGCGTTTGCCGGCGTCGCTGCCCCCCAAAGCGGGTAGGTGCGCTGGACGACGGCCATGTCAGGCAGTGCCGCCGCGGACATCGGGCAGCGAGGCAGTCAGGTCAGGACCAGCTGCGTCGACGATCTGCACTTCGACAAAGTCGCCGACCGGTAGATCCTCGGGGACCTGGATAATGCCGTCAATTTCGGGGGCTTCGCGATGTGAGCGCGCGATACCGGGTTCGTCCACGAGTACTTGGACTCGGCGACCGATCAATTCGTCACGTTTTTCTTCGGTAATCAGGTCCTGGAGTTCCCGAAGCTCGGCGAGCCGTTCCGCGACGAGTTCGGTGGGCACTTCGCCGTCGAGATCGGCTGCGTAGGTCCCCTCTTCGTTCGAGTACGAAAAGAAGCCGCACCAGTCGAGCCGAGCCGCCTCGACGAAGGCCAGCAACTGGTCGTGATCCTCTTCGGTCTCGCCCGGGTAGCCGACGATGAAGTTGCTGCGGAACGCGGCGTCGCGCTCACGATCGCGGATCGCTTCGATGCGTTCCAGGAACAGGTCACCGTTGCCCCAGCGGCGCATGCGCCGCATCAGAGGACGGGAAACATGCTGAAGCGAAAGGTCGAAGTACGGGACACCGGTCGCCAAGATCGCGTCGATGAGGCGGTCGTTGAGATCGCTCGGGTACAGGTACAACAGGCGTACCCAATGGGCGCGGTCGGCGACCGCCTCGACCAGTTCGACGATCTGCTTCTCCCCCTGGCCCTGGTCACGTCCGAACGAGGCAAGGTCCTGGGCGATGAGCACGATCTCGCGGGCGCCGAGCTGATCGACTTCGGCGCAAATGTCGTCAATCGTGCGGCTGCGCTGGGGGCCGCGGAACGTCGGGATGGCGCAGAAGCCGCAGTTGCGGTCGCAGCCTTCGGCGATCTTCACATAGGCCCATGGTGCCGTCGCTGCCGGGCGAGGCAGGTGCAACAGATCGAGCGACGGCGCGGCCTTTGGCTTGGTACCGATCGTGACCGGCACGCCGAACCCGGCGACCGAGTCGGCCTCGGGGAGGGCCTCGGCGAGCTCATCGCCGTAACGCTCGGCCATGCAACCCGTCACGACGAGCTTCGCATCGGCGCCCCGCTCGTTGTCGAGGGCCAGGATCGTGTGGATCGACTCTTGGCGGGCCTCTTCGATAAAGGCACACGTGTTGACGACGATCAGATCGGCTTCGTCGGCGAACGCCGCTGGCGTCATGCCGTCGGCGATGAGGGTGCCTTCGAGCTTGTCGCTGTCGACCTGGTTCTTCGGGCAGCCGAGCGTTTCGATGAAGTACGTCCCCGCCCCACTCGGCTCGGTCGTGTCAGATGTCGTCTCGGCCACGCCTTGAGGTTACGGCCGCCAGCTCATACGGCGGTCACTGGTCGACATCTTCGCACTCGGTCACCTCGACCCCGCCGAGGACATCACCGCAGTCGTCTTCGGTGCTCACCGTGAACGGCATGGTCACGACATACAACGTGAGCAAGACGATGGCCTGCCACCGCACAACTTTTCCGCCGGTCAACAGGAATACGGCGGCGAGCAGCACGACGACAACCATGATGATCGTGGCCAGGCCGGCGAGGTTCTGGTCTTCGAGCGGACCGGGGCCCACCAGGCCGAGAACCGCACCCACGGCCAGGCTGTTGAAGATGTTCGAACCCAGCAAGTTGCCGATGATGAGTTCGGTTTCGCCCTTTCGGGCAGCCACGACAGCCGTGACCATCTCGGGCAGTGACGTGCCGATTGCGACCAAGGTCAATCCGACGAAGCCGCCGGTGAGGCCCAGGTCGTCGGCGACTACGAGCGCGCCTTCGACCAACAGATACGCACCGCCGACCGTGCCGATGAGACCAAGAATCGTTTCGGTCAGGGTTCGACCAAGCGACGCGTCGTCGTCGTGGTCGTAGTCGACATCGTCGTCGTGTGAGCCCTTGATGATGATGCTGAGCGCGCCGACGAGGGCGACGACGAATACGACGCCTTCCCAGCGGGCAAATCCGCCTTGGACCAAGATGGCAAACAGGATGACCGAGCCGACGCAGAGCGGAAGCTCGTTCTTCTGCACCTCGTCGCTCGACGAAATCACCGTGATGAGCGCGGCGAAGCCCAACACCAACGTGAGGTTGGCAACGTTCGAGCCCACGACATTCCCGACGCCCAGGTCGGCGTCGCCCTGTCCTGCGGCCAGCCCCGACACCAACATCTCAGGAAGGCTCGTCCCGAACCCGATGATCAGCGCACCGACGACGACGGGTGAGACCTCGAATCGATGGGCGACAGCACTGGCGCCATCAACGAACTTGTCGGCGGCGACGGTGAGCAGGCCGATGCCGATGACGAGGAAGATCAGCCCAAGGAGCACCGCCCGAATCTACCGAGACCGACCCAACCTTCGACCTGCCCATCCGACGGATTCGCCGAATGCACCTGCAGCACCGTTCAGCCCACCTGCATCACCGGTCGGCGGAGCCAATGCCTCGATGGCGACGTGGCGTTCCGTTTCGCCAGGATGCATGCGAGTATCAAGCCATGCAGCTCGCTAACGCCTCGGCCATCGCCACGATCGACGAGCAGGGCGGACGCCTTGCCTCGCTCGTCGTCCACGGCATGGAGCTGCTCGTGACCGAGGGAGCGAAGCCGACTCGTTGGGGATCGTTTCCCATGATTCCGTGGTGTGGGCGGCTTCCCTACGGGCGCTTGGAGTTCGCGGGAGCGGCGTACGAGTTCCCACCGACCAGTCCTCCGCACGCAAACCATGGGCGGAGCCACCTGCAACGGTGGGAGCCGGTCGACGAAGCCACGATCCGTACCGACCTGGGCGAGCCGTGGCCGTTCGGTGGTCATGCACTCCAACGATTCGAGTTGACGGAAACCTCGCTCACGGTGACCGCCGAAGTGCATGCTGGGGATCGGCCAATGCCGGCGATGGCTGGCTGGCATCCTTGGTTCCGTCGTGAACTGGCGCGAGGCGCCCCGGCCGAGGTCGAGTTCGAGGCGGCGTCGATCTATGCGGTCGATGACGACCAGATTCCGACCGGCGGGCTCCTGCCCGTGCCGCCAGGTCCGTGGGACGCCTGCTTCGTCGGCCTGCGGAACGACCCGATCATTACCTGGCCGCAGGCGCTTCGCCTGACGATTTCGTCCGACTTCGACCACTGGGTGATCTTCACCGAGCCCGAGCATGCACTCTGTGTCGAGCCCCAAAGCGGACCGCCCAACGAGTTCCACATCGACCCTCACGTCCTGCATCCAGGCGAGGCCCTTGTCGGCTCCATGACCCTTGCTTGGGAGCTTCCCTGAGCCCTGCTGCAATCCGGCCCTGCTGCAATCCAGCCCTGCTTCAATCCAGCCCTGCTGCAATCCAGCCCTGCTTCAATCCAGCCCTGCTGCAATCCAGCAGAGTCGGCGTGCCGGCATTGCCGACGACGCTAGGCGACTTCGGGCCAGACTTCGCCCGCATTGCCTCGGGTGTAGACCGGGTAGCGGGCGCTCGGCGATTCGTGGACGTAGAGCCCCGCCCCGAGGTCCTTCAGCAGTGACTGGCCCATGGCCCGACCGTACCCAACCACGAAGCTGCGGAGCTGCGGTGTCTGACACCCGCACCGGTCGACATGCCAGGCGAA
>CALLPT010000195.1 GCA_938015575.1 uncultured Acidimicrobiales bacterium
TCGTGGCGAATGCGGGTGCCGTCGAGAACCTCGTCGTCGACATGGATCACTTCGACGCGTCCAAAGAACACGATGTTCGAAGCGGGTCCATCGTCGGGGCCGACCTCGACCCGGTTGGTGACACGGCACTCGAAGACAGCAGGCGACTCCGCGACCATCGGCGCGTCGACCGCGGTCGCAGCGGCCACCGTCAGGCCGGTCAGGTCGAACTCGCTCTCGCCCGCCGGAAGCTCGGCGGCAGAGTGATTCATGGCCGGCCCGAGTTCCTCGGTGACGATGTTGACGGTGAATTCGCCTCGATCCTCGAGGTTGGCGTGGGTGTCCTTGCGGCCGGGACGAACCCCGCTCGAGACGATGATCGTCGGCGGATTGCCGCTGACGGCGTTGAAGAACGAGTACGGCGCCAGGTTGGCAACCCGGTCGGCGCCGTCACCGGACCACGAGCCGACCCAGCCGATCGGGCGCGGCACGACGAGTCCGGTCATGAGCTTGTAGTTGTCGATCGGCGCCTGTTCGGCAGTAACGAAACGAGCCATCTCGGTGACCTACTCGCTGACCGTGCCGACCTTGAGTTGGTTGAACGGCACACCTTTGTCGACCGCGACGTCGCGGGGAAGTCCGAGCACCCGGTCGCCGATGATGTTGCGTTGGATCTCATCGGTGCCACCCGCGATCGATCCCATGAAGGCTCGAAGCGGGTACTTGGACCACTCTTCGGCGCTCTCGTCGCCCTGTTCATAGGCCATGATTTGAGGCCCGACCATTTCGTGGAGGAACTCGCGGGTCATCCAACCGATGTTGGAGCCGTGCAGCTTGCCCAGCGAGCCACCGGGGCCAGGCGCCTTGCCGGCCTTCATCTCGGCCCGGGTACGCATGGAGACGAGTGACTTGGTGACCTCTTGGCTGTAGATCTGCATCATCTTGTCGCGCACGATCGGATCTTGGATGGTGCCGAGCCGGGCCGCTTCGCGCTTGATGCGATTGAACATCGGCGTGGTGATACCGCTCTTGGAGCCGGTGCCGATGGCAACCCTCTCGTACATGAGCATCGCGGTCGCTTGCTTCCACCCCGCGTTGTACTCACCCAAGAGCCAATCGGCTGGGATTGCCAGGTCCGTGAAGAAGATCTCGTTGAAGTGCATGCCGCCATCGATCTGGTGAATCGGGCGAATCTCGACGGCCGGATCGCGCATGTCGATCATGAACATCGACAAGCCAGCGTGCTTGACGAGTTCCGGATCGGTGCGGGCGACGATCAGGCCGTAGTTCGAGTGGTGGGCCAGCGTGGTCCAGACCTTTTGGCCGTTGATGATCCACTGGTCGCCGTCTTTGACCGCCTTGGTTTGAAGACTGGCAACGTCGCTGCCGGCGCCGGGCTCGGAGAACATCTGGCACCACATGTCCTCGCCACTGATCATGCGAGGCATGTACTGCTTCTTCAGTTCTTCGCTGCCGAACTCGTTCATCATCGGCAGGCACATGCCGTGGCTGATGGTGAACGCACCGCTGCAGTCGGGGAAGTGGGCGTACTCTTCACGCCAGACGCGTTCTTCGGCCTTGGTGAGGCCGGCACCGCCGTACTCGGTTGCATAGGTCAGACCACCAAGTCCCGCGTCGGCAAGCTTCTTCAGGAAGGCCTGGGAGTGCGCAACCGTCTGGTCGTCACGCGGGTCGGGGCCGTCGAGTTGCAGCGGCGAAGCGTGCTCCTCCAGGAACTCGCGGCAACGAGTGCGAAAGGCGTCGAGATCGGTATCAGTCATGGCGTTCCTCCGGTGGACAAGCTAGCGCTGGGGCTGGCGCGGACACCCATCCGAACACCGATTGCGTCCGCGCCGACGCACGCGCGAGCCGTGGGGGACAGCGGTTGGGGCTTACGGCTGATCGGTCTGCTCGCTCGGGTGTTACGCGGCCTACGATGGGCGCCGCTGCTCGGCGAGGTCGGGCAGTGTTGTCCCTGGAGATCTCGTGGCCCGTACCACACACAAATCGCCGTTCCTGCGTGCGCTCGCCGCGATTGGCGTCGCCGTGGCGTTCGGTTTGTGGCTCATGCCTTCGTCGAGTGCACAGGGAAGCACGATTGTCATCAACGAGATCGTGGCGAGCAATACCCAGGTGTATCCCGATGGCGATGGCGATTTCACCGACTGGGTCGAGCTCTACAACCCCAACGATGTCGCCGTCGACGTCAGCGGCTGGCAGATCTCTGACGATGCGGGTATCGGTTGGCCGATTCCGGCAGGCAACTCGATTCCCGCAAACGGCTACCTCATCATCTTCGCCAGCGACAAGGGAACTCCGGGAGAAGTCGGGTTCCCCGGCCCCGCGGGCGAACTGCATACGAACTTCAAACTCAGCTCGGGGGGCGAGACGGTCACCCTGATCAACAACGCCTTTTCGATCGAAGATCAGGTGACGTATCCGGCGATCGCCACCGATCAGAGCTACGGCACCGATGGGCTCGGCGGCTATGTAGTTCGAGACACGGCGGACATCACCCCACTCGCCGCCAACACGGCCGTGGCGCCGACGCCAACGCCAACGCCGCCCCCTCCGCCGGGCACACCGAGCATTGTGATCAACGAGATCATGAGTTCGAATGTCGCCACAATCGCGGACGGTGACGGCGACTTCGAGGATTGGTTCGAGCTGTACAACCCGACGTGTGAGTTCATCGATCTGTCGGGCTGGCGGGTTGCGGATTCCGAAGGCGGCTGGGATCTGCCTGCCGGAACGACCTTGGCCCAAGGCGAGACGCTGCTCATCTGGGCGAGCGACAAAGGCGATCCGCTCAATGCGGCGTTCCCCGGTCCGAGTGGCCAGCTGCACACGAATTTCAAGTTGGCGAGTGCGGGCGAGCCGCTTTCGCTGATCGACGTTCAAGGTTTCTTGATTGCCCTGGTCGCGGCTGATGCGCTGGAGCCTGACCAGTCCTTTGCCCGCCAGAGCGACGGAAGCTATGTCGTCGCGACCGGTGCAGCGGTCAGCCCCGATGCGCTCAACGCGGGTCAGTCCACGCCGGTCTGCCCTACCCCGACGCCGATTCCCGAAGCAACCGCGACACCCACGCCGGCGCCAACGGCGACCCCGCTACCTACGCCGACGGCAACACCGGGTGGTCCGACGGCGACCCCCGTTCCGGAGCCGACGGCAACACCAACGCCTGCCCCAACGGCGACGCCCGCGCCAACCGCGACGCCAGCCCCTACGGCGACCCCGGCGCCAACGGCCACACCGAACCCGGGCGGCTGCGCGAGCCTGGTGTATGTCAACGAGGTTCTTGCGCGCAACGATTGGCACGTCGACGGCGATGGCGACACACCGGACTGGATCGAGCTGTACAACCCGGGTGCCCAAGCTGTTGATCTGACCGGTTGGTTGATCGCCGACGCCGACTCCTCCGGATGGGCGTTCCCCGCCGGGACCGTGATCGAAGCCGATGGCTATCTGATCGTGTGGGCCAGCGACAAGGGCGACGAAGACGACCCCGACTTCCCTGGCCCCGCCGGCGAACTACACACCGACTTCCGTCTCAGCGGCGGGGGTGACAGCGTGAGGCTGATCGACGGTGCGGGTTGTGTCGTCGACTCGATCAGCTTCGGGCAGCAGGTTGAGAACGAATCGTTCGGACGCACCAGCGATGGCACCCTCGGCCGCTTCGCTTATCCGCAGTTCACCCAGGGATTCGAGAACGGGGCCCAGACTTTTACGCCTGTGCCCGAGTGCTTCTCGTCGGGCGATTCGGGCCTGCGCATGAGCCGCATCGTCGCCAGCAACAATCTCGTGGTCGACGGTGACGGTGACGATCCGGACTTCATCGAGTTGGAAAATACGGGCCTGTTCACGATCGATCTCACCCTTTGGCAATTGAGCGACGATCACGACACCTGGTCCTTCCCGCTCGGCGCGTCGATCGACCCGGGCGACAAGATCATCGTGTTCGCGAGCGGCAAGGGTCTCGTCACCGACCCTGGGTTCCCCGGGCCGGCCGGCGAGTTCCACACGAGTTTCCGCCTCTCGACAAGTGGCGAAACCGTCACCTTGGCCGAGCCGAGTAGCTGCATCGTCGAGCGGGTGACCTACCCCGAGTTGAGTTCGAACCAGGCGTTTGGTTTCGATGCCAACGGCGAGCGAGTCGTCCTGTCACCTGGCGAGCGGGTGGCGCCGTGTGCGACGCCCGGATCCGTGGTCATCACCGCACTCATGTCGCGCAACGACACGTTCCTTGCTGACGACGATGGCGAATTCGAGGACTGGTTCGAGTTGGCGAACACGACCGACGAGCGGATCGAACTCGAAGGATGGGTCGTCACCGACAACGACGCGGTCTGGATCGTTCCCGCCGGCGTGTTCATCGACGCGGGCGAGACCCGCACCATCTTTGCTTCGGGCAAGGATCGCGGCGGGGCCGAAGAGGTCGCGCACACGAACTTCAAGCTGAGCGGCGACGGCGAAACACTCACCGTTGGCTCCTCCTCAAACTGCCCGGTCGACCAGGTGAGCTTCCCCGAACTCGACGATGACCAGGTCTATCGACTGACCAACGGTGCGTTCGCCATCCAAGGGGGCGCGCCGGTCGAAGAGGACGAGCCCGAGGGCGACATCACGATTTTCGGTACATGTATTGCGATCACCGAACTGATGGCCGACAACGAGTCGACCTTCGAGAACGAAGACGGCGAGTTCGTCGACTGGCTCGAACTGACGAACCTGGGCGACGAGACGATTGATCTCTCCGGCTGGGAACTCACCGATGCCAAGGACACGTGGACGGTCCCGGATGGCGTCGAGATCGAGCCGGGCGAGTTCTTGGTGTTGTGGGCCGACGAGGGCGACCGCGGTGGCCCCGACGAGGAACTGCACACGAACTTCAAGCTCGGCGTCGGCGGTGAGCCGCTCACACTGACCGACACCGACGGCCAGGTGCGCGCCTCGCTTAGTTCGTATCTCGAACTCGACGACGATCTCGCGTTCGGCATCGACGAGCAAGGCGA
>CALLPT010000196.1 GCA_938015575.1 uncultured Acidimicrobiales bacterium
CTCATCGAACTCGATGTTCATCGACTCGAGCGCGAAGCCGCATCGTTCGGCGCTCCACCAAATCTCATCGAGCAGGCCGGTCGGGTCGCCGAGCGGGCCGGTTCCATAGACCATCGACCGAGGGTTCTCGAACCGTTTCCACGTCTGGCCGCCGGGCGCCGACGCATCTTCGGTCGGCTCGAGGATGTAGCCCTCGAGCTCGAGACCGACCTTGACCTGGTAGCCCATCCCGGCCCAGTCCTCGATGGCGTTGCGCAGGACCTGGCGAGCCGAGATGGAACACGGCTCTCCACCGATGGCGAGATCAACCATGGCGACGCCGGTCCGACCGAAGCCCGTCATGCCGTCTTCCCAGCTGGTGCGCAGCGTCGAGCCATCCATCGTTGCGTCGACGTCCTTGAGACCGGTGAGCAGATGTGCGCCAGGGGCCGGAACGAGGTCACGGTCGTACGCCATCGCAAAGGTCGTCACGCAGAAGCCGGTCGGGTTCTGGGCATTGCGACTGGCGATGTACTTGCCTCGGGCGAGGCCCAGGTGGTCAGGCCACAGAAGGCGGATGCGATCGAAATCAGCGGCGGAGTGCGTCTCAGACATGTCGAGAAGTTAGCGGTCTACCACCACCCCAATCCGCGTTTCGCGGGGTCGCAGCCAAAACCGCTTCACGGGGTCGGACCCAAAACGTGGCAGTGCAGCGTCGCGGGGTCGGACCCAATACGTGGCAGTGCAGCGTCGCGGGGTCGGACCCAAAACGTGGCACAAAACGTGGCAGTGCCGCGCCGCCGGGGTCGGACCCAAAACGTCCCGCGGAGCTGCGGGTGGCAGATACCGCAGCTTGGTCAGGGTTTGGGGAGGTAGCCGTCTCGGCGTTGGGGGAGTTTCTGGTCGAGAATGCGGCTGGCCACGACGGTGCGAAGAATCTGTGCGGTGCCGCCGCCGATGGTGAACATGCGAACGTCGCGATACATGCGCTCGAGCGGGTTGTTCCTGGAATAGCCGGCGGCGCCGAACATCTGGAGCGCATCGGAGACGACCTGGATCGACGATTCGGTCGTGAAGACCTTGGCCTGCGCCGCGATCGTTGGGTCGGGGAACGGGCTGGCTCCGGGCCCCCGGGATTCGGCGGCGCGCCACGTGAGGCTGCGGGCGGCTTCGAGCTTGATCGACATGTCGGCGAGCATCCACTGCAAGCCCTGGAACTCGGCGATCGGGCGGCCGAATTGTTCGCGCTTCTTGACGAAGTCGAGCGCAAGCTCATAGGCGCCGGCGGCCAAACCCAGGGCAACCGTTCCGGCCCCGACCCGCTGACTGTTGTAGGCGTTCATCAGATCGCCGAAGCCCTTGCGGAACCCCGAGGGCGGAAGCACGACCATCTCTGGGCCGACGACCATGTCATCGAAGCGGATCTCCATCTCGGGGATTCCGCGCAGGCCCATCGTGGGTTCGCGTTCGACAAAGATCAGTCCGTCGTTCTCGTCACGGATGGCCAGGAATCCGCCGATGCCTTCGTCATTGCCGGCCTCGTCGAATACGCGGGCGAAGATCAAGTGCAGCTTGGACACGCCGCCGCCGGTGATCCAGTGCTTCGTGCCATTCAGGATGTACCGGTCGCCGTCGCGTTGTGCGCTCGTCGTCATCTCCGAAGCGGCGCTTCCGGCATCGGGCTCGGTGATGCAGATTGCCGGCTTGTCGCCGGCCAGGACCATCTCGGCAGCGAGCTTCTTCTGGTCCTCGGTGCCATAAGCGAGCACGGCCGAGATCGCACCCATGTTGCACTCGACCGCAATGCGGCCGGTGACGCCACAAACCTTGGCCATCTCTTCGACGACCAGTACCGCGTCGAGGAAGCTGTGGCCAGGGCCGCCGTACTCGGCGGGAACGGTCATGCCGGTGAAGCCAGCTTCTTGGAGCGCGGCGACATTGTCCCAGGGGTACTGCTCGGTTCGGTCGACGTCGGCGGCTCGGGGCGCGATGACCTGGTGCGCGAGTTCTCGGGCCTTGGCCTGGATGGCGAGCTGCGCCTCGCTGAGCTGGAACGACATGGGTACTCCTTGGAGCGACGATCAGAGAACGGTGACGGGAAGGTGCTCGATGCCGTTCACGAAGTTCGACGGTACGAACTCTGGCTCGCCGACGTCGAATCGAAGCTCGCGTTTGAGGATCTCTTCGATGAGGATCGATAGCTCGAGGCGGGCGAGCGAAGCGCCGAGGCAGAAGTGCGCGCCACCTCCGCCGAACGCGACGTGGGCGGGTACCTGGGAGCGGTCTGCACGAAACGCGCGCGGGTCGTCGAAGACCGATTCGTCGAAGTTCGCGCCGGCGTACCACATCACGACCTTGTCGCCGGCGGCCAATTCGGTGCCGCCGAGCTGGGTCGGCTGGGTGACGGTGCGGCGGAAGTAGAGGATCGCCGAGCTGTACCGGATGACCTCGTCGGCCAACGATCCCAGTAGGTCGGGGTTCTCACCGACGAGTTCGAACTGGTCCGGAAACTGGTCCAGGTGCATCGCCAGATGGGCCATCGACGAGCGAGTTGTTTCGTTGCCGGCGAAGATCATGAGCCGAAAGAAGTTGGCGAACTCCTCGTCGCTCAGACGCTCACCGTCGACTTCGGCCTCGATCAATTTGGTGATCAGATCGTCGGCGGGCTCATCGCGGCGTTGGTCGGCGAGTCTGCGGGCGTATTCGCTCATGCCAAAGGCCGCGGGGCTGTTGAACGGCAACAGGCGCAGCTCAGTCGTGTTTCCGTAGGCATTCGGATCAAGCGGCTCGTTGCTTGTGCCCGCAACCAGATGATCAGACAACTCGATCATGAAGTCGTGGTCTTCTTCTGGCACCCCCATGAGATCGCAGATCACCCCGATCGGAATTGGGGCGGCGACCATCTTGACCCAGTCTCCCCCACCGGCAGCTTCGAGCTCGTCGAGGCAGCGCCGGACACGTTGGCGAATCGACACCTCGTACTGCTGCACATGACGAGGCGTGAACGCGGAACTCACGAGGCGACGCAACCGAGTATGTATCGGCGGGTCGAGATCGATCATCGATGCACGCGCATCAAGCGCATCTTCGTCGATGTCATAGATCTGGATGTGACCAACCGCCGACGAATAGGTCGTGGTGTCTCGTGAAACCTCGACGACATCGCTATGGCGCGTAACCGACCAGAAGCCTTTCGAGTCGCCGGGTGCGGCATCGGTCCAGGTCAAGCCGTCGGCGGCCCGCATCGCCGCAAACAAGTCGTGCGGTATACCCGCGGCGAAGGTTGCCGGGTCGTGCAGTTCAATCATGGTCGGCGGGACGCTCGGTGTCTGACACCGGATGTCCCGTTATG
>CALLPT010000197.1 GCA_938015575.1 uncultured Acidimicrobiales bacterium
CAGTCGCATGATCAATGCGGTATCGAACTCGACCGTGCCGCATATCAGCGTGATCATCGGTTCGAGCTACGGCGCCGGCAACTACGGCATGTCGGGTCGGGGCTTCAACACTCGCTTCACCTATCTGTGGCCGACCGCGAAGATCGCGATCATGGGCCCCAAGCAGATCGCTGGTGTCATGTCGTTGGTCCGCCGGGCCCAGGCCGCTCGCAAGGGCATTGAGTTCGACGAAGAAGCCGACGCCGCGACCACCGCCACCGTCGAGCATTTCCATGAGCTCAAATCGCTCGCGTTGTATTCGACCGGCCGCGTAGCCGACGACGGGGTGATTGACCCCCGACACACTCGCGACGTGGTCGGCATGTCGCTTTCGGTCTGCCACAACGAACAAGTCGCCGGCGCCGAGGGATTCGGAGTATTCCGATGATGCCGTTCGCTTCGCTCACTAAAGGAGTTGCTCGGCTGCGCCTCTCAACTCCCAACACGGCTAGGGGTGTTTCGTGATCCGCAGGCTTTTGGTCGCGAACCGAGGTGAGATCGCCCGTCGCGTCTTCCGTTCCGCCCATGACATGGGTATCGACACTGTGGCGGTGTTCGCCGATGGTGATGCCGACGCGCCGTTCGTTCGCGAGGCCAGCCAGGCGGTTGCGCTCAACGGGCGTACGCCGGGCGAGACCTATCTCGATGTCGACAAGGTCCTCGATGCCGCCCGCCGCACCGGGGCCGATGCCGTGCACCCGGGCTACGGGTTCCTGGCCGAGAACGCCGACTTCGCGCGCGCGGTGGTGGCCGCGGGCATGACTTGGGTTGGGCCGCCGCCCGACGCCATTGCGTCGATGGGCGACAAGCTGGCGGCCAAGGCGATGATGATCGAGGCCGACGTGCCAACGCTGCCGCAAGTCTTGGTCGAGGGCGACGCTCCCGTCGACCTGGGCGGGCTCGACCTGCCGGTGCTGGTCAAAGCCTCGGCCGGAGGCGGCGGCAAGGGCATGCGTGTCGTCGACGCAGGCGATGATCTGGCCGCCGCGGTCGCCGGCGCGCAACGCGAGGCCGCTTCGTCGTTCGGTGATGGGACCGTGTTCATCGAGCGCTACCTGACCACACCTCGCCATGTCGAGATCCAGGTTCTGGGTGACCAGCACGGGTCGGTCGTGCACCTGTTCGAGCGCGAGTGCTCGATCCAGCGACGCCATCAGAAGATCATCGAAGAAGCGCCGTCACCGGCACTTTCGGATGCTTTGCGTGACCGGATGGGTGCGGCCGCCGTGGCAGCAGCTCAGGCGGTGGGCTACTACAGCGCGGGCACGGTCGAGTTCTTGGTCGATGGCCAAGGCGACGAAGCGTCGTTCTACTTCCTCGAGATGAACACTCGCATCCAGGTCGAGCACCCGGTGACCGAAGAGATCACCGGCATCGACCTGGTCCGAGAACAGCTGCGGGTCGCGATGGGCGAGCCACTCGGCTACGACCAAGATGACCTTGCGATCGACGGGCATTCGATCGAGGCTCGGCTCTACGCCGAGGATCCGGCGAACGACTTCTTGCCGGTTATCGGCACGCTGCACGCCTTTGGCCTGCCTGCCTCGCCCGATGCCCGACTCGACACGGGGGTCGAGGCCGGTTCGGTGGTGAGCGTCGATTTCGATCCGATGCTCGCCAAGGTCATCGTGCACGCGCCGACTCGTACCGAGGCGGCCAACCGACTGGCGCTCGTGCTTGAACGGATGGCCGTGGCGGGTATGACGACGAACCGCGACTTCTTGGTTGCCACCCTTCGCACACCCGAGTTCTTGGCCGGTGACACCACGACGGACTTCATCGAACGTGTCAACCCACCGCGAGTGGCGGCGGTCTCGCCCGAGACGGTTGCCGCAGCGGCCTTTGTTACGTCACTCGTGGCCCAAAACGAGAACCGCGCCCAAGCGGGATCACTGGCCTTCATGGCCAGCGGGTATCGCAACTCGTCGATGCCCCCAGAGCAACGCAAGTTCCGACACGGCGAAGACGAGTTCACGGTGCACTACCGCCCGTCATCGGATCGCTCCGGAGCGTTCGAGATGGGAGTCGACGAGGCCGAGCCGGTCCAGGCCGCGCTCATCTCGATCGACGGCGGCCGAGTGGATGTCGAAATCGCCGGTGCCCGAGCGCCCTATGGCGTGAC
Organism: uncultured Acidimicrobiales bacterium; assembly: GCA_938015575.1. Classification (GTDB taxonomy): domain Bacteria; phylum Actinomycetota; class Acidimicrobiia; order Acidimicrobiales; family UBA10347; genus UBA10347. The sequence continues at coordinate 2,162 of CALLPT010000197.1, forward strand.
CCGGTCTGGCGCGCAGTGGACGGTGCAGGGCCCGGGCGGTGTCGTCGTGCTGCACGACGTCGACCGTTTCCCCGACCACGGCAGTGGCGACGTTGCCGGTGGCCAGACGGCGCCGATGCCGGGCAAGGTGCTGCTGGTTCATGTCGCCGAAGGTGACACCGTCACGGCCGGGCAGGCCCTCGTCGTGATGGAAGCGATGAAGATGGAACACACCATCAATGCCCCGATCGATGCGGTAGTGGCCGAATTGCGCTGCGCCGTCGGTGACCAGGTTGACAACGGTCAGGTGTTGGTCGTCCTGGCGGACCCAGCCGACCTCGAAGACACAACCGACGAGTAGCCAAGCAAGCCGGCGTAGTGCGAGCCTGCGCGCAGCGACTTTGCGCGTGACTACGCACCTGTTGCGTGTCTTCGTCGCCTGAACGAACTTCGAATCCTCCATACGTTGATCGCAGGCGGAATGGGACGACGGCGAACATCGCCACGCCCGTCGCTCCAACCGAGGAGGAAGCATGCGAAATGTAGTCAAGGTCATCGGGGTAACGACGGCGGTCCTGGCGATGTTGCTCGGCGCGGCGGTGCTGTCATCGCCTGAGGCCGAAGCTCATGCGGTCGGCGGATCGTTCACCCACGACACGATCGAGCGGGGCACATCGTGCCCGAGCGGGTTCTCCTCGCTCGGCACATCTGTGATTAGCGGCCGGAGCTACACCGGCTGTCATCCGAACGGCTACAGCCCGGTTGGCACCGACGCCGAGCTCTGCAGCGAAGCGCCCGGTACAAGACAGGTCGAAGGCGTGTGCACGTACGACAGGGCGCTGGAGTGCGGCGTGCGCCCCGATTTCTACTACCAGACGCCGAGCGGGCTGTGCGTACGCCCGACGCTGATCCTCGATAGCGAGCTCGCCGAACACCTGGCCGAGAAGAAGGCGCTTGAACCCAAGTCACTCGATCTGGCGACCCTCGTCTGCATCGAAGACGATCGGGTCCAGGCCAACGCGCAGGGCCTCGCGATCGGCGATCGCTTCAACAACGAGAACGTGACCTACGAAATCGTGACTGGCGGCAGCTTCTGCAGTTTCAACTGCGCCGGCGGATTCGACGCGAACTGTGACGGGAAGCTCGGCGACTTCTGTGCGGCCGAGTACGACCTGACACGGGTTGCCGATGTTGGCCTCTGCCTCGGGGT
>CALLPT010000198.1 GCA_938015575.1 uncultured Acidimicrobiales bacterium
GTGTCGGTCGAGCAGATGACGCTGGGCATGTACGAGATCCTCAAAGGCGGCGGGTTCACCACTGGCGGCCTCAACTTCGATGCCAAACTCCGACGCCAATCCAGCGAACGCGACGACCTCTTCCACGCCCACATCGGCGGCATGGACACCATGGCGCATGCACTGCTCGCCGCGCATGCCATGCTCGATGACGGCGTGCTGACTGGCGCCGTCGCCGATCGCTACTCGGGCTGGGACGCCGCGTTTGGCAAGCGGGTCGCAGGGGGCAAGGAGTCTCTCGCCAGCTTGCGTGAGCACATGCTGCAGAACCACGAACCTGTCCGCCAGTCAGGACGCCAAGAACTCCTGGAGAACATCGTCGCCCGTTACGTGGAGCGAGCCCGCTAGCCAGACGGCTCAGTGAGCGCCGCCCGTGCTGGCTGCGTGCAGGGCCCGGATTCCAGTGCTGATCGCGGTGCTCACCGTTGAGCTGTGCGACTCGCCGGCAAAGACGTGTCGAGCGAGGTGCAGATTCGGGTAGCGGTCCGAGCCCAGCCGATCCGCCATCTCGATCATGTTGTCGCGCATGCGGAACGTGTCGTCGAGCGCCGAGTCGCCCATCTCGGCGTCGCCAGCCGACATGAACACGCGTGCGACCACGTCTTCTCGTGGTACCTCGCCCTGCTCCTCGATCGCCAGAATCGCCCGGTCGTGCCACCAGATCGACGGGCTGGCCAACAGGTAGGCGTCGAACAGGCCCGGTTCGTGGAGCAGCGTTTTGAGACCGAACAGCGCGCTGAAGCTGTGCCCCACCATCCACACCTCGCCATGGTCGCACTGGTCGGCGATCCAAGGAAGCGCACGCTCACGCAGAAACGCCCGATAGGTGTCGGCTCTGCCGAGGTCCGAGGCAACGACGTCACGCACCCCAACCTCGGGCGGCGGCACCCACGCCGTCGGCGTGAACCAGCGGGCCCGTGCCCGGAGGTAGTCCGACATCGAGACCGTGTCGAACGAGATCCCGGCGACGATCGCCTCGGGGGCTTCGCCGCTCATGCTCATCAGACGGGTGACATCGCGCACGGTCCCCGCCGTCCACGCCCCGTCGAGGCACACGATCAGGGGCGGGCGATCAAGCGCGTCGATTCGCGACGGCAGATCGATCGAGATCCGGTGCGTCATTTCGGTGTGCACGTCGTCGCGCATCTCGTGCACGGCACTGGTCCACATCACGGGCTTCTCTTGTTGCACACGGCGAGGGTAATCCTCGGGGCTAGCCAGACCCATTGCGAGTGGCCGGGTACCGGAGCCTACGATCGGGCCATGCCCGCTCCCCTCGAACCATGGTCCGTCAACGCCGTGAACCTGCCCGATCACGCCGACAACATCATCCACACCGACGCCGGCGCCCGGGCAGCCGGGTTCGAACGAGCCCTGGTTGCCGGCACGACCGTCTACGCCTATCTGACGCATGTGCCGGCAGCGGCATGGGGCCTCGACTGGGTCGGTCGCGGCGGAGGCGAACTCCGTCTACGCCGCCCGGTCTTCGACAACGACCCCGTCGAGATCGCCATCACCGAAGAAGCAACGGGCACATCGTTGAGCGCGCAGGTTGCCGGTGACGGTCGGGCCACCCTCGACCTGTGGGAAACGACCGAGGCGCCGCCGATGCGCGACGGCGATCCGTTGACGCCGGTCGAGATCGTGATCGACGACATGCGAGCCGACTACGGCATTCGCTGTGGCGATGACCTTGCCCTTTACGCCGAGCACGACATCGCCCACCCGGTGACCTGGCCCAATTTGGCGAACAGCGTGTTCATCGAGAACCTGGTCACCGGGCCATGGATTCACGTGCGCAGCAAGATCTACCACGAGGGCGTGGCACCGGTGGGTTCGACCGTGCGGGCCGAAGCGAACCTGCTCGACCGGTTCGAGTCACGGGCCGGTGAGCGGGCGCTGGTCGACATGCGCATGTACGCCGACGGCGTTCCCGTCGCCACCATCGAGCACGAAGCAATCATCGTCTTGCCGTCCTAAGGCGCAGTTCACCTCTCGAGAGGGTTCAGGTCTCGAGATAGTTCAGCGGAAGTGCCGTGGTCTGCTTCATGCTTTCCATCACGAACACCGTGCGGACGTCGTACAGATCCACGGCCTCGATGAGTCGCCGGTAGAACCCGTCATAGGCATCGATCGACGGCACGACAACTCGCAGGATGTAGTCGATCTCGCCGCTGGTCCGATAGGCCTCGATGATCTCGGGCAGTGTGTCGATCGCCTCGGCGAACTCGTCGAGCCACTCGGCGGAATGGTTGTTGGTGCGGATCTGGACCAGCGCCGTGACGTTGAGGTTCAAGGCGGCGGGGTCGACGAGCGCAACCCGCTTGGTGATCACACCGGCTGCTTCGAGGTTCTGCACCCGCCGCCAACAGGGCGTTGGGGTCAGGCCAACGTGCTCGGCAATCTCGCGGGCTGTCAGGCTCGCATCTTGCTGGAGCAAAAGCAGGATTTCCCGATCAACTTGGTCCACAATCGATCATTGTTGCAGGTTGAGGGAGCTCTTAGCAATGATCTTGCACAAATCGCAGCATTCTGGCCAAAACAAGCGGAGAACTTGCGGCCGGATTCGCGTACTGTGCCGCCATGGCACTCACGACGTGGTTCACCGCTCATCCCGAGAGCGAAGGCGAGACCTATGGCGAGCACTTTCGCGTCGCGATGGGCTTCTCACGTCAGTTGATCGGCGCCGGCCTCGCGGCCGCGGTGCATGCACTCCTGCCGAGCTTCCACAAGACGACGGCAAGCCAGCGCATCCACAGCCTGCATCACTGCCTGGAGACCGGCAATCGCAGCGCCATCATGGGCATGCGCGCCGTGCCGTGCCCCGAAACCCTTCGCGAAGCCAGCTGACCACCCAGCACCAACACCACCCTCAAGGGATGCCACCTACAAACGCGACACCTACAGGGTGGCAGCGAGTGCGGCGACCGCAGAGTCAGCGCGGTCTTCGATTGGCTCGCCGTGGCCGAAAAGCAAGGTGTTGAAACTCAGCTCGGCGAGCCGCTTGATGCTTTCACGCGACTGATCCACGTCGGCAAAGAAGCGCTCGGGGCCTTCGATCACGCCACCCGCTTCGCCAAAGATTGCGTCGCCCGCCACCAATAGGCCAGCGCTGTGGTCGATCACGCACATGTGGCCCGCCGTGTGACCTGGCGTTGCGATCATCTCGAAGCCAAATACGTCTTCGCCACCGCGCAAACCGGTGATTGGGTTCTGGTCGATGCCGCCGAGGTCAGCCTCGCCGGCATAGACCGTGGCATTGATCGCCTCGGCGACAACCGCTCCGATCGAACCGGCGTGGTCTGCATGGTTGTGCGTCAAGATCACGTGCTCGACATCGCTGTAGTTCAGCCCGAGCGACCCGAGCGATTGTCCGATCGCCGCGGCGCTGCCGTCGACGCCGGTGTCGACGATGGCCGCACTGTTGCCGCGCGCGAGCACGTACGCCGACACGAACCCCAGGTTGGCTCGCGCCCACCGCAGCTCGTCGCCAGATGACACTGCTGCGTCGGCGTCTGCGGCCGGCGCCTTTGTCGGCGCGGGAGACGTCGAGTCGTCGGCCGTCACCACGTCGCTCGGGTCCGACGAGGAACACGCGGCAATCAGCGGCGCAAAGACCGCCATCGCCACCGTGCCTTTGCCGACCTCGCCGAGAAATGCCCGTCGAGATCGAGGTAGAGGCGTGGGGCGAAACACCTGAGGCCGAGGGCCGTGGTGATGGTGGCCAATGGGTGATCCGTCTGCTGCGTGGTTGCCGCACATAGGACCGACGGTACTACTCGGCTTCGGCCAGAAAAGGTCGGGCGGATCGCGCGACCTACGTCGCTCAGTGCGAGGGGGTGCGACGCCGGCCCCGGGTGCCGGGGAAGACGATGGGGCCGGACGCCGCGGTCGTGGGGGCGTCGACGCCTGCTGCCGTCAACAGATCGCCCACGCTCCAATCATCTTGGCGCGGCGATGCCGTTCGCATCAGCTCGACCAACACCGGTTCTTTGCCCGGTGTCCACAGCGGATCGAGGTTGACGTAGGACAGCGGGTCGCCGTCGAGCAGTCCGGCAAAGACCTCGGCGACGATGGTGCCGCCGACTGGGCCGAGCATTTTGCCGCTCATAGCGCCGAGCGTCGTGGTCTCCTTGAGGATGTAGAACCACAACGACTCTTGCGGGGTGCCGGTGTCGATCAGGGGGCGTCCAGCCGCGGGCACACCGAGTGCGTCAGCGACTGCCGGACCTGACGGAAGATCCATCCGCCAGCCGCGTCGCAAGTTCAGGAACGCCAACGGCACCGTGGTATCGCCCATCGGAATGTGTGACATCGACGGGGCAAGTTTGGTGTCGATGCGCCGAGAGTTCTGCGGGAACGGAGCGATCGACGAAGGCATCGGAAAGAACCAGTCCCATTGGATCGCGAAGCCCGCCGGCAGCGGGCGTCCGCCTCGCAGGTCCGACGACCGATCGTGTGGATCCGAAAAGATCGGCAACTCGAACTCTTCGCCGATGCCGACCGTCGTGTTCACCTGATAGCCGGGCCGAACCATGGAGTGGCCGAAGCGATAGGCGGCGACGGAGAACTCGACCGGAATGTACGGCGCTTGCTTCCACCGATAGAAGCGGCGGCGGGCAATGCGAGCCGTCGTGTGTTTCGAGCTGCTCACATCGTCGACGACCGTCGACAGGGCACCGCCATGAAGCAGGTCGTGTACCAGCAATCGCACGAAGTCGTTCCAGACCACGTATTGATAGAACCAACGGACGATCCGTTGGGCTCGGCGGAACGCCTGGTCGGCCTCGAGCCCTGGGTACTCCGAGCGCACACCGTCCAGCACGCGGTTGTGCAACTTGAGAAACGCCAGCTGCAATTGCGAGACGATCAGGTTCTCGTCGTTGCGGGGGTCACCAATCAGCGCGACGCCTTGGTGATTGCGGGGAAGGTCGTCTTCGACCCCTGACTCGCCGGCGCCAATCAGGAACTTGCCATGATCGTTGGCGTCATAGAGGTACGGGCTTGCCTCGGGTCCCGCCCCGTAAACACTGTCGAGATCAAAACGGGGCGTGCGGAAGTTGCTCAGCTTGTTTGGATCGTTTTGGCGACGCACCGACGACGTCGGATCGAACGTGATGTCGTGGTCGACGAACTGACCGAAATACGTGTAGCCCGCTGCGATCGCCTTGTTCTCCGACAGGAGCGCACCGTCGGACTCGACCATTTCCTCGTGAGCGAACTCGAGCAGCGTCTGCTCGCGTTGCTCATCGGTTGTGCCAGCGGGCACCCAAGGCTCGAGGCGGCCGAACATCCGCCCGAACGGCGAGTCATAGAACGACGACCGAGGCACCGAGCCATCGACGAGGTCATGGGCCTGTGCATGTCTCACGGAATCCGCCTTTTCGCCATCGCCGATGTCACCGCCCTGGCGTTCCCGAGTCGCCCCGGTCCCCCGATCGCCTGCGGTGGATGTCTCGACTGTAGGCCCGCAGCAATGTTCCCGTCAATGAGAGTCCTGTCTCACCGTGTCGGCGGCCACCGAAATGACCCCGCGGCGACCTGGCTCTAGCCTGGCGCCATGTCATCAGTCGAAGTCGCCGTGGCCGAACCCGCAATCCTGGGCGAGTGTCCCCTGTGGGCGCCCGACGAAGGCGTGCTCTATTGGGAGGACATCGACGGCCATGCCATCCACCGGTACGACCCGTCGAGCGGGAGCGACGAAGCGCGCTCGCTTCCGGGGCGACCGGGTTCGTTCGCGCTGACATCACAACCGGGCGTCCTCCTGGTGGCGACCGAACACGAACTGGTGTGGTTCGACTGGCACTCGGCCACCGTCACTCCGTGGATCGCGCTCGAAGAAGCCGGCGCCGGCATCCGTCTCAACGACGGCCGGACCGACACCGCAGGCCGGTTCTGGGTCGGCTCCATGTTCGAAGACACCAAAGCGGGCAAGGCCGTGGGCTCCTTGCACCGCATCGAAGCCAATGGGCAGGCGACGGTGGAGCGAACGGGTGTCGGCACCGCAAACGGCCTGGGCTTCGACGACGAGCGGCAGCGGATGTACTTTGCTGACACGCCGACCTTGTCCGTGGTCATGTGGGACTACGACTCAGCGACCGGAGCGCGAGCCAATGAGCGCGAGTTCTTCGACTACGAGACGGTCGAGGGCAAGCCCGACGGCGCCTGTGTCGACAGCGACGGCTGCTACTGGTCGGCCTCGGTGTACGGCTGGGCCGTCACCCGAATCACACCCGACGGCGTGGTCGATCGCCGGATCGATTTGCCCGTAGCGAAGCCGTCGATGCCGGCCTTTGGCGGGCCGAATCTGGACACGCTGTTCGTGACCTCGATCGGCGAGGGTGGGACTGTTCCGAGCGAACCCGGCCGTAACGGCGTCGCCCCGGGCGCACTGTTGGCGATCGACCTGTCGGGCGAAGGCATCACCGGACGGGCGGAGACGCCCTTCGCCGGATCACCGCCTGCCGTCTGAACCGGTTACATCCGGAACCAGTCACTGGGGTCGTGCCAGAACCCACGCCAGGCGCGGGTCGAGGCAAGTTCGTCGAAGCTGCTACGCCGGAGACCTTCGTCGACGTCGACCTCGATGATGACGGCATCGGGAAACGCCATCAACAGCGGCGAGTGGGTGGACACGATGAACTGCGATCCTGCGGCAAGCGAGCGACGCATGATGTCGACGAACCGGCGCTGACCCTGAATCGACAGCGCCGACTCCGGCTCGTCGAGGAAGTACAGGCCCTCGCCCCGGAACTTCGCGTCGGCAAGTGCCAGGAACGACTCACCGTGCGAGACCCGGTGGAAGTCGGGAAACGTGGGCCGCAACCACTGGTCTCCGGCGATGTGGGTTGCCATGCCGTAAAAGGTCTCGGCTCGCAGAAACCAGCCCCACGGCGGCCGCCGCTTCCACGCCAGCACAAGCTCGTCGGCGAGCGAGCTGTGGGTGTCGTGGGTCGAGAATTGCAGATTGCGGCTGCCGCCTTCGGGGTTGAATCCGGCGGCGATGGCGATGGCTTCGACGAGCGTCGACTTGCCCGTCCCGTTGTCGCCGGCGATCACGGTGACGGCGCCGAACTCCAGGTGATCCAAGGTGCGCACGGCGGCGAGATGGTCGACCCACCCCGCCGGGTTCGATTCGACGGGCGGCGCAACACCGTCAGGTTGGTCCTCGACACGGTCGCGATACCACGCCGGGAAATCGTCAGGGTCAAGGTCCGAGCCAGACGCCTCTGCGACTGTTGGAAGCTCCGACGGTTGCTCCTCGTCGGTCCAGGTATCGCTGGCATCGAGCCGACGCACATCGATGAGGAACGGTGCGTCGGCCACCCGAGCAGTATCGCAAGCTGGCTACGGTTTCATCATGGGCGTTCGAGCGATTCACCACGTGCAGCTGGCGATGCCGGCCGGGCACGAACCCGATGCGATCGCCTTCTATCAGGACCTGTTGGGCATCCCTCAGGTGCCCAAGCCGCCCCGGCTCGCCGCCCGGGGCGGTTGCTGGTTCGAAGATGGCGACCTGCGGGTCCACCTGGGCGTCGAGGCTGACTTCCGGCCCGCACGCAAGGCCCACCCGGCGTTGCTGGTCGCCGACCTGGACTCGCTCATCGAGCGGCTCGAGGCGGCGCAATTCGTCGTCACGGCGGATCCGCTGCAGGGTTACGTGCGGGTCTATGTCGACGACCCGTTCGGCAACCGTCTTGAGCTGCTCGAACCTGATGATGAGCGCTAGCGGCGTTGCCGCGTGGTCGGGCCTGCGGCTCGTCGAACGCATCGAACAAGGCAACCGCAACGAGGTCTGGCGCGGCGAGCTGGACGGCTCGCCGGTCGCCATGCGCCAGTCACGACGAGCCGACGACTCCCTCGACTGGGAGCTGGATCTGATCGAGGCGCTGGATCGCGAGCGGTTCACGGTCGCGACGGTGGTGCTTGCCGACGACGGTCGTCGCCACGTTGACGGCCGCGTCGTGCAGCGCTGGATCGACGGCCACGAGCCGGCGTCTCCATCCGACTGGCAGGCGGTCGCGAGCACCTTGCAGCGCTTGCATCGCACCGACCTCGGCCTTGCGCAGCGCCCCGGATGCATGGCGGTCACCGAGCTCGGGCGACACGACCGCAGCGTCGACGCAGACCTCGCGGCGCTTCCCGATGATGTCGCCGACGAGATCCTCGCCGTCTTCGCATCGGTGAGCGATGCACCCCAGGCGACCATTCACGGCGACGCCGGCGCTTCGAACCTGCGTATCTGCGCCGACGGAACCGTTGGTCTGCTCGACCTCGACGAGAGCCGCCTCGACGTCTGCTGGCACGACCTCTCCGAACTCGGCGTGCAAGTGCTCGATGACGAATCGCACCGGCGAGCACGTCGGCTGAGCAACGCCTGGGAAGCAGCCAACGCCTGGCTCGTCGAGCCGGAGTACGCACGCGACCGGCTGGCCGCGCTTCGATCCACTGGCTTGAACGATCGGCCCGAGCGCGACACGATCGAGCCATGACGAGCTATGACGACATCGTCGCCATGACCACCGACTGGCCGGGTGTCACCGCAGACAGCTGGTACGGCACCCCTGGGCTCAAGGTCGACGGCAAGGGCTTCGCTCGCCTCTGGTCCGCACGCGAATACCGACGCAACAACGTGCGCGACACCGAGGTGTTGGTGGTGATGGCCGACATCGACGAGAAGCCGGCGCTCATCGACGCCTCGGCTGGCGTGCTGTTCTCGACCCCGCACTACGACGGCTACGGAGCAATGCTCGTGCGCCTGGCCGACGTCAACCCCGACGACCTGGTCGGCTACCTCGAAGATGCCTACCGCGCCAAGGCCTCGCCGAAGCTGCTTGCGGCGTTCGACGCCGACTAGACCGGTGGGCATGTCAACGCTCACCACGGACCTCGTTCGCCATTTCGGGATCGAGTACCCGATCTTCGGCTTCGCACACGACATCGCCACCGTCGCCGCGATCACGAATGCCGGCGGCCTCGGTGTGTATGGCGCGACTCGGCGCTTCCCGCACGAGATCGACGAGGAACTCGCCGAGATCCGCCGACTCGTCGGCGCCAAGCCGTTCGGTGTGGACCTCGTGCTGCCCGACGGCATGCCCGAGCACAACAGCCGCGAAGCCATCGAGGCGCACATCCCCGACGAGCACCGGTCGTTTGTGCAGGGCATCGTTGAGAAGTACGCCGTTCCCGAACCGAGCGGGCCCGGTATGCGAACCCGCTTCATCCGCTCCACCGAGATCGAAGAGGAACAACTCGAGGCCGTCATGGCCAGCGACGTCAACCTGTTCGCCTGCGGGATTGGGGCGCCTCGCCCTGCGGTCGAAAAGGCCAAGGAGCTGGGCAAGACCACCGCTGCGTTGATCGGCAGCCCGCGCCACGTGCGCCGGGCTCTGCAGAGCGGTGTCGACATCATCGTGGCCCAAGGGGCCGAAGCCGGCGCGCACACGGGCACCGTCGGCACGTTCACGCTGGTCCCACAGATCGTCGACGCGTGCGGAGACATCCCCGTGCTCGCCGCCGGCGGTGTTGCCACGGGACGCCACGTTGCCGCCGCGCTCGCGCTCGGCGCACAAGGCGTGTGGGCTGGGACGATCTGGCTGACGACCGAGGAGCACACCGCCCATATGGCGCCGGCCCTCGTCGACAAGCTGCTCGCCGCCGGCTCGGCGGACACGGTCATCACGCGCAGTAACTCGGGGAAAACCTTTCGCCAGATCCGCACTGCCTGGTCTGATGAATGGGCCGCCGAAGGCGCTCCGGCACCACTCAAGATGCCGTACCAAGATGTGCTGGTCGGCGATCTGCTGGGGGCCATCACCGAGCACGAGGTCGAGCCGTTGCTTCACTCCGGGGCCGGTCAGGGAATCGGCTACGCCACCGAGGTGAAGTCCGTCGCCGATGTAATGGCCGAACTCGTCGCCGAGGCCGAAGCCACCCGTAACGGAGGTTGAGGCTGGTGGGGCGGGCTAGTTTGCAACGATGCTGGTCGAACGGATTGAAGCGAAGTGGATCGACGCGTTTGCGCAGGTCTTCGAACTGTGTGGCGTCGAGCCCGGTGACGTCTGCGCCGTACTGAGCGAGACCCAGAGCCGGGCGATCAATGTCGAACTGAGTGAGCTCGCGCTTCGCCGACTCGGAGCCCAGGCGTTTCGCGTCACGATGCCAACTCCACCCCAGTCCGCCCCAGTCGCGATCCGGTCGACGGGTGCAAGTGACGCGATCGCCGGGCTCGAACCGGTCATCTCGGCACTGTCCCAGGTGACACTGATCGCGGACTGCACCGTCGAAGGCCTGCTGCACGCACCCGAGCTTCCCAAGATCCTTGGCGGCGGTGCTCGGGCCTTGATGGTCAGCAACGAGCACCCCGAGATTCTCGAGCGGCTCACGCCTGACCCGTCCCTCGAAGCCAAGGTCAAGGCCGGCACAAAGATGTTGCGGGCCGCCTCGCAGATGCGGGTCACCTCGGCCGCGGGTACCGACCTGACGATCGATGTGGAGAACGCGCCGGCGGGCTCGAGCTGGGGTTATACGAGCCGACCGGGCACGATCGCCCACTGGCCAGGCGGGCTCTGCCTGTGTTTCCCGCCCGAAGGGTCGGTCAACGGCACGCTGGTGCTCGATGTTGGCGACGTGAACCTGACCTTCAAACGCTATGTCGACTCGCCGATCACCTGCACGATCGAGAACGACTACATCGTCGACATCGCCGGTGACGGCGTCGACGCCCGCCTGATGAAGAGCTACTTCGAAGCCTGGGGTGATCAAGAGGCCTACGCCGTCTCCCACGTGGGCTGGGGTATGAACACGGCCGCTCGCTGGGACTCGATGGTCATGTACGACAAGACGCAGACCAACGGCACCGAGCTGCGGGCCTTCGGCGGCAACTTCCTCTACTCAACCGGCGCCAACGAGGTCGCCGGCCGTCACACGCTCGGCCACTTCGACTTGCCGATGGCCGGTTGCACCGTCGAGCTCGACGGCACGCCCGTCGTCGTCGCGGGCGAGCTGCAGGGCGATCTGGCTTGACGCCCACGATCGCCGCCGGCATCGAACATGCGGTCGCTGGAAGCCCTGACCACCCAACGCTCCTCTTCCTCCATGGCCTCGGTGGCGACTGGTCGAACTGGAAGCCGCAGCTCGAACGGTTCGCAGCCGACTATCACTGCTTGTCCTGGACCATGCCCGGGTACGGCGACTCGGCCGCCCTCGATCCGATGGATTGGTCTGCTTTGGCCGACGCAGCCGTGGCCTTGCTCGACCACTACGGCATCGCGACGGCGACGCTTGTCGGACTGTCGATGGGCGGCATGGTGGCTCAACAGTTCGCCGTCGATCATCCCGACCGCCTCGACGCGCTGGTCTTGGTCGCGACCTCACCGAGCTTTGGCCGCCCCGGGCGAAGCGACTTCGCCGAGAAGTACCTGGCGTCGCGCTACGAGCCGCTCGACGCGGGCAAGACTCCCGCCGATCTCGCGCCCGGCGTCGTCGAGATGCTCATGGGTCCGAGCCCACACCCCGATGCACCGGCGAACTGCATCGCGTCGATGTCGCGCATTACAAGCGAGGCGTATCGCCGGGCCCTCGAGTGCCTGGTCACCTGGGCGTTCGATGATCAGCTGCACCAGATTGCGGCGTCGACGTACTGCATCGCGGGCGCGGACGATGCAACCGCTCCGGTCACGAGCATGCAGCGGCTCGTCGATGGCATCGCGGGAGCCGAGCTGGCCGTCATCGACTCGTGCGGACATCTTGTGAACCTCGACCAACCCGATGCGTTCAACCAACTGCTCGGCGCGTTCTTGACCCGATGATCCACGAGCGCTTCGATGCCCAAGCCGCGGCGACACCGACTGCCACCGCGATCTGGTTCGAGGAAGAACCGCTCTCTTACCGAGCCTTGCAGATCTGGTCAGCGCGCCTCGCTGTCTGGCTCGATATGACCGGCGGTGTGCAATCGGGCGACCGAATCGCATGGTTGGGAGCCAACGACCCGTTCATGCTCGCGTTGCTCCTGGCTTGTTCGCGTAACGGGGCGGTGCTGGTTCCGCTCAACTCCCGCCTGACCGTCGCCGAACATGCCAGTCAGCTCGCCCACTGTGGGGCGAGCGTGGCCGTCGCTCAGCCAGCGTTCGCCGACCACATGGCACAAGCCGCTCCCGACGCGTGTCGCACGTTCGTTGCCCCGACCCCGGCCGAGCTCGATGCATCTGAGCCCGCGGCTACCGGACTGAGTGCCGCCACGGGCGGCGTGCTCGATCCGTTGTTGTTGGTCTACACCTCCGGCACAACGGGCTCGCCGAAAGGCGCGGTGCACACCCACCGATCGCTCGCTCGCACCATCGACAACGGCATCGAGAGCCAGGGCCTGACCGCCGACGACATCACGCTGATTCTGCTTCCGCTGTTCCATGTCGGTGGCTTGAACATTCAGACGCTGCCGATCCTGATGATCGGCGGCACCGTCGTGTTGCACGCGGCGTTCGACCCTGGGCGGTTTCTGGCCGATGTCGAGCGCTACTCGGTCACGACCTCGCTGCTCGTACCCGCGACGATCCGTGCCGTCATCGACCATCCGAACTGGGCGACCGCCGACCTGTCGTCGATTCGCGGGATTCAGACCGGGTCGTCGGTGGTCCCACCAAGTCTGTTGCGTGCGCTCAATGAGCGGGGCATGCCTGCCGGCCAGGTCTACGGCTCGACCGAGACGGGGCCTACCTGCGTCGTACTTCCGTGGGAAGAAGCCGAGCATGTGGGCGCCGCCGGAAGCGCCGCTCCGCACAGCGAACTTCGCATCGTCGACGGCGAGCTGCAGATCAAGGGCGATCACCTGTTCACGCACTATTGGGACAACCCGCAGGCCACTACCGCGGCGTTCGACGGCGACTGGTACCGCACGGGTGATCTCGCTCATCTCGACGACCATGGCTATGTGCGCATCGATGGGCGGGTCGACGACAAGATCATCAGCGGCGGCGAGAACATCGACCCGGTCGAAGTCGAAGAAGCCTTGATCAACGCTGCTGGTATCGCCGATATCGCCATCGTGGCCGGCCCCGACGACACGTGGGGCCAGGTCCCCGTAGCGTTCGCTGTCGCCGACGGCGAGGCGCCGACCCTCGACGCGCTCCGGGCACATGGCGAGGCGACACTCGCCCGATTCAAACTCCCCGCGGCCCTGCACATTGTGGACGAGCTTCCTCGGACCGCGCTCGGCAAGGTCAAGAAGTTCGACCTCCGCGCTCGCCTGTTCCCCGACTGACTCGCCGCGTTGCGGGTGTCAGAGAAACGCAGCGGTGGTGGTTAGTCGAGGAGGTCGGCGGGGTCGGTGGCGGGACCGGCGACGAGGACCCAGCCGAGCGTGTCATCGGTTGCGAAACGCCACCAACAGCCATCGGCCTCGCCAAGTCGCAGCTGCACCGTTCCGGCTGCGGCCGTATTCGCCCGCACCTTGGCCGACTCGCCGAGCGCGTCGACGGCGGGCTGCATCTGCTGCGAGGTCGGCTTCCATCGACCCCGACTCACGCGATAGCCCGCACGACCACCAACTCGCCAGGCCGCAGCCGCCGCAGCCAGCTCGCCTGCGTCGAGTCCGGTTGCTTCGACGATGCCGGATCGCTCGTCGTCGGTCACTCGCGCTGCCCGACGCACCACATCGTCGCCAGGCGAAGCCTGCAAACCACTCGGTGCTCCGCTGGCCAACATCTGCCATGCCCGCTCCGCTGCATCGGTGACGAGAGACTCAAGATCGTTCGCATCGATACCGCTATCGGCCGGCGCGACCGATCCCAGCCGGTACGTGGAAGCAGGCAACCGTGGCGCCGAACGCGACGGCGCCGGTTCGTGGTCGGTGCGCTTGAACGCGGCAGAGGCGGCGATGCCAGGATCGGGCCCTCGGGGCAGATCCGACGGAGCCTCGACTTCGCCTCCGAGCGCTTCGGCCCGTCGGCGACGGATCTCGGCCAAGACCTCGTCGCGACCTCGGCCTCGCAGCGTCAGGAGCGCGAAGGGATCCTCGTCGAGCAGGTCGGCGACGATGTAGCACAGTGCGGCCGCGTGCTTGCACGGTTCCGCGCTATCGGGACAGCTGCAGTCGGGTCCCAGATCGCCTTTGTCGGGCAACACCAGGTCGCCGATCGCATTGGGCACCTCGCCCGACAACAGCGCGGCGGCATTCGCGGCCTGAGACATCACCGTTTCGAGCACGGTGTCCCACTCGGCGTCGGACAGCACCCGCACGCTCAGCTGAGTCGCGTATCGATCAGTTCCCCACACCCGAGCCTGGACCAGGCCCGGACTCAGTTCGAGGTCGACCACGCGATCCTGGCGGGCATAAGTCCGGCCTCGGGGAAGCCGGTTCGGGTCGACAAGCGCTCGCCGCTCGAGCGCGTCGAGCCACGCGGCGCCCCACCACGTTGCACCGAATGTGCGACGAGCCATCAGGCGACCGCCCATCCGTCGTCGTCAGCTGACTGGTCGGCGAACGACTGGCTCGGCACCACCGAAAGCGACACCAGATCCGCGAGTTCATCGTCGTCGAGTTCGCCGATCCAGCTTTCCCCACCGCCGGTCACCGAGGCCGCGAGTGCACGCTTCGACGCCAACAACGCGGCAACCCGATCCTCGACCGTGCCTTGGGTAATGATCCGGTGCACCGTGACGGTTCGGTCCTGGCCAATGCGGTACGCCCGGTCGGTTGCCTGGTCCTCGACGGCTGGATTCCACCAGCGGTCGTAGTGCACGACGTGGGTCGCCCGAGTCAGGTTGAGGCCCGTGCCGCCTGCCTTGAGCGACAGGATCAGCACGTCGAGTTCGCCGGCCTGCACCTGGTCGACGAGCGCCTGGCGAGCACTCACGCTCAGACCGCCATGCAGCATCTCGACGCGGTGGCCCAGGCCACTCAGGTGCTCGACCAGCAGTTTGCCCATGGCCACGTATTGCGTGAACACGAGGGTGGCTTCGCCGTTCTCGCGGATCGTTGCCAGCAGGTCATCAACCGCGGCGAGTTTGCCGGAGCGGCCGGGAAGCGGGCCGGTCTCACCCAAGAACTGCGCGGGATGGTTTGTGATCTGCTTGAGGCTCGTCAACAGTTTGAGGACCAGGCCGCGGCGGGCGATGCCTTCGGCTTCGGCGACTTCGGCCAGTGTGGTGTCGACGGCGGCCTTGTAGAGGGTGACCTGTTCGCCGGTGAGCGGCACGATCACATCGCGCTCGATCTTGTCGGGCAGCTCCGGGGCGATGCCAGGATCGGTCTTGTGGCGTCGCAACAGGAAGGGGCGCAGAAGTTTCTGCAATCGTTCGGTGGCCTTGCGGTCGTTGTCGCGTTCGATCGGAAGCGATGTCGTGCGCCGGAAGGTTTCGAGCGGACCGAGCAACCCGGGCACCGCCCAGTCGTAGATCGACCACAGTTCGCTGAGCTTGTTCTCGACCGGCGTACCGGTCAGCGCCAGCCGGACGCCGTGGCGAATCTCGCGCAGAGCGCGTGCGGTGCGCGAACGCGGGTTCTTGGCGTGCTGGGCTTCGTCGGCGGCAACGACCGCCCATTCGACGGCGTCGAGACGGGCGCTATCGGTGCGCACCACGCCGTAGCTCGTGATGACGATCTCGTCGGCGGCCAACCCGTCGAGGCGACGTGACTGGCCATGAAAGATGCGAACGGGAGTGTCCGGCAAAAAAGTCGCCGCTTCTCGTTGCCAGTTCCGCATCAGCGAGGTCGGACACACAACCAGCAGCGGGCCGCGGGTGGCTTCTTGTTCGGCCCGCAGGGCGTGCAACGCGAGCACCTGGATGGTCTTGCCCAGACCCATGTCGTCGGCCAGGCAACCACCGAACCCAAGATCGACGAGGTCTGACATCCACGCAAGGCCGCGCTTCTGGTAGCCACGAAGTTCGGCACGAAGGGCCGCCGGTTCGTCTTGTTCGCGGGTGCCGGCCAACGCCTCGACTCGAGCGACCAGGTCGTCGAAGGATCCGGCAATCCGGATATCGATGACCTCGTCGGCTTCGACACCGGGCAGTTCGACGTTGGCGCCGAGCGCGAGTGCGAGCGCCGCGGTCGGCGACAGCTCGGGGGCCGGCTCGCGAAGCTTCGCCAACGTTGCTCGATCGAGGCGGACCCAGCGGCCACGCAACGAGACCACCGATCGCTTCGCCGTCGACAGCACACGGAGCTCCTCGGCCGTCAATGGCGTGTCGTCGAGCAGGAACTCCCAGTCGATGTCGAGAATCCCGTCGAGTTGAAGCATCGGGGCGAGATCCGACGAAGGTGTCCCGGCAGAGACCACCAGCCGACGCTCAACCCTGGGCGCCACCAACGCCGAAGGCCAGCGGACGTCGACGTCGGCCTCGCTCAGCGGTTCGAGCGCATCGAGCAGAACATCGATATCGGCGTCGCGGATCGTGGCACTGGTCGGCGCCAGTTCGTCGAGCACGTCGGCCAGCGGCTCCACAAGCTCAGCGACGATCCGCAGCCCCGCGAGCAGCACCGTCTCGGCCTGGGCGCCGAATCGGTCGAGGACTTCGACGGGCGACTCCCAATACTGCTCGGCATCGACGACGAGCGACGGATCAATGCGGCTCTGGAGTTGGAAGCGAATTGTCCAGTCGGTCGATGCCCCATCGCGGTCAGGGCCGTCGCTGTCAGGGTCGTCGCCGTCGTCTGGATCATCGTCGGGTGGGACCATGCGCAGCACCAACCGGGCGGTCGAACAGTGCGTCGCGGCAAGGTCTTGCACCCACGGCCGCAAGTGACGCACCCGGGTCGGCGCTCGATCGGCGAACAGGCGCAGCGAAGACATGCGATGGGCTGCCGGGGTGCGGATGAACGCATCGGCCACCGCGTCGCACAGGGTTCGGGCCGCCCACATCGGATCGCTGATCCGGCCACGGGCATCGACCGGGGTCGCGTGTGCGGCGGCCGGAAGCGCGCTCGCCAGTTCGGTCAGCCGCGCGTGTTCGCCGGCGTCGACCGGGTCCACGCGCCACGTGTCCCAGCCGTCCGGGCTGATCCACGGGAGCACTTTGGCGTCGGCGATGAGGGCGATCGCGGTGCGCACAATGCCCGCCCAAGCATGGGCCGAGGCCGACGCTTCGTCGCCATGGGCGAGGGGCGCGAGCAGGTCGATCGCTTCGGCCATCGGGATTCGACGGGCCGAGACCGTGGTGAGCGAAGTGCCCCGCTTGGCCGGAAGCACCAGGTCGAGGTCGACGCGTTCGCTGCCATCGTCGCCCCGGTCGTGGAGGCCGCCAGGACGGTCGGGATCCCACGCCGCGAACCAGGAATGGCGTGGAGGGTCAGCGGCGACGAAGGTAAGCGTGCGCGTCAGCACCGCTGCTGTTTCCTCGACGACGGCCTCCACGGTCGCATCGTACACACGTTCGTTTCCCGAACTCGGCTGCGTCGATGGCAAATGTGCTTCACGGCGTTGCCCGCACAGCGCACGCCGCTGCGGTCGGAACTACTCCCGCTGAGTGCCGACCATCAGGTCTTTGAACGGGGCGTCTTTGTCGACCGACGGTTCCCGGGGCAAGCCCAGAACCCGCTCGCCGATGATGTTTCGCTGGATCTCGTTGGTGCCACCCGCGATGCCCGACGCCAGCGTGGTGAGCGCGGCCTTGGCCCACTTGCCACCGTCCTCGCCGGCGACGGATCCGGGACCGACGATGGAAAGCGACAAGTCTCGATACGTCGTTGAGATCATGGCGCCTGCCAGCTTGCCGAGGGAGCCGCCAGGCCCCGGGGTCTTGCCGGCCTGCTGCTCGGCCCGAGTGAGCATGCCCATCAGGCTCTTGCAGACCTCGGCTGAGTAGAGCCGCATCAGGTCCTGACGGATCACCGGGTCGACCGAGACGCCTCGCTTGATGGCCTCGTTCGAAAGCTGGCGATACATCGGCGTCTGGATTCCGCCGGTCTGACCAGTGCCGATGGCGACCCGCTCATACATGAGCATCGCCGTCGCCAGCCGCCAGCCCTCATTGAGCGGTCCGATCTGATGGTCGACGGGCACGCGTAGATCCGTCAGATACACCTCGTTGAAGCGTCCGCCTCCGTCGATCTGGTTGATCTTGCGAACCTCGACGGCCGGGTCATGCATGTCGATCAGGAACATGCTGATGCCACGGTGCTTCGGATGCTCGGGTTCGGTCCGGGCGATGATGACGCCGAGGTCGGCGATGTGGGCCAGCGTGGTCCACACCTTTTGGCCGTTGAGGATCCATTCGTCACCATCACGGACGGCCTTCATCTGCAAGCTGGCGACGTCGGAGCCAGCGCCAGGCTCACTGAACATCTGACAGGCCAACAGATCGCCGCTGATAAGACCCGCCTGATACTTCGCTCGCAACTCGTCGGAGCCGTATTCGTTGATCATCGGCAGACACATGCCATGGCTGATGCTGAACGTGCGAGTCATCAGCGGGAAGTTCGCGGTCTCCTCGCGCCAGATGCGCTGATGGTCGTCGCTCAACCCCTGGCCGCCGAACTCGGTCGGATAGGTCAAGCCGGCGAGGCCCGCGTCGAATACGGCCCGCTGGAACGCCTTGCATTCGGCGTGGGTCTTCTCGTGCCGAGGATCGTCGACGTCGGCAACCGTGATGCCGGTTGCGTGGTCAGCCAGGAAGTCGCGGCAGCGTTGGCGGAATGCGTCGAGCGCTTCCACTGCTGCCGAGCTCACCGCTGGTGTTCCTCGAGGCCGGTGATGATCTGGCTGCGCGATTGCACGATGCCGGTTTCCCAGCTGCTCGCGACCTCGCCCAGCTCGCCGATGTCCCACATGCCATCGGTCTCGGCATAGTCAGCCTTGGTCCACTCTTGGTAACGGGCGAGCTTGTTGCCGAGGATCCAATAGACCTGACCGGTCGCCGGGCAGTCCTCTTTGCAGAGCCAGGCAACCAATGGCGAGATGTTGAGCGGATCCCATTGGTCGAAGCCGCCATCGTCGGGTGCACCGATGCGTTCGCCCAGGCCCGGGGTGCTGAGCGTCATGCGGGTGCGAGCGGCCGGAGCGAGCGCGTTGACGCGCACGCCGTAGCGGCCGAGCTCCTTGGCGCCGAGCACCGACAGTGTGGCGATCGCCGCCTTGGCCGGGCCATAGTTCGATTGTCCGACATTCGAGTGCAGGCCCGATGTCGACGAGGTGTTGACGATCGACGCGGCGACGTCTTCGCCTGCCTTGGATTTCTCGCGCCAGTAGTTGCCGGCGTGATGCATCATCAGCCAGGTGCCTTTGAGGTGCACGTCGATGACCAAGTCGAAATCGTCTTCGGACATCGAGACGAGCATGCGGTCGCGCAGAATGCCGGCATTGTTGACGACCCCGTGCAGGTCGCCGAACTCGTCGACAGCGGTCTGGATCATGCGCTTGACGCCGTCGGCATCGGTGACCGAGTCGCCGTTGGCGACGGCCTTGCCACCGGCGGCCACGATCTCGTTCACGACCTCTTGGGCCGGACCGATCTCGCCGCCACTGCCGTCCTGGGCGCCACCCAGGTCGTTGACCACGACGCTGGCGCCCTCGCTGGCCATCGTGAGCGCGTGGCCTCGCCCGACGCCGCGACCGGCACCGGTCACGATCACCACTCGTCCGTCAAGATGCCCCATGGTCGTTCCCCCAAGATGAAAGTCGGTTCGGTCCGGAACCTATCTCAGGGTCGCCGGCGCAGAACAGCCCGGGCGCCGACGCTGGCCGACTCAACGAGGGCGGCAGAACTCGTCGTAGCGGTCGCTGGTCATTTCGAACTCCTCGAGCGTGTCGGGATGAAAGACCGACCGGTCGACGTCATAGATGTCGCCGAGGTAGACGTGCACCGCCCGGGCGGGAGCATGATCCGGCGCGCTGATCGCATGAATCCCGCGGACACCAAACGCGACGACTTCGCCCGCTTCGAGCAGGCGGCCGGTGGTTGGCACAAGCCCGTCGTCGGTGCGGGTCCAGAAGCGCTGTTCTTCGCAGCCCGCGAAGACGCCGATGAACGCGGGCATCGCATGGTCGTGCGGCGGTTGCTCCACACCAGGAAGCGTGTCGAGCACCATGACCGTGAGGTCGGGGCTTTGATGCACGATGTGCTCGCCGCCGAGACGGAAGCCGCGTGGGCTCACCTCGACTTCGCCGGAAGCAAACGCCGGAATCTGGTCGGCCAGCTTCGCCGGCTCGACAACCACTGCCTGCACGAGTTGGTGAATGCGAGCCCGCGTGTCGTCGTGTCCGAGGGCGGCCTGGCAGTCGGTCACCAGCTGTTCGAGGATGGCGGGCGTCTCCATGACCGGACTCTAGAGCGGCGCGGACCAGGTCGCCGTCGAGGTGCCGTGGTCCGCGGACCCGTTCGGCCAGGCCAGGTCGATGCCCGCGATCGACATCGGGGCGCGGGCTCGGCGGACCAGACCCCACGATGTCGACTCGACGTCCGGAGCCAGATCGCCGTCACCGAGCGCAGCGAAGTCCGAATGGAGATCGACATCGTCAGCGACGGGCCACAGCAGCTCGGCGTGCGCGGCGAGCGAGGTCTTCCATGTCGATGCTGCGCCCGACGCGAGCCGCTCCGCCCACCCTTGCAACGCGCAGGCCGCAAGCGTGTAGCCGGTGGCATGATCGAGCGCTTGCACCGGAAGCGGTGTCGGGCCGTCGCTGCCATAGGCCTCCATGCCTCGGTGCGCAACCCCGGCCGCGATTTGCACGATCGAATCGAAACCGCGCCGGTCGCGCCACGGACCGGTGTGACCCCACGCGTTGAGGGAGACGTCGACCAGATTCGGGTTGATGCGCTGGCGGGCCGTTTCGTCGTAGCCGAGTCCGCCGAGCGCGTCGCGCCGATAGCCATGGACGACGATGTCGGCTTCGGCGAGGCGGTCTTCGAACACCGCCCGATCGCCGTCGTCACACAGGTCGAGACGAGCACATCGTTTGCCGAGGTTGACTTCGGCAGCCACGCCGGCTTCGTTCCATACCGGAGGGTCGATGCGCAACACGTCGGCCCCGAGCCCGGCGAGCAGTCGAGTGGCGACCGGACCAGCGAGCACGCGGGTCAGATCCAGCACGCGCACACCGGCCAGGGGCCGGTTCGGCGATCCGGCGGTGTCGACATTGCCTGCGGTCCTATTACTTGCGGCCCGGCGCTCGACGTGTACCAGCGGCTCCGATGCCAACGCCGCGCCTTGGGCGTGGCCGACCCATTCGTCACGGCTCCGCAGGGTCGAAGCCACGCCCCCGGCTTCGACGACCGCGGTCTCCAGCGCGAACGGATCCCACGTGGAGACGGCCGCAGCGACGGACTCGCGATTCTCGTCGGCCTCGAGGACGCGTAGCGCCGCGGCCTTGTGGTGCGGGGCGTTGGTGTGCAGGCGGACGTAGCGATCGCCGCACGGGTAGATCCCGGCTACCGAGTCCCACACCGGGGGCAGTTCCCAGCCTTGGGGTTCGATGGTGAATCCGAACCACAGCGAGCCCGCCCGGGCATCGATATCGATGGACGAACGGTCGGGCAACCCGACGAGCTCGCCGATCCGACGAGCCGCAAACGCGGCGTTCGCGATCGACGCAACGGCGAGGTCGGTGACGGGGAACGCCGACGGCAGCGCCTGGTCCGCGTTGCTGACCCGCAGGTCCGCCGATGCTCCCGACGAGTCCGGCGCCTCGACCGCTTCCATCAGCGACCCAAGCAGTGTCTCGACATGGCGCATTCCTTGAGCATGCCATGCCCACTTCACCCGTAACGGCTTGAGGACGTATTCGCTCGGGCGGGGTCGCCGTTCTAGGCTCGGCGCCAGAGGCAACGCACAGGGGGATCCGCATGCGACTCGTTCCACTCGAGATTGGTCGAGTCGTGACGCAGAACGCCGTCATCGATGGCAGCGACGGCGCGACGGTGTTTCCCGTTCCGTCGTGGCTGATCGAGCATCCCGACGGCCTGGTGCTGTTCGACGCCGGCATGCACATCGATCTCCAAACCTCGGTCGATCGGATCGGCGAAGCGACCGCAAGCCGCTTCACCCCCGACTTCAACCCCGGCGAAGAACTCGGCGCCCGGCTCACCAGCCGCACGATCCGCCCCAGCGACATCACGCACCTCGTGCTGAGCCACCTGCACTTCGACCATGCCGGCGGCACCCAGGAAGTTCCCGACGCGCGCCTCGTGGTCCAGCGCGCCGAATGGGAGTCCGGCCAAGACCAGAAGATGATCGACTACGGCATCTACAACCCCGACGATTACGACCACGGCCACGATCGGCACCTGCTCGACGGCGAGCACGACCTCTTTGGCGATGGTCGAGTCGTCTGCCTCCCCACCCCCGGCCACACCAAGGGGCATCAATCGCTGCGTGTCGAACTCGACTCGGGACCGGTCGTGCTGACCGGCGACTGCGTGTACACCGAGCAACTTCTCGACGACGACGCCGTGCCGGTCTTCACGCCCGAACGAGCCGTCCCGCAGCAACGCGAATCGATGGCTTATCTACGCAGTCTTCGCGATGACCATGGCTGTCGGCTCTTGTACGGGCATGACGAGGACCAGTTCCGAGCGCTACCCGCCGAGGGCCTGACCTAGGAGAAGATCCATGACTGATTCCGAAGAAGAGATCGTGGCGCTCGGCATGACGAGAGCGAAGTTGCTTGCGTTCAATGCCGGCATCGTCGACGAGTTCCGCGCCAACGGCGGCAACTGTGGGGGCCGGTTCGAGGGCAACGACATGATCTTGCTCACGATGACAGGCGCCAAGAGCGGACGCGAGCTTGTCTGGCCGCTGACGTATCACCCGTACGACGGCGACTTCGTGGTGATGGCATCGGCCGGCGGTTCCCCCAAGCACCCGGCCTGGTACTACAACCTGGTCGCACACCCCGACATCACCGCCGAGGTCGGAAGCGAAACCTTTGCCGCGACCGCGATCTTGACGGCGGGCGAAGAGCGCCAAGCCGTGTTCGACTCGATGACTGCGGCGATGCCACGATTCGGCGACTACCAGGCCGGGGTCGAACGCGAGATCCCGATGTTCCGCATCGTCCGCAGGACGCCATGACCACCCAACTGACGTGGCGCGTTGGCGACGTCACGATCACCCGCGTCGAAGAGGTCGTCACATGGCTCGACGGCACGACACTCATGCCCGCTTTCACGCCCGACGTGCTCGAGCCTCACCGCGACTGGATCTATCCGAACTTCTTCAGTGAACGCAACGACAAGATGGCGCTCTCGATCCACGCGTTCGTCGTCCAGAGCGGCGACACCACGATCGTCGTCGATACGTGCGTGGGCGAGGGTGAACGGTCGCTTCCGTCTGACCCCGAGTTTCCATCTCGCCTCGACGCAACGATCGACGGAGGCCTGTCTGCGGTCGACGTCGTGCTGTGCACGCACTTGCACTTCGATCACGTCGGCTGGAATCTTCGCGACGTGGGCGGGCGCCAGGTGCCGACGTTTCCCAACGCCCGCTACCTGTTCAGCCGCACCGAAGTCGAGCACACCAGGATCGAGGATCACCACGCGGTCATCGAGCCCTCGGTGCAGCCGTTGATCGACGCTGGACTTGCCGATCTTGTCGCCGACGACCATGTGATCAACGACGAAGTGCGTCTCATCTCCACCCCCGGACACACACCGGGACATGTTTCGGTCGCGATCGAATCGAACGGCGAACGCGCCGTAATCACCGGCGACATGACGCACACGCCCCTGCAATTCGCCGAGCCGGATCTTTCATCGGCCAATTTCGACGACGACGCAGATGCGGCGTGCGCGACCCGCCACCGAATGCTGGCCGAATGGACCGACCAGCCGGTCCTCATCTTGGGCACGCACTTCGCTCCGCCGACCGCAGGCCACATCGTGACCGACGGCGAACGCGTCATCTTCTCGACCCTCCCCTAAGCAAGCTGCGAAACTCGGGGTCGAATTGGCAGCGGCGGCAATAGCCTCGACGCCGTGAGCAACCTCGAAGAACTGCGCGCCGAACATGCTGAGCTCGTCGGGCTCGGCCTGAACCTCTCGATGACCCGAGGCCAGCCGAGCGACGAGCAATTCGATCTTTCGAATGGCCTGCTCGACGTGCTCACCAGCAGCGATGAACTGGTCACGCCCAGCGGCATCGACCTGCGCAACTACCCCGGCGGCGCCGCTGGCCTGCCCGAGGCCCGAGCAATGCTCGGCGACCTGCTCGGTGTCCACGCCGAAGAGGTGATCGCCGGCAACAACGCGAGCCTCATGCTCATGAGCCAGGCCTTGCTGTGCTGTCTCATCCAAGGGCCCGACGCCGATGCATCGCCATGGGCGGGCCAGGCCGACAAGCCGAAGATGATCGTCACGGTCCCTGGTTATGACCGCCACTTCGGCCTCCTCCAAGGACTTGGGTTCGAGCTTGTCCCGGTCGACATCGACGACAACGGACCCGACGTCGACGCGATCGAACAACTCGTCGCTGCAGACGCGTCGATCAAAGGCGTGTACTTCGTGCCCGTCTACAGCAACCCGACCGGCGACTCAATCTCCGATGCGAATGTCGATCGACTTGTCTCGATGAGCGCAGCCGCCGACGACTTCCGGATCTTCGCCGACAATGCCTATGGCGTGCACCATCTCGGTGCCGACCGAGACGAGCCGAAGAACATTCTGCGCGCCGCCGAAGCAGCCGGCAATCCGGATCGCGTCATCCTGTTCGGCTCGACCTCGAAGATCACGTTCTCTGGCGCGGGCATCGGCGCCCTCGCGGCGAGCCCCAGCAACATCGCCCACTTCACCAAGTGGTTGTCGATGTCGACTATTGGGCCGAACAAGCTCGAGCAGTGGCGTCACGTGAAGTTCCTCGATGCCTACCCCGGTGGACTCGAGGGACTCATGTCCGACCATGCGACGATCATCGCTCCCAAGTTCGCCGCCGTGCAGGACAAGCTCAACGCCCGGCTCGGTGGCACCGGTCTGGCCGAGTGGACCGATCCCAAGGGCGGCTACTTCGTCCATATGGTGACCGCGCAGCCCGTCGCCA